>NZ_JBFACE010000009.1:0-243884 GCF_040640655.1 Streptomyces sp. NPDC021749 | reverse complement strand
GCGGCCTCTGTCGCGCGGACAGCGGTCAGGTAGGCCAGGGCCGCCATGGCGAGGGTGATGTGCCGGTACCAGGCCCGGTAGTGCCGCACCTGGTAATGATCCAGGCCGCACTCGCCCTTGGCGGTCTGGAAGCACTCCTCCACCGCCCACCTGGCCCCGGCCACCTTGACCAGGTCTTTCAGACGCGAGGAAACCGGTCCGAAGCAGATGTAGTAGGCGATGTCGGTGGGGTTGCTGATGTTGCGGCGGGCCAGCACCCAGTGCCCGAACCCGCTGTCCTGCTGCGGCCTGAGGGCGGCACGGGCCCAGTGATAGATCCGCTGGCCGTGGGCGCCGGCTCCCGCCGAGAGCGGTTTCCAGGCCTGCTGGGGCCGGGTGGCGATCAGCTCGTCGACCCGGTACTGCCAGCCGTCGAGGCCGGTCACCGTGTCATTGACCTTGGTGGCCACCACATAGGCCACCTTGCGTTCTTCCAGCCAGGACCGAAAATGGCGGACTTGTCCGTATGCCTCGTCGGTGGTGACCCAGGCGAAGGGCACGGCCGCATCCAGGGCACGCTGCAGCATCCACTTCAGATGCTCGATCTTCGTGGCGAACTCCACCTCGTCGCCGATCTTTGCCGCCCGGCACCGGGCGCGATCCTCCGTCCAGGACGCGGGCAGATACAACTCGCGGTCGATCAACGCCCGCCCCCGGGCCGAGGCATAGGCCAAGAACGTGCCGACCTGGCAGTTCTCCCGCCGCCCAGCCGTCCCGGAGTACTGCCGCTGCACCCCGGCCGACTTGGTTCCCTTCTTCACAAAGCCGGTGTCGTCACCGATGAGGACACCGTCCCTGGCCCCGATGGTCTCCACGACGAAATCGCGGACATCGTCACGGACTGCGTTCTCATCCCAGTCCGAATGATTCAGCAGCCGCTGGACGCCGTCCGGGCGGAGCTGGCCGACCTGCTCGGCCAGCGTCCAGCCGTTCTTCCTCTCCAAAGGAGCCAGCAGGCCCCGCAGGTAGTCCAAAGCCCGGTCTCGTGGCTCTGACCTGCCGAAACGATGCCCGAACCGGGCATGCAAATCGGCTACACCCTCGGACCACGACTCGATCTGCTCAACCGTCAGCGACTTCTCACACAGTCACACCAACGAGCCCCAGCCCACACAGTCACACCACATGCGGTTGCAGTACTAGTAGTCGTCCTCGTCGTAGAACTCGGCGCGTTCGCTGACGTGCTCGTAGAGTTCGTCCACGAGTGGGGACTCGTCGGCCCACCAAGGGGTACGGGCGGGCTCACCGGAGGCGCCGGTGACCAGCGAGGGATCGACGGCGTCCATCCACGGGTACGCCTCCTCGTCGTCGAGTTCCTCGGCCGCGACCTCGTCGATCCGGCGGATCATGGGGACGGGTACGGTCGACTGCTGGTGCTTCACCATCCAGGTGTTGCGGAAGAAGTCGAACTGCAGGTGATAGCAGTCCTCCGACTCGCTGAAGATGATCGGCGGGACGAGGAAGTGCGCCGCACCGACCGTGGCCGCGACGTCGATGTAGTTGTCGGGCGTCCCGCCGGAATTCCAGCAGGCGGCGAAGTTCACGGGCGTCAGCGGCTCTTTGCCGAGAATGTGTATGTGGTTGCCGCGGACCACGAACTTCTCCGGGTCCAGGACCACGTCTTGTCCGAGCATCAGAATCGGCGCCGGCATGATGTGCGCCTTCGCGAAGGTCTGCGCGCGCTCGTAGAGATCGACGATCTCGTCGAAACGCGTGGCGTCGAACCTGCCGAGGTCGTGGAACGGGCAGCACACGTCGTCCGATTCTTCCCCGTCCGGGAAGAGGACCGACTTGTCGAACGAAGCGACAGGCAGGTCTGCGGAGGCGGCCGCCCCGGCGCGCTGGGCTGCGAGGAAGGCGGGAATCCAGGTGCCGTCCGCGCTTTCCGCCTCGACCACGGCCGTGTCGCACAGATCGCGGAACGCCGTGCCACCGATCGTGCAGTTGAAGTAGTCGAGCAGTGTGATCGCGGCGCATTCGGCCAGCGAGAGGGCGTCGCTCTTGGGGAACCAGAAATCGTAGCCGTTCGCGAGGAAATGCACGCCGCGGAACTGCTTGTGGACGAACGGCTCGCCGGTCTCATCGGGGGTGAGCCCGTGCCAATGCGCCGCGGCGACCTGGTTGTAGTACGCGTCGGCATGGCGGGCGAGTTCGGGTGCGAAGACGCTTTCGCCGGTCCAATAGCAGGCCTTGCTGAACAGCGCGCCGATTTCGGGGTCGTGCGTGACCTCGGGCTCGTGGAAGACGAGTTCGGTACGCAGGAAGACCTTGCGGCCGTCACGGTAGGGCGCGCCCTCGTGCTCGTACCGCTGGTCGAAGATCACGCAGGTGAGGGGCTCGATCTCGGAGACCGCCGGCCCTCCGACGAGGTCCAGGGCGGGCTCGGCGGAGCCTCCCGTGAGGTAGAGCAGGACGGTGTAGCGGGAGACGTGCCCGCGGGCGGCGTCGTAGTAGGGAGTGTCGCGGTGGTGAAGGAAGTTGCTGTCGCCGGGCTCGAAGCGATTGCAGCGGAACACCGGGTTCACATGCGAGAAGCCGTCGAGCATCGCCTCCGGCATCGCCGCCGACACTGCCTTGGTGAGGGCCTCGGCGAGGAGCGCCGAGTGGAAGATGAAGCGTTCGCCGCCGCGGGAGGAGGCGTTGAGCGGCGGGACGTAGAGGTTCAGCGAGTCGAGTCGTTCGAGGCCGGCGCGGGCGGCATCCGGCAGGTGCAACGACAGCGCGTACGCGTCCCGCCCGAGCTCGACGGGGTCGGCCAGTTCCAGGTCCAGGGGGACGGCTGTGAACAGGTGGTCCAGGGGAACGATGTTCTCGAACGTCCGGAACGACAGCTCGCGGGGATCGACGAAGACGGCGACCAGGTGCGGCGCGCCCTCGCTGGGCCGGGCGAACAGTTCGCGCACGTCGGCGTCGATGCGCTGGGCGTCGACGAAGCGCACCGATTTGTGGCGTGCGGTGGGGTGCCAGGAGATCGACAGACCGTCGAGCGTCATGGTGGGCTCGGTGTCGGTCGCGTCGACCTCGGCGCGGTAGCGGGCGACCTCTTCGTCGGTGGCCTCACCGGTCGAAAGGGCGAAGAAACGGTCGCGGAGTTCGGCGCTCACACGCTCCTCCAGTAGCTGCGCAGGGTGGTAGGGAGCTGAGGGGCGGAGGCGAGCTTCTTCACGCCGGCCTCGGAGACGTCGTCGCGGTACAGCAGCAGGCGCTGGAGTGAACCGACGAACGGTGCCGACAGGAGGGCGTCAGCGCCGTCCTCGCCGAGCGGGTTGTACCGGAGGTCGAGCTCGGTGAGGTCCCGGAAACCGCTCAGCGCGCGCACGCCCTCCGCGGTGACCTCGTTGCACTGGAGGTGCAGGCGCCGGACCCCGGCGAGGTGCGGGGCTGCGGTGAGGGCCGCCAGGCCGGAGTCGCCGAGGGTGACGTACCGCAGGTCCAGCGTCTCGATCCGACCGCTCCCGGTCGCGGCCGCCAGGGCCTGGACGCCGGGGTCACCGACGCGGAAGTACGAAAGGTCGAGCTCGACGAGCCGCCCGAGATCGAGGCTCGCGAGACCGTCGGCCTCGATGGGCGGCGGCATCAGCGGCCCGTTCTCGTCCCAGTGCTCCTCTTCGTGCCCCCACTCCTCGCCTTCCGGGTCATGAGCCGTCTTGATCCGCAGCGCGGTCACGAAACGGCCCCGCAGGGCCTCCGCTATCAACATCGGTGCCTCGTCGGTCCATTCGACGGCCACCTTCGTGGCGAACCCGAACCGACGCGCCTCGACGGTCACCCCCGACGGCAGCTCCGCGTCCCAGCTTTCCTGGTGCTCCGCCGACAACCGCTCTATCTCAGCGGCAAGTTGCTCGCGCTCGGCACCGCCGGCTGTGCACGCACGCTGTTCCCATTCGATCAACCTCCCTCGGTCATCGCCCCGTTGGTGCAGCACGTCGGCATAAGCCCGCCAGACGGAGACATCGTCGGGGCGCTCTCGCAGTCTGTGTTCCAAAGCCGTGGCTTCCATGCGGATCACCCTAAAGCCGCCCACTGACAGTCGAGTTCACCGCCCGAACGCGTCAACGCCCCCGTCCGCACGGCAGACGGGGGCGCAGTTCCCAAGGGGCTGTGGCTATCTCATTTCCACCAGTACTTCACGCCGCGGTGGTGTGAGCAGGTGCCGCTGGAGTGGCGCGAGTAGGAGTGGCTGTTGTCCTTGCAGCGCGCGGTCTCGTAGCGATCCACCGGCCTCTTCCCGACCTTCCACCCGCATACGCCGGTGGTGTGGTGCACGCACCTGTGCGCGGTATTCGTGCGCGGCAGCGTCGTCGAGGCTTCCGCAGTGCCGGCAGCTCCGAGAACCAGGGCAACAGCAGCCGCAGCCGCGGCTATTCCGTTCTTCAAGAAGTCCCCCCCACAGGACTGGTACTCAATGGTGCTCTTTGTCCGCCGTATCGTACATAGGCGTTGAAGTCCGCCGCCCGTCATACGGGAAATCAGGATTGCGGGAGTGGGGGGTCGAGCCGGCGGTGAGCCCATGCCCTTGCAGAGCGGTGGCCCGGCGTATCTGCCATGTGCGGGGTTACTGGGACGGCGGCGGGAGCAGTGGCTGCCGGTGGCGTCCCAAGGGCGTTGTCAGTGGCGGGAGTTACGCTCCAATCATGATGAGTGCGATGGGCGGGATGAGTGGAGCGAGTGGGATGAGTGAGACGAAGGACGAACGGGCCGGAGGGGGCCCGGAGGGGGGAGCGGGAGCCAAGAAGGGCACCGATGAGGTGGTGCCGAAGCTGGGCAGCCGTGCCGTACTGACCCTGCGTTTCCCGCCGTTCCCCGACCCGGGTGGTGCCGACGAGCCGGCCCTGGTGGCGCATGACCCGGTGCGTGCCCGCCGGGTCGTCGAGGAGCTCGGCACCGTGGAGGAGGTGCTGGAGCAGCTGCCGGACCGACCCCTCGCGGACGTGCCGGATCCGGAGGTGCGCGCCGACCTCGACCTGGTCGTGGTCGGCTGCTGGGGCAACGTCGTCCACATCACCGACCCGGCCCTCGGTGGGGACCTCCTTACGTATGCCATGACGGAGGAGGTCCGGAGACAGCGTGAACGGCATCCAGAGGCCCGGATCGTCGGGTCGGTCGACATGGACTACGGCAACAGCTACCTCGAAGACGTGGTGGACCTGCCCGGCGGCGAGCGGGCGTACGCCGGGGGGTGGGACTGCGACGACGAATGGGAACTCGATGGGGACCCGGAAGAGGTGTTGCGTGCCATAGGCGTGGATCGCGAGGCGGCGGCGGAAGCGGGCTTCGACCTCGATGAGGAGCCTTGCGACCGTTCCTGGTCCGATCTCGGGACGCTCGCCATCTGGGGACGTGGTCCCGGCGCCGGAGCCGTAGGCCGGAAGGTTTCCGTCTTCCGCGTCCGTCGCACGTCGGGGGCCGCGTTCGACCTGGAGGAGATCTGGTTCGGACGGTGAGTCAGGGCGGCGGTCAGGGGAGCGGACAGGCGGACAGGCACGGCGTTGCGGGTCTGCTCCCTCGATGACCCTGAACCAAAGGGAGTTGATCGGATGGCCCATGCCCCAACGGACGCTGGCTGCAGAGACGATTTCGCCCGCCCCGGTGCTTCCGTAGGTTCGTTGCGGCCATCACAAGCATCACTTCCGCAACGGGAGGAACCCCTATGCTCACCCGCACCGCGGGCCGCCGCCTTGCTACTGCGGCCATAGCCGTCAGCGCCTCGGCAGCGATCCTCGCTCCCACGGCGCATGCCGCCGACGCATCCGAGATCGCCGCGAAGAAGCCCGCCAAGCTCACCGTCGGGTCCTACCAGGCGTACCTGAAGAAGCAGAAGACGCCCGAGGCGAAGAAGACCCTCAAGGCGTTCAATGCTCTGGCCCATGGTCAGCAGGCGACCTTCGTCAAGGACCTCCAGAACCGGAAGATCTACGAGGCCCTCCTCGGTCGGGTGGAGGGGCGCGTCGGCCAACCGCGCACCCTCATCGACCCATACAACGGCGAGGTGCGTTTCGTCACCAAGGCCGCCACTTCCGTGGGCAAGGACAAGCGCCGCACGACCGTCGTCCGCTTCACGGTGACTGAGGAAATCTTCAAGATTCCGGTCACCTCCGAGACCATCAGCATCGCCTACCCGACCGCCGGCAACGGCCCGAGGCGAGCCACCGCCGATGCCAAGGTCTCCAATGTGAACGCGGCCCTCGCCATCTCCCACAACCGCGTCAGCGTCCTGGGCTTCGGCGCCCAGACCTACTGGTCCGCCGAGCCCCAGGTGGCCTCCTTCGGCAAGCCCGTCTACAAGAAGGAGCACGTCCTCGGTGGCCGGCTCACCTACCGGGCCAGCCTGACGAGCAACGAGGACTGAGCCGCCCCCCGCTTTCCTTCCTTGCGGAATCGGTCATTCCCCAGGAGTCGTTACTTCTCTGAGCACCGGTCACTGTGAGGCCCGGGACGCCGCGTCCTGGGCCTCACGCGCGCCCGCATCAGGGGGACACCTCCCTACGCCCCCTCACGCGTAGAAGCGCGACAGGCTCTGCAGCACGGCCGCGGGCTTCGTCCCGCCGTCGCTCTCGACCGTGCCGTCGACGGTGATCTGCACCCCGCCGGGCACGTCCTCGACCTCGGCCAGCCTCCCGGCCAGTCGGATGCGGGAGCCGACCTTCACGGGGGAGGGGAAACGCACCTTGTTGAGGCCGTAGTTGACCTTCGTCGTCACGCCCTGGACGTCCAGCAGCTCGGTGAACAGCGGGATGAAGAGGGAGAGGGTGAGGTAGCCGTGGGCGATCGGGGCACCGAAGGGGCCCGCGGCGGCCTTCTCCGGGTCCACGTGGATCCACTGGTGGTCGCCGGTGGCGTCGGCGAAGGTGTTGATCCGCTCCTGGGTGACCTCGATCCACCCGCTGGCGCCGAGGTCGCTGCCGGCGAGCTTCTTCAGTTCGTCGATGCCGTGCACGGTGATGCTCATATGGCGTTGCCTGCCTGGGAGTGGGTGGATCCGAAGTGCTGGCGCACCCGGGACTTGAGGAGTTTTCCGGAGGCGGTGCGCGGGAGTTCGTCCGCGACCACCACCGACTTGGGGATCTTGTACTTGGCGAGCCGCCCGGCCAGCGAGGCCAGCACCTCGTCCGGGTCGAGCGCGACGTCCTGGTGGGGTACGACGACCGCGCGGGGCACCTCGCCCCACGTGTCGTCCGGGACGCCGATCACGGCGCACTCGGCGATGCCGGGGTGGGTGAGCAGCAGGTCCTCGATCTCGGCGGGGTAGATGTTCTCCCCACCGGAGATGATCATGTCCTTGATGCGGTCGACGATGTACACGTACCCGTCCCCGTCGACCCGGGCGGCGTCCCCGCTGCGGAACCAGCCGTCCGCGAAGGAAGCAGCCGTCTCCTCCGGCAGCCCCCAGTAGCCGGCCATGACGTGCGGCCCGCGGACGACGACCTCCCCCGTTTCGCCGACGTCGACCGGCGTGAGGTCCGGGCCGACCACCCGTACGTCGCTGAAGAAGTGCGGCACACCGGCCGAGCCCGCCTTGTCCACCGCGCGCTCGGCATCCAGGAACAGCGTTCCGGGCGCCGCCTCGGTCATGCCGTAGCCCTGGAGGAAGGTCAGGCCGCGCTCCTGATAGCGGGCGATCAGCGGTGTCGGTACCGGGGAGCCACCGCAGTTGAGGATCCGCAGGCTGGACAGGTCCGCGTCCGGCCAGCGGGGATGCCGCGCCACCTGGTCGAACATGGCCGGCACCCCGAACATGAAAGTGATCCGGTGCCGTGCGATCAGGTCGAACGTGGCGTCCGGGTCGAAGGCCTCCACGAGCACACAGGTGCCGCCCTTGAGCAGTACCGGCAGGGTGAGCATGTTAAGACCGGCCGTGTGGAACAACGGGGCGGAGACCAGGGCGCGTTCGTCGGCGGTCAGATCGGTGTCGACCAGCACGTTGAGCGCGTTCCAGGTCAGGTTGCCGTGGGTGAGCATCGCGCCCTTGGGGCGGCCGGTGGTCCCCGAGGTGTACATGAGGAGGCAGGTGTCGTCGGCGGCGACCGCCTCGTCGATCGGCTCGTCCGACGCACCGGCGAGCGCTTCCTCGTACGCGGCGCCCACCTCGACATACGTAAGGACGTCGGTGGTGCCCGGCAGCCCGGCGACCAGCCCCGTGTGCGAGGGGCCGTGGACGAGGGCCTTGGCGCCGGAGTCGGTGAGCTGGTGGGCGATCTCCGGGGCGGCGAGACGGGTGTTGAGCGGGACGAAGACCGCGCCGAGGGTGCCCGCGGCGAACAAGGTTTCCAGGTAGGAGGGGTGGTTGGGGCCGAGGTAGGCGATCCGGTCGCCGCGCCGGACGCCGCGGTCGCGCAGCGCGTGCGCGAGACGGGTGGTGCGCTGGTGCAGTTCGGCGTATGTGGTCGCGGTGTCGCCGTGGAGCAAGGCGGTGCGGTGCGGGGTCTTGCGGGCCCGGCGTGCGGGCCACGACCCCAGTCCCTCGTTGCGCATCAACGGCCCCTTACGGCTTGGTCAGCCCGAGCAGGCGGGCGGCGTTCTCCTTGCGGATCTTCGGCCTCACCTCGTCCTTGACCGGCAGCTTCGCGAAGTCGGCGAGCCAGCGGTCCGGGGTGAGGACGGGGAAGTCGGATCCGAAGAGGACCTTGTCCTTGAGCAGCGTGTTCGCGTACTGCACCAGCTGCGGCGGGAAGTACTTCGGGGACCAGCCGGACAGGTCGATGTGTACGCCGGGCTTGTGCGTGGCGACGGCGAGGGCCTCGTCCTGCCAGGGGAAGGACGGATGCGCCAGGATGATCTTGAGGTGGGGGAAGTCGGCGGCGACGTCGTCCACGTACAGCGGGTTGGAGTACTTGAGGCGGATCCCGCCCCCACCCGGAACGCCGGCGCCGATGCCGGTCTGGCCCGTGTGGAAGAGCGCGATCGTACCGGTCTCCTCGATGACCTCGTACAACTCATAGGCGACGGCGCGGTCGTTGGGGAAGAAGCCCTGGATGCTGGGGTGGAACTTGAAGCCCTTCACGCCGTACTCCTCGACCAGGCGGCGGGCCTGCCGCACGCCCGCCCGGCCGCGGAAGGGGTCGATGGAGGCGAAGGGGATCAGGACGTCGGCGTTGGCGGCGGCCGCCTCGGCGACCTCCTCGTTGGGAACGGGGGCCGTACCGGTCGCGGACTCGGCGTCCACCGTGAAGATCACGGCGGCCATCTGCCGCTCGCGGTAGTAGGCGGCCGTCTCCTCAAGGGTCGGCTTCCGTTTGCCCTCGACCTTGAAGTAGGCGGAGGAAGCGTCGTGCAGGCCGTCGTCCAGGGAGGAGTGGCCCTGGGAGGAGACCTCGGCATGGGTGTGGACGTCGATGGCGACGAGGTCTTCGAGGTTCATGGCGGGGGTCATCACGCCTCCGGGACGCGGGGTGCGGGGATACCGACCGTCTGGAGTTCGGCCCCGACCGAGGTGGGCCAGGCGGCGGCGAGCGCGTCCGGGGTCCAACCGCCGTGCGCATAGGCGGTCTTGACCTCCTGCGGATGCGACCAGAGGGTCACCCGGTCGCCGCCGATGCCGATCGCCTGCCCGCTGATGCCGCGCGCCGCCTCGGAGGCGAGGAACGGCACGAGGGCCGCACAGTCCTCGGGCGTGCCGAAGCCCTCGCCCTTGCGCAGGAAGTCCGGCAGCGGCTCGCCGTTCTTCATGGCCTCGACGTACGGGGCGAAGGCCGGGACGGTCTCGGTCATCGCGGTGGCGGCCACCGGCACGATCGCGTTGACGGTGATGCCGGCCCGGGCCAGCTCCATGGACCAGGTACGGGCCATGGCGGCGATACCGGCCTTGGCTGCGGCGTAGTTCGTCTGCCCGAAGTTGCCGCGCTGGCCGGCCGGGGAGCCGACCAGGATCAGCGTGCCGCCCTCGCCCTGGTCGCGCATGCGGACGGCGGCGGCGCGGGCGCAGGTGAAGGTGCCCTTGAGATGAGTGGTGAGCACCGCGTCGAAGTCCTCGTCGGTCATCTTCCACAGGACCTTGTCGCGCAGGATGCCCGCGTTGGTGACCATGACGTCCAGCCGCCCGAACTCGCTCACGGCGCGCGCCACCAGGCGGTCGGCGGCCTCGGCCGTGCCGACCGGCACCACCTCGGCGACGGCCGTGCCGCCCGCCTCCGTTATGGACTTCACAGCCGTTTCCGCCACGCCCTCGTCGACGTCGTTGACGACGACGCAGGCGCCGTGCGCGGCCAGTGCCTGCGCGTAGGCGAGTCCGAGGCCCCGGCCACTGCCGGTGACGACGGCGGCCTTGCCGGTGAGATCGATCGTGGGCACGTACCAGTCCCTTCGTAGGGGCGCCTGCACGGCGCTCGGGGTGCGGCGTCGAGATCGAAGGTAAGAACAATGATTGTTGACGTCAATAGTTGTTGCCGACCGGCGCGATGCGCCACACTGTGCTCAGCACCCGCCATCCGCCCCTTTCCGGGGCCCTTGACCAGGGAGTCCGTCATCGCCCGCCAGCCGCGCAGCAAGGCCCCCGTCCCGATCGACGCGCACGAGCCGTGGATGCGCGGACTGCACGCGGACACGGGCTACCTCCTGTACCGGCTCGGGCTGCGCTCCGGGCAGCTGTTCAACGCCTTCCTCCAGGAGTCGGGGGTGCGCCTGCGGCACTACGCGCTGCTGCGCTTCCTCGCCACGTCGGAGGGGGCTCTGCAGCGGGAACTGAGCGCACGGCTCGGCTATGACCCCAGCGCGATCGTCGGTCTCGTCGACGACCTGGAGAGGCTGGGCTTCGTGGAGCGCCGGCCGGCCCCCGACGACCGGCGCAGCCGGATCGTCGTGCTGACGGAGGAGGGGCGCGCCTTCCTCCGCGACACCGACGCCTCGGGCCTGCGCGTGACGAACGAGCTGCTGGATCCGCTCAAGCCGGCCGAGCGGAAGACGCTGCATGCGCTGCTGCTGCGGATCGCGGAGGCAGGGCTGGAGTGACGGTAGTTGGGGCCCGCATGCTGTGCGGGGTAGGTGGCGGGAGCGGGCGGTCCCTTCAACTGCCGTACTGCGGAACGTAGTTCAGGCAGATCCGGTACGGAGGGATCGGTGCCGGGAGCGGTGCGGTGCCGGCGCCGGGCGTCCAGGTCGAGCTGTGCCTGGCGCAGGCCGGCGGTGCCGTCGCGGGGCCAGACGTGCCGTTCCAGGAGGAGGCGCCGACGGGGGGCGGCTGCCTGAGTGCCGCGTTCAGAGCTGGGGCCGGGACGTCGTCCGGAAGACGGGCGGCGCGGCGGCTCCCTTCCACGCTGGGGCCCCGGCTGCCGGCCCGCACCGGGCCGCCCCGCTGCGGCCACCGGCTGCGGCCGCCGACAGGCCGGTAGCTGCCGTTCTGCCCCAGTGGCGAGCATCCGTCACCGGAGTGAGCATGGAAGAGAAGTGGACCGTGAAGGTGCCCATGCCGCACCTCGCCACTCGTATGACCTCGTGTGAAGGTGCCGTGCCG
Organism: Streptomyces sp. NPDC021749; assembly: GCF_040640655.1. Lineage (NCBI taxonomy): Bacteria > Bacillati > Actinomycetota > Actinomycetes > Kitasatosporales > Streptomycetaceae > Streptomyces > Streptomyces sp. NPDC021749. Next base: position 232,399 of record NZ_JBFACE010000009.1, on the reverse strand, counting down.
CACCTTGCCACTCGTATGACCTCGTTACCAGTCTCATGAGCTCGGGTGAGGCGTTCCCCATGTCATTCCGTACCCGCCGTCCTGTCTCCCTGAGGCTCGGGGAAGAGCTGCGCAACCATCCTGGTGAGGGCCGGCACGATGACCACGGAGGCGATCGCGGCGGCGGCCGCGGCAACCGCGCCGGCGGCGGAGGATTCGGGGGCGGCGGGGGCGGTGGCGGTTTCGGAGGGGGCGGTTTCGGCGGGGGCTTCGGGGGTGGTGGCTTCGGCGGGGGCGGTGGCGGGCCCGGCGGCGGCTTCGGCGGGGGCCCGGGCGGTGGCGGTTTCGGGGGTGGGGGGCCCGGCGGCGGCTTCGGTGGTGGGGGCCCCGGTGGTCCGCCCCACCACCCGCCCGGCGGTCCGCCCCACCACCCGCCGGACGGCCCGCCCCACCACCCGCCGGACGGTCCGCCTCATGACCCCGGCAGACCCCCCGACGAGCCCCCTCCACCGCATGACGAGGACGTCGCGGAAGGACCGTTCCGGGTGGTGCGGCCGGCGGACATGCTGGTCGTCGACATCACACTCGTGGGCCTGAACTTCGACGGCGATCGCCACCGCCTCGTGCGGGCCCCGGACGCACCCAACGCGTTCGTCCTCGTCGGGCTGCCTCCGCAGCACGTGGTGGAAGAGGTGCCCGACAAGCTGAGCACGGTCACCGCGCCGATGAAGGCGGTCACCGCCGGCTCCACCCGGCTGGCCTTCTCGGTGCCGGACGACATCAAGGAGCTGAAGCTGTCGCTGGACGGGTTGCTCGACTGGGAGCGCCTGGTGCCGCTCAGGGTGCCGGACGGTCCACCGAGCCCGGACACGCCGGGAACGACGATCTTCCAGGGCGTCCCCAGGAGCATCATCGAGTTCCCCACCCGACTGTTGATCACCTACGACGAGCCGGTGGACTGGTTGGGCGGGACCCGGCCCCAACAAGCCGACGGCCGCACCGCGTTGTGGCACGCCCGGCTGGTGCCGGATGCCGCCGTCCCCGGTGAGCACGGTGCACCGGACGGCGGCGTGAAGTTGCGGGCCTTCGCGACGGTCACCAATGGCGGGACGCTGCCCCCGGGTGCCCCGTACGTAGCCCCTGTCCTGCGGGACCTCGTCACCCTCACCAGCCGTATCCCGGTGCCCGGAGTAGGGGGGCCTCTCGAAGTCCACACTGGCCCCTTGCACGCGGAGCAGTTCCTCATCACGCCCATGGGCACCTCGGCCCATCTGCACGGTGCCTGGGAGCCGCTGTCGGAGGAAGCCCTCGCACGCTACAAGGCGGCCAGTCAGCCCGCGCCGAATCTGGTGGCGTACGACCACATCACAGGCCTGGGACGTGACCAGTACGTCCGCATCGTCCGCCACGGCCGATTGTGCACCGGCCATGAGGCACTGCACATGCAGGAGTTCAGGCGGATCTTCATCGCGCGTCCGGACGACGGAATCGTCGCCTACCTGCAGCGGGAGGACCGCATCATCGTCAAGCAGCCGGAGAAGACCTATGGGGCGGCCACCGGCTTCCCGCATGGGGGACGCGAAATGCCGTTCCAGATGCTGCGTATCACCGACCGCGTCACTCCGGTGATCGTTCCGCCCAAGCCTCCTCCGGATCCCCCACCGCCTCCCGAAAAGGACGAGGAGGAGACCACGGCTTTCTGGGTGCGTCTCAAAGAATCCGGCGAGGACCACGAATTCACCCTGATCGGCACGGATTCCGAGGGCCGCAAGGTGAGCTTCACCATGCCGCTGGTGTTCGTGCCCGATGGACTGCTGGACGAGCAGCAGCAGTTGCAGCGCCTGTACGACCCGGCGAAGGAAACAGAAGAAAAGTTGGCGAAGCGCCAGCGACGCGCGCTGCACGGCCAGGTGATGGCCATGGCGCCGCCCCCCGACGGCGCTCCCGGCAGCACCAGTCACGCGGTCGGCTTCCTGACCTTCGGGCTCCGCCCGAAGGAGGGCGGCGCGCTGGCGGTGGGCAAGCCCTGCGTCCACACGGCGGAGGTCCGCGTCCCCGCCGTCGAGCAGTTCACTCCGAACGCCGGTGATCTCAGCGTCGAGTTCAACGCCACGTATCTGAAGCATTCCATGGAGGAGCATCCGGCCGGGGCGTACCTCAACCTGCTGGACCCGCTCAAGCTGGCCTTCGGGGCGGAGCAGGCGGGCGGACTGTCCAGCCCCAACGCCGCGGTGAAGGTGATCACCAGCCAGGCGGGCGTCATCCCCGACGTCTTCAAGACGGACCCCACCGGCGCGGTCGCCGATGCGAACGACATCAAAGCCATCAGGGATGCGTTCGGCGGGGCCCAACTGCTCGGCATCGACCTCGGCACGTACCTGAAGCAGCTCGTCAAGGACCAACTCGGCACACTGCGGCAGCTTGACGACCAGCAGATCGAGAAGATCTTGAAGAACGGCGAGTTGCCCGCGCCCGTCCTGCGTATGCGCGACCTGGCGGACGGACAGGGCAAGGAACTGCGGTACGTGTGGAAGCCGCCACTGGCCCGGCCGACGAAGGACGGCGGTGAGGTGGACCCGACCGCCCTGATCGACGTGTCCAAGGCCTCGCTGATCCTGGATGCCCGGACCGTCCGTTCGAAGGACGCCGTCGCCAAATCCACGGTGCAGGGCACCCTGAGCCACTTCGCGCTGGACTTCCTGGGCATGGCCCGAGTGGAATTCGAGGAGCTGAAGTTCAAGACCGGGCCGGGGCAGAAGCCCGATGTGGCGGCCTCCGGCGTGGAGCTGCAGTTCCGCGGTGCCCTGGAGTTCATCAACACCCTCCGCAGCGCCCTGCCCGCCGACGGCTTCGGCCCCGGCGCGTTCATCGACGTCCAGACCACCGGCCTTCGCGCCGGCTACACGCTCGCCGTTCCCGCCATGCCCCTCGGCGTCTTCAACCTGGCCAACCTCTCCCTGTCGGCCGAGTTGGCGATCCCCTTCGACGGCAAGCCGGTCTCGTTCCGCTTCTCGGTCTGCGAGCAGAAGCACCCCTTCACCGTCACGGTCTCCCTGTTCGGCGGCGGCGGGTACTTCTCCCTGCTGGTCGACGCCCATGGTGTACAGGAGGTCGAGGGCGCCATCGAGTTCGGCGGCGCCGCGGCGCTGGATCTGGGGGTCGCGAGCGGCGGGGTCTCCATCATGGCGGGCATCCGCTTCATGCTCGCCAAGGACGACATCAAGCTGACCGGCTACCTGCGGTGCAACGGCTTTCTGACGGTGCTGGGCATCGTCACGGTGTCCGTCGAGTTCTATCTGGAGCTCACGTACGAGAAGAAGGGCAAGCAGTCGATCGTCCGCGGCAGGGGCACCCTCACGGTCAGCGTACGGATCGCCTTCTTCAGCAAGTCGGTCTCGCTCGAACTGGAGCGGACCTTCGCCGGTGCGCCGGTCGACCCGACGTTCGCGCAATGCTTCTCGAAGGAGCAGGACTGGCCGGAATACTGCGCGGCGTTCGCCGCGTGAGCGAACCGCGTGGAGAGCCACCATGGACTTCGAACAGCAGATCAACTGGACCGTTCTCCCCGCCGGGCTGACGGAGGACGGCACACAGGTCAAGGTGTCGGTGTTCATCGCGCCGCGGCTGATGGGGCCCGCTCCGCCCGACCCGTCCGACCCGGCGAAACGCGCCACGCTGGACTCGCACTTCCCCGATTTCCTCCACTGGCCGGACCGGATCGCACCCGCCACTTTTGATTTCGCCACCGGCGAGGGCACCGCCGAGCCCTCCACGTCCACCGAGGCGAACGAGGAGCCCGCCACGACGCCCGCCCCCTCGACACCCTTCGTCACCGGGCTGAAGCCGCAAGGCCCGCTGCCCGACGCGAACTTGTGGGAGAGCCTCTTCAACGAGGCCACGCCGCTCGATCCCTACGTCTTCGAAAGGCATACGGACCAGGCGTGCGAGACCTACTCCACCAAGGAGGTCAGCGCCTTCACCAAGGGCAAATACGCCGAAGCGGCCATGACGTCACCCGAGGTACCACCCCCCACCAAAGACCTGGTGATGCCACCGAGCGACGGCCCGACGGACGACGGAGCCGACAACGGCGGTTCAACGGGCGGCGGCTCCCCGAGCGACGGCTCCGGGGGCTCCGGGGGCACCGGGGACGTGGGCCCCAAGGCCGCGCCCGCAGCGGTCGGCGACACCACCGCGGACGACGAACCACCGATGCCTTCGCAGCTCCAGGGCCTGTACAACTTCCACACGATCCCCATGCCGGAGAAGCCGCCCACCCTCGCCGGCCAAGAACCGTCGCCGCCACCGCCGCGACCCGAGAAGCACGATCCCGACTTCCACCAGATGCTCACCTGGCTCGGCGACCACCCCACACTGCTGCGGCACCTCGGACTCGTTCTGGACTTTCGCTTTCCGGCCGACCTGCTCCCCGTCTCTTCAGGCCAGTTGTTCCTGAAGGTCATCCCCCACTGGGAGCCCGAAATGGAGAAAAAGGCGTCGCACGACGTGTCGCCTCGCACGCGCTACGTCTTCCTTCCGGACCGCCGCGCCTTCGTTCCCCGGGCCGGGGCACCCACCCGCGGCCCGCTGACGCCCCCCTCCCGCGGCCTGGTGGAACTGAAGGGGAAATTCACGCTCGAACCGGCTGACATCGACGCCGCCGCAGGCAAGATGGTCGGGCCGGCAGAAAACGCCACCGGACTCGCCACGGTGCGGACCCATGGGATCGCGCTGGTCAGGGACCAGCGCGTGGAAAGCCTCCGGCAGGATTTCGCCCGGGCGGCCGAGCATGATGCGGCGTTCGCCCGGGTGGTCGAACAGCAGAAGCAGGGTGCGACACCCGGCCCGCAGAATCCGGGAGCCGTCCCACACGCCTCGGACGACGAAGCACCCACCCCCGAACTGTTCGCCGAGAACCTGGTGCGCGGCCACCGGCTGGACATCTGGGACGAGACCCGACGGCATTGGTTCTCGCTGCACGAGCGCGAGGTGCAATACCGTAAGCCGCGCGGCGGACCGCTCCTGCTCACGGCCTCCGACGAGGGCTTCTTCCAGGCCCACCTGGTCAGACCACCCCGCGAGGCGCTGAACCCCGACCACCTCTACGTGCCCGAGCAGCTGGTCACCTGGGACGGATGGTCGCTGTCCGCGCCCCGGCCGGGTTTGGTGCTGGACACCGATGACGGCTCGGGCGACGAGGACCGGCACCCCAACCAGCCGGTACCGCTCAACAACGAGGCGCAGACGAAACTGCCGTTGGAAATCACGCCGGGAGTGCGGCCCGGCACGCTGCCCAGGCTGCGGTTCGGCCATGAGTACCGGGTACGCATGCGCACCGTAGACCTGGCGGGCAACGGGCTCGACAAGGCCGATGCCGACGCTCTGGTCGACCTGTCGGGCAACGGGGCGGACGGGGCGGACGCCGACGGCCTGAAGGACGGGAAGGCCCTGGTGCTCCCCGAGGACGCGGGGCTACTGACCTTCCAGAGGTTCGAGGCCGTTCTGGCACCCGCCGTCGTGGCCAGGTTCCGGTCCGGGGAAGGCGCTTCGGAATTCCGGCTGGTGATCCGGAGCAGCCCGGGGGCCGGGCCACCGCCGGCCACTTCGGGGACGCCACCGATCACCGTCCACCGGGCCAATGTCCAGCCCAACATGACCAATGACGAGGTACGCATCGTCCAGCAGGCCCTCATCGCCCAGGGCCATCCCATCCAGGCCGGCCCGACCGGATTCTTCGGCGACCAGACCAGGGCCGCCTATGCCGAGGAGCAAAAGGCCCAGGGCTTCAAGGGCAGCGACGCAGACGGCATACCCGGCTGCACGACTCTGGTCGCACTCGGCCGCAAGAGCGGCTTCTTCGTCGTCGCCGACTGCCCCGGCGGCGGCACCGGCACCGGTGCGGGAACCGGCACTGCGGCCGGCGCCGGAACCGGTATGACGGCGGAGCAGTACGCCGCGGACTTCAACCGGTCGTCGCTGGTCACCTCGCAAGGACACGACCCCTACCGGGGTACCGACGAACGCCATGTGGTGGCACCGAAGGCGTCGCTGCGCTGCATCGAGTGGCACGGACTGCTGGACGAGGCCATCGGATCCACGGACCCGAACGTGCAGAACGAGGTCTACGACCTGGCCGTACGGGAGAGCGGCTCGCTGAGCGACCCGTCCCAGCCGGATGTCGAAGTGAAGACGATCAAGTCCCCGGCGGCGGATCCCCACAACCCGGCGAACACCGTTCTGCACAAGGGCGAGCAGGTCGAACTGCCCTACCTCCCCGACCCGCTGTCCACGGGAGCGGTCTTCCTGGATCTGCCCGGCATGCCCGAGGGGCAGCCCTTCCCGGTCCCCTGGGACGGCGATGTCTGGCACCGCCCGCGCTCCCTCAGGCTGCGGCTGGCCGAGGGCACCGCGGCGCCGCGCTTCGACGAGGCGTCCCGGGTGCTGACCGTCTCGCTGCCGAAGGGCGCCGTGGCGACCGTCCGGGTGTGCTCCGTGATCGACTTCGAGGAGAAGATCATGGGCCTGGCCGGGTGGTGCCGGGAGCAGCAGGAATCGGCACCGAGGCTCGCGATGGAGGGGGAGGGGGAGGCGGCGGCGCGGAGGGCGGCAGCAGCGCGGCGCACCGACGACGTGCTGGCGCTGGCCGCAGACAGCCGCCACTGGATGTTCACCCCCTGGCAGGAACTGACACTGGTCCACGCGGTGCAACGGCCCTTGCAATCACCGGTGTTGACGCTCGTGCAGCCGGTGCCGCCGGCGACCCGGCGTCCCCTCGGAGCGACCGCGCAGCACCTCTCCGGGGCCATCGCACTGGACGAGGCAAGTACGGACCGGGTCGACCTGATCGCCGAGTGGACCGAGGTGCGGGACGCCGGCCGCCATGGGCGCGACCCCCGTGAGATGACCGCCCCGGTCTTCCACCTGCTGACGGCGTGGGCGGCGGGCAAGGAGGGCGTCCCGGGCGCCGAGCCCGCCCTGCTCCGGGACGGCGTCCTGACCTTCAACACCGAGGCGGCGGAGAAGAAGGCGGCGGCGGACGCCGCGGACGCGGCGGCGCACCCGGACAAGCACCCCGACCCGCCCCATCCCGCCAAGCACGAGTTCGGCGACACCAAACACCGGACGGTGCGCTACCACCCGGTGGCCAGCAGCAAGTTCGCCGACTACTTCCCGGCGGAGTTCGCCGCGCCGGGCGAGAACCGGCTGACCGTGGCGGGGCAGCCGCAGGAGTACTCGGTACCGAGCAGCCAACGCCCCACGGCGCCGAAACTGCAGTACTGCGTACCCACCCTCACCCTGGAGGAGATCGAAGGACCGCCCGGCGTCATCGTCCACCGCCGGCGCGGTCGCGGCATCCGGGTCTACCTGGACCGCCCCTGGTACTCCTCCGGAGACGGCGAACTGCTCGGCGTGGTCCTCGGTGACCCGCCGGGAGGCGACCCGACGTCCGTACGGGATGCCTGGGTCACCCTGATGGGCCGCGATCCCATCCACCGTTCCGCACGGGTCGTGGCCCCGACCCAAGAGGTGTTCACCAATGCCGTGCAGCGGTCCCCGAGACTCTCTCTCGACACCCCCTCGGGCGCACTTCCCGTCCTGGTCGTCGGCTTTCCCCCGCAGTTCGAAGAGGTCGAACCGAAGTCCGGCGACAATCTGGACGCGATCGGCCGCTGGTTCTTTGACCTGGACCTGGACACGGGAGACGCCTGCCTGCCCTTCGTCCGGCTCGCCCTGGTCCGTTACCAGCCGGATTCCGTCCAGGGAGCCGAGATCTCCAAGGTCGTCCTCGCCGACCTGGTACGCACCCTGCCCGACCGTGAGTTGCGGGTCACTCTCGGCGACCCGCTGTCGGTGAGCGTCACCGGCCCTTCCTGGGACCCCACCGGCTCGCTGCCGCCACGGATCACCGCCACGCTGCAACGCCGGAACAGCCTGGTCGACGACGAAGACCTGGGCTGGGTGACCCTCGACGACACCACCGTCCAACTCGCCTCGGTCGACGCGGACTCCTCCCACACGCCGTTCTACACGGGCAAGATCCCGATGCCGCCCGGACGGCGCGGGCCGCTGCGTCTGATGGTCCTCGAAACCGAGGGCATCCGCCCGGACGCCCCCAACCCGCCCACGACGCCAGGGCCGGTGATCTACTGCGACACCGTCGAACTCCCGCGGAGGCCGGGCGGTCCGGGCGGCGACCATGATCACGACGATCACGATCACGGCGGCCATGACCATGGCGACCATGATCATGGTGGGCCCGATCACGGCGGTCCGTTCGACCACGACGGCCCGTTCGATCACGACGGCCCGGATCACGGCGGGCCAGGCTTCCATCACCGCGGCTTCCCTCGCCACTGACCTGCGGTGACACCGCAAACCCGGTTGGTGGATCGTATCCGGTGCCGCCGGTGATACTCCCGGCATGAGCAGAATCGCTGAAGTCATCGTGCTGGCGCAGGACGCGGACGAGGTCATGGAGCCGCTGACGCGGTACGACGACTCACGGACCTGGAAGGGCGTCTTTCACGCGATGTCCCCGGGCGGCAACTACGGGTTCGGCTGGGGAGCGGAGTTCGTGCGGATGCACAGCAGAACCGGGTTGCTGAGACATCTGGAGTCCTTGCCGTGGCCCCGGCCGCCGGAGGAGGACGAGGCCGGCGACCGGTCCCGACCGCCGGCCTGGTGAGGGCCGTAGTGGAAAAGCTCCAATCCAAGATCGTCATCGCTGTACCCGTTGATGTCATGCTCCGTCCCGGTGGGGGAGGAGACTTGCCAAAGGCGCGCAAGGTGCGCCGGCCGCGGCCGGCGCGGTGGAGCTCCCCCGCCCCGGTGCGCACCTTCATGTCCGAATGACCTAAGGACTGACTCATCGTGACCGAACGCGTCCTCACCCCCCGTCACCGTGGTTTCCTCTTCCTTGACTCCCACCCGGCCGGCTGCCGGCGCCTGGTCGAGGAGATGTGGCAGGCCGCCGCGCCCGGCCCCGCGGCGGCGCCGACGGAGGACGGCCCGGTGGCGCTGGTCATCGGTTCGTCCGCCGGATACGGGCTCGCCGCCACCATCGCCGGCCTCCGGCGGGCCGGGATCCGCGGTATCGGCGTCTGCTTCGAGAAGGGCCCCAGCGCCCGGCGTACCGCGACGGCCGGCTGGTACCGCACCGCCGCGACCGCCGAACTCGCCGCCCAGGCGGGGCGGGACATGGTCTTCCTCAACGGCGACGCCTTCGCCGACGAGATGAAGGACCAGGTCGCGGACCTCCTCAAGCAGCGGTTCGGCGGCCGCCTGGACTACCTCATCTACTCCGTCGCCGCGCCCCGCCGCACCGACCCCGACACCGGGGCGCTCTACGCCTCCGTGCTCAAGCCGATCGGCCAGGCCCACCGCACCAAGACGCTGGTCTTCGACGACCAGGGCGCGGGCGAGGTCACGGAGGTCGAGACCCAGCCGGCCACGGGCGACGACACCGAGCAGACCACCGCGGTGATGGGCGGCGCGGACTGGGAGCGGTGGATCGCCCACCTCGCCGACCGCGGCCTGCTCGCGGACGGGTTCACCACCGCGGCCCTGTCCTACATCGGCTCCCCACTGACGGCCGCGATCTACCGCCACGGCACCATCGGCGCAGCCAAGGCCCACCTGGAAGGCACCGCCCGCACCCTGAGCGAGCGCCTGGAAGGGCTCGTCGGCGGTCGCGCGGTGACCTCCGTCAACGGTGCCGCCGTCACCCAGTCCTCCACCGCCGTCCCCGGCATCGCCCTGTACGTCGGGCTGCTGCGCGGCGTCCTCGGCGAGGGCGTGGTGCCGCCGCTCGCCCAGCTGACCGACCTGTGGGACCAGCTCACCGGCGCCCGCCCGCTCGACCTGGACGACGAAGGCCGGGTACGCCTCGACACCTGGGAGCTGGCCCCCGACGTCCAGTCCGCCGTCGCCGAACGCTGGCAGGCCGCCACGACCGACACCATCGCCGAACTCGCCGACCTCGACTGGTTCCACGGTGAGGTCCAGCGCCTCTACGGCTTCGCCGTGCCCGGCGTCGACTACACCGCACCCGTCGCCACCGACGTTCCCTGGCCGCGCCACGGGGTCTGATCCCTCGCGGCCGGCAGGCCGGTGCCCCCGTCCACCTCTAGGCCGGTGCCGGTGCCGGTGGCGGTGTCGCAGCGGCGATCAGGTGGTCGACGACGTCGGGCAGGCTGTGGCGGCGCTCATAGGCGGCGCGTTGGAGGTCGGCGCCATTGCCCACGGCCTGCAGTCGTGACCATCCGAGGCGCACCAACTCCAGGTCGCCGTAGGCCCGCAGCGCGGGCCGGATCCACGCCAGGAGCTGGTCCACCCGGGCCACGGCCGGGACGAGGCGGCTGGTGGGCAGAGCGATGCTCTGCCCGGACAGCCCGTCGCGGGCGGCACGCCAGCAGGCCGCGCGCAGGAGTTCCGGTTCCGGGCGTGGCGCCGGTTCTCCCGCCTCGATGGCCTTCAGGGCGGTCGCGACCATGGCCCTGACGACGGCCGAGAACAGCACGGTCTCGTCAGCGGTGGCAGCGGCGTCGGCCACCCGGATCTCCAGGGTCGGCACATGGGCGGAGGGTCTGATGTCCCAGTACAGGCCGCCCCGGTCCATGACCGCCCCGGTCTCGATGACCCGGCCGACGAGGCCGTCGAAATGGGCCGGCGACTCGAAGTACGGCGGAGGACCGGCGATCGGCCAGCGCGCCAGGGTCAGCACCCGCCAACTGGCATAACCGGTGTCCCTGCCGTTCCAGTAGGGCGAGTTGGCCATCAGGGTGATCAGGGTGGGGATCCAGGGCCGCAGGTGGTTGCTGACCTGGAGGGCCCGGCCCAGGTCCGCGATCCCCACGTGAATGTGGCAGGCGCAGGCGGTCTGTTCGTCGTCCAGGGCGCGGAAGGTCGCCGCGCTCTGCGCGTAGCGAGGCCCTTCCGAGATGGGCGGCGGAACCAGCGGGCCGAGAACGGGCGAACCGCTGGACACCAGGCGCAAACCTTGTCGTTCCGCGGCATCGGCGACGAGGGCACGCATCGACCGGATTTCTTCCCCGAGTTCCCGTACGAGGGTGTGCGGTTCGGTGCGCGCCTCGACCTGATAACACGTCAGTTCGGTGCCGACCCGGGCCCCGAGTCCGGAAGCGGAAGCCTGGGCCACCACCTTCTGCCCCTGCGGGCTGACTTCCCGGGTCACCGGATCGACCAGCAGGTATTCCTCTTCCACCCCCAATGTCAGCGGTGCTTCGGCCGCCGCTGCGGCGGGGGTGGGAAGGTGGCGGTTCGCGTTCGCAGGGCGCTCAGCTTCGCTCTCCACGCGACCATAGTGCACGAGAGGTGACGCAACTCCAGTCACACGGACGGGAGTTCGCCATTTCTGGATGCGTTCTGCTCCCTACGGGAAGGTGGCCGTCGATGTCCGTACCGAGTCTGCTCGGGGTCTTTGCCCATCCTGACGACGAGTCGTTGGTGGCGGGCGGAGTGCTCGCCCGGCACGCGGCGGCGGGAGCGCGTACCGGCGTCGTCACGGCGACCTGGGCCGTGGGCACGCACCGGGCCGGGGAGTTGGCCGAGGCGCTGCGGATCCTCGGTGCCGGTGAGCCGCGGATGCTCGGTTATGCCGATGCCCGGGTACCGCAGTCGGCGCCGGGCAGTGCGCCCTTCGTCGAGGCGCCGCTCGACGACGCCGTGCGGCGGTTGGTGGCGCACCTCCGGGACTTCCGCCCGGAGGTGGTGGTCACCCATGACGCCTACGGAGGGCTGTCCGGCCACCCGGACCATGTGCACGCCCACCGGGTGACCGTGCTCGCGGTCCAGGCGGCCGGACTCGACCAGCTCTACCCGGATGCCGGCGACCCCTGGCAGCCGAGCGCGCTCTATCTGGCCACCCATCCGCGCTCGGTGGTGCCGGCGCTGAGGGGGGCGGTCGGCGTGCGCAGGGCGGCCTACAGCGTTCCGGACGACCAGGTCACCGCGGCCGTCGATGTCGGTCCCTGGCTGGAGCAGAAGGTCGCCGCCGTGCTGGCCCATCGCTCCGAGGTGGAGCGAGGAGCCCTGCCGGGTGTGATCGCCGGGCTTCCGTGGGACGACCGGAAGCGGCTGTTGTCCACCGAGTGGTACCTCCGCCAGAGCACAACGCCTGTGGTGGCGGCTCAGGGTGTGGGCAGCCCGGGTCCCGCGCAGTGGACGTTCTTGGCCGGTACGGTGCCGTCCACGAGGTAGGCGGCCGCCGTGCCGTCCACGCAGGGGTTGCCGCGGCTGGCGAAGACGCCGTGGGAGTAGTCGTGGTGGAGGGTGACGAGCCGGGAGCCGGGGAGGCGCCGGGCCAGTTGCCGGGCACCGGCGAGCGGGGTGACGGGGTCGTGTTCCGAGGCGATCAGCAGCACGGGCGGGGCCTGGGGGCTGCCGAGCAGGGTGCGATGAGCGGGCCGGTGGTGCCAGTAGGCGCAGACGGAGGCCTCCATGCCGGTCAGTAGCGGGGGCGGGTCAAGGCGTCGGGAGCGCCGTAGGTCGGCCCGGACCCGTGCGGGGGCGGGGCCGGGACCGTCCGCGCACTGCACGGTGCGGTTGGCGGCCTCATAGGTGCGGGAAGCGGCGCCGGCGAAGGGCTCGGCGGGGTGGAGCGGGGTGGTGTCGCCGGTCCGCAGAGAGCCGGCGATGCCGTCGGCGAGCGCGGTCCAGCGTTCGGTCCGGCCCAGGGAGCGGTACACGGTCCGGTCGAACTCGGCCGGGCCGAAGCTCTGTTGGGGGTGGACGGTGAGGTGGTGGCGGGCCCGGCTATAGGCCGCGCGTACGGCGGTGGCGTCGGTGCCGAGGCCGAAGCGGTGGTGGTATCGGGCGGCCCAGGCGAAGAACACCTCCCGCTGCCGCAGGAGCGCCCGGCTCTGCCGTAGGTCGAAGTCGTACCAGTCCCACGGGCCGACGACGCTGTCGAGCACCATCCGGTCGATGTGGTGCGGGAATGCGGCGGCATAGGCGGCGCCGAGGTAGCTGCCGTACGAGACGCCGAGGTAGCTGATCCGGTCCTCGCCGAGAGCGGACCGGACGGCGTCCATGTCGTGCGCGGTGGCGGTGGTCGAGAGGTGGGGCAGGGTGTCGGTTCCTGTGTGGGCCGCGCAGTCGTGCGCCATGTTCTTCAGGGACTGGTGGGAGGCCCGTTCGGCGGCCCGATCGGTCGGTGCGGGATCGGGGGCCGGGGCGTCGAAGAGGCCGCCCATCGGGCCGCAGTCGGCCGGTGCGCTCTGCCCGGTGCCGCGTGGGTCGAAGCCGATGACGTCGTACGCGCGGCGCACGCTCGCGGGGAGTTTGGCGCGCTTGGTGACGGCGTAGGGGAGCCCCGAGCCGCCCGGGCCACCGGGATTGACCAGCAGGATGCCGCGCCGCTCCTCGGGGGTGCCGGAGGCCGGCACGCGGGAGACGGCGATGCGTATGTGCCTGCCGTCGGGCTTCCGCCGGTCCAGTGGGACGTCGAGATGGCCGCATTCGACCCGGTCGGGGGCGGGCGGCGCCGGTACGGAGCTCGGGCAGGCGCCGAAGCGGAGTGCGGCGTCGTCGTGTGCCTGGGCGGGAGCGGTGGAGGCGGGGACGGCGGCCAGGGCGAGCAGGGCGCACAGGACAGCGCTTCGTTTGGGTGGGGCGGGAGGCACGGGGCTCACCTTCGGAGGGCGGGGGAGGAGGTGAGGTGTCGCCTCCTCAGATGACAATGAAAACGATTATCGATAAGGTTTCTTCTCGGTCAAGCCGGAGCGCCCTCCCACGGGCGCCGCCGGCGTGCCGGACAACCGCAACCGCGCTGTGAGAAGGGGAAGCCGTGGCACATCTGCTGATGGTCGAGAGCTGGGTCGGATCAATGAGCAGACTGCTGCCACGGGCGATCCGCGAGGGCGGGCACAGCTTCACGTTCCTCACCCGCGACCTGCACCACTACCTGCGCTCCGCCCCCGAGGGCACCGCCCACCCGCTGCTCGCCGCCCGTCACGTGCTCACGGCCGAGACCAACGACACCGCGGCGCTGCTGCCCTTCGCCGAGCGCGCCCACGAGGCACTGCGCTTCGACGGCGTGCTCACCTCCTGCGACTACTACTTGCCGACGGCGGCGCGGATCGCCGGGCGCCTGGGGCTGCCCGGTCCCGCGCCCGAGGCCGTCGAACGGGCCTGCCGCAAGGACGCCACCCGCCGGGCGCTGGCCGGGGCCGGTCTGCCGGGACCGCGCTACGCGGTGTGTGCGGACCGGGCCGAGGCCGCTGCCGCCGCCCGGGAGATCGGCTACCCGCTGGTGCTGAAGCCCGTGGACCTGTGCGCCGGGATGTTCGTGCGCCGCGTCGACGACGAGTCCGAGCTGACGCAGGCCCATCGGGCGCTCGCCGGCTTCCCCGTCAACGCCCGCGGACAGCGCCGCGATCCGGTCGTCCTGCTGGAGGAACTGCTCGACGGACCGGAGGTCAGCGTCGAGACCGTGTCGTACGGCGGAACGACACAGGTGGTCGGCATCACCGACAAGAGCGTCGGCGGAGCTCCCGCCTTCGTCGAGACCGGCCACATGTTCCCCGCCGCGCTCCCGCCGGCGGACCGCGAGGCCGCCGAACGGACCGCGCGGCAGGCGCTCGAAGCCCTCGGGCTGGACGACGTCGTGGCCCACACGGAGATCAAGCTGACCGCCGACGGCCCCCGCGTGGTCGAGGTCAACCCGAGGCCCGCCGGCAACCGGATCACCGAGCTCATACGCCATGTGACCGGGATCGACCTCGCGGCCGCCGGCGTGGACGTCGCCCTCGGCCGGGAGCCGGACCTCCGCCACCGGCACACCGGGCTGGGCAGTGCCGCCATCGGTTTCCTGGTGCCGGACGGGGAGGGCGTGCTGGCGGCCGTCGACGGCGGCGATGCGGTGCGAGCCGCGGACGGCCTGCTGGAACTCCAACTCGCCGACCCCGGCCGGGCGGTCGAGGCCGCGGGCAGCAACAACGCCTACCTCGGTCACGTCATGGCAGGTGACACCACGGACACCGGTGCCCGCGCCCGTGTCGAAACCCTGCTCGGTCAGCTCCGCCCGCGGGTGGTGACCCGGTGACCGCCACCACCACAGGCACCCCGCCCACGGCGGCCTCGTACGACGAACTGGTCGCCCGCGTCCTCGCCGGCGACTTCGGCCCGCAACCGCGTACCGAGCGGATCGCGGTGGCGTTCACCACCCGCCAGGCCGTACGCCACGAGGGGCGCAGCGGCGGCTACCGCAACGAAGTGCTGAGCCTGCGGCTGGCCGCAGCGGTGGGCTCCTGCGCGGTCGAGCCGGGCGAACTGCCCGACGGCGCCGTCGAGGACTGCGTCGGTGCCGACGTCGCCCGCCTCCTTCGGCACGAGCTGCTGCCGGTGCGGGTCGCCGCGCTCGACGCGTACCTGATGCACGCCCTGCCGCACCGGGCCCAGAACGGCGCACGACCCTGCCCGCTGCCCGCCGGTACCTCGCTCACCAAGTCCCGGGCGCGGGCCCGGGCCGTCGTCGGGCTGATCGACGCCGCTCCCGGCGCGACCGTGCTCGTGGTGGGGGTGGTCAACTCGCTGCTGGAGGCGCTGCGGGCGCGCGGGTTGCACTACGTACCCTGCGACCTCAAGGGCGGCACGACCGAATGGGGCGAGCCGGTGCGCACCGACGCCCTGGCGGAACTGCCGCGCTGTGACGCCGTCCTGGCATCCGGTATGACCCTCGGCAACGGCAGCTTCGAGCCGCTACGGCAGCAGGCGCTGCGCCACGGCATCCCGCTGGTGATGTTCGCGCAGACCGGCAGCGCGGTGCTGCCCCGGCTGCTCGGCGCCGGCGTCGACGCGGTGTGCGCCGAGCCGTACCCGTTCTTCTGGCTGGACGGCGGTCCGGGCACGATCCACCGCTACGGAGTCACCCGGTGACCACGGCCGTCCTCAGCCCGGCGGGCAACCGGGAACTGCTCGGCCTGCTCGGCCGTACCCCGCTCGCTCCCATCACCGTCGACCTGCCGTGCGCCCACCCCGGCTTCTGGGCCAAGCTCGAAGGGCACGGCGTCGGCGGGATGAAGGCCCGGGCCGCCGTCGCCATGCTGCTCGGTGCCAAGGAACGCGGTGAACTCCGGCCCGGCGCACCGGTGGTGGAATCCACCTCCGGCACCCTCGGCATCGGACTGGCCTTCGCCGGACAGGCACTGGGCCACCCCGTCGTGCTGGTCGGCGACATCGAACTGGAACCCTCGATGCGGCAGCTGCTGCGTGCGCACGGCGTCCGCCTGGAACTCGTCGACCGCCCGGCGCCCGAGGGGGGCTGGCAGGCCGCGCGGCTGAACAGACTGCGCGAACTGCGGTCGCTGCTCCCGGACGCGTACTGGCCCGACCAGTACAACAACCCCGACAACAAAGCCGGTTACGCCTCCCTGGCCGCCGAACTCGCCACCCAGCTCGACCACCTCGACGTGCTGGTGTGCAGCGTCGGAACCGGCGGCCACAGCGCGGGCGTCATCGGCCCGCTGCGGCGGCACTGGCCCGGCCTGCGGCTCATCGGCGTGGACGCCACCGGATCGACGATCTTCGGCCAGCCCGCCCGGCCCCGGCTCATGCGCGGCCTGGGCAGCAGCATCCACCCGCGCAATGTCGCCTACGACGCCTTCGACGAGGTGCACTGGGTCGGCCCCGCCGAGGCCGCCGACGCCTGCCGCCGGCTGGCGGCCGGCAACTTCGTCAGCGGGGGCTGGAGCACCGGCGCCGCGGCCCTGGTTGCCGCCTGGGCCGCCCGCGTCCATCCGGGCGCAGTGGTCGCCACGGTCTTCCCCGACGGGCCGCACCGCTACCTCGGCAGCGTCTACGACGACGACTTCGCCACCGCCCACGGGCTCACCCCGGCCACCCCGGCAGCCCGCCCCGTGGAGATCCCCCACCCCGGCGCCGTGGAGGCCACCGGATGGACCCGGTGCCGCACGGTCACCGACCCCCTCGACACCACCCCGTAAGAGCACCGGCACCCGCGAGAACCCGTCGGCTCGCCATGACTTCGAAAGAGCACCCGTGAGAACCAGTCAGCGCACCGTACGTCTCGTACTCACCGAGCCGCTGCGCATATCCCGCTCCACGATGACGGCCCGCGAGGCCGTCTGGCTGACCCTTGAGCACGACGGGCAGCACGGCCACGGGGAGGCCGTGACCAGCACGTACTACGGCCTCGACGCCGAGGCCCTCGGGCGGCTGCTGCACGCCGAGTCGCGGTGGCTGGCCCGTTTCGCCGAACCGGAGACCGCGCTGGAGGCCCTCCGCCACGACGGCCGGGAGGGCACCCCGGCCGGCGTGACCGCGGCCGTGGAATCCGCGCTGCTCGATCTCGTGGGCAAGCGCGCCGGCGTCCCCGTCCACCGGCTCCTGGGCACCTTCGCCGCGCCGTGCGCCGCGACCGCCCGCACCATCGGCATCACCCCGCCGGTCCGGGCCGAGGCCCGCGCCGCCCGTCTCGTCCGGGACGGGTTCTCGGTCCTCAAGATCAAGGCCGGCTCCCCGGACCCCGCCGAGGACCTGGACCGGGTACGCGCCGTACGCGCCGCGGCCCCCCACGCCCGGCTGCTGCTGGACCCCAACGGCGCCTGGGATCCCGGCACCGCGGAGCGACTGCTTCCGCAATTCGCCGCCCTCGGTGTCGAGGCCGTCGAGCAGCCCCTGGCCCCCGGCACCCCCGAGGCACTGGCCCGGCTCGCGGAACGCTCACCGCTGCCGGTCATCGCCGACGAGGACGCGGTCGGCCCCGAGGACGCCCGCCGCCTCGCAGGACGCGTCCACGGCATCAACGTCAAACTCGCCAAATGCGGCGGGGTGACCGCGGCCCTCCGGATCGCCCGACTGATCGCCGGCACCGGCACCGAGCTGATGCTCGGCTGCCTGACCGCCAGCACCCTCGGCCTCGCCCCCGCCGTCCATGTCGCCGACCGCGCCCGGTGGATCGACCTCGACGGGCATCTGCTCCTCGCCCACGACCCGTGGACCGGGATCGGCGGCACCGACGGCACCGTACGGGCGAGCCGGCACCCGGGCCTCGGCGTGCGTCCGCGCGGCAGCGAGGAGGCAGCGGCATGAAGACGTGGCACGCCATGCGCGGCTTCCCGCCCGCCGTCCGGCTCCTGCTGGTCAACCAACTCGGCGTCAACACCGGCTTCTACCTGTTCGTCCCCTACCTCGCACTGCACCTCGGTGCGGACCTCGGACTCTCCGCGGCCGTCGTCGGCATCGTGCTCGGCGTGCGCAACCTCAGCCAGCAGGGCCTCTTCCTCATCGGCGGCTCGGCCTCCGACCGGCTGGGCGCCCGCGGCGTCATCATCGCCGGCTGTGCGCTGCGCACCCTCGGCTTCGCCCTGTTCGCCCTCGGCGACGGCCTCCCCGTCCTCCTCGCCGCTTCCGTGCTCAGCGGACTGGCCGGAGCGCTGTTCAACCCGGCGGTACGGGCGTACCTCGCGCTGGCGGCGGGGGAGCGCAAGGCCGAGGCGTTCGCCCTGTTCAACGTGTTCGCCACGACCGGGGCGCTGATCGGGCCGCTGCTCGGCAGCGCCCTGCTGCTCGTCGACTTCCGCGTCTCGGCGCTCACCGCGGCCGGGATCTTCGCGGTGCTCACCGTCGCCCAGGCCGCGGTGCTGCCCGCCCGCGAGGTCGCACCGGCCCAAAACGGCCTGCTCACCGACTGGCGCGAGGCCATCGGCAACCGCGGATTCATGGCCTTCTCGCTGGCCATGGTCGGCATGTTCACCATGGAGAACCAGCTCTACCTGCTGCTGCCGGACGGCGCCCGGCACGCCACCGGCTGGGACGGCGCGGCCGGCCTGGTCTTCCTCGTCGGCACCCTCGCCCAGTTCGGACTCCAACTGCGCCTCACCCGCGCACTGAAGGAGCGGGGCAGCCGGGCACGCTGGATCAGCGTCGGCCTCGCACTGATGGGACTGGCCTTCGTCCCTCCCATGGTGGTGGCGGGGTACGGCGCGGCTCCCGAGAGCCCCGCCGGCGCGACGCTGCGCGCCCTGCCGGTACTGGCCGGTGCCCTGCTGCTCTACGTGGGCGTGATGGTCGCCCAGCCGTTCGTGATGGAGCTGATCCCCGGCTTCGGCCGCGCGGAACTCACCGGTACCTACTTCGGCCTGTTCTACGTCGTCTCGGGCCTGGCTGCCGCCGTGGGCAACACCGTCGTCGGCTGGGCCATGGACGCCGGCGGCCACTCCGGCGCGCCCTGGCTGCCCTGGCTGTGCTGCCTGGCCTTCGGCCTCGCCTCGGCCGCCGGCGTCGCCCGGCTGCACCGCCGCCGGGCCCTCCCCGCCCCGCCCGCTCCCGTACCGGCCACGAGCTGAGGAGGGCAGTACCGATGACGACCGGAAACCTCCTCACCGACCACCCCGCGCTGTACGAGGCCCGCTTCCCCGACCCCGAACGGCTCGCCGGCCGCTGGACCGAGGACCTGCTGCGGCGGTACGGGGCCGGCGAGCACGTCCTGGACCTCGGCTGCGGCACCGGCCGGGACGCCGCGTACCTGCACCGCGCCGGCCGCACGGTCACCGGCGCCGACCTCTCCGGCGCGATGCTGGAGCACGCCCGGGCCCACCACCCCGGCCCCGCCTACGTCCGGGCCGACCTGCGCGGCTTCGCCCTCCCGGGCCGGCCCTTCGACGCCGTGGTCTGCCTGGACAGTGCTTTGCTCTACTGCCACACCAACGACGAACTCGACGGCTTCCTGGCCTCCTGCCGCAACTGTCTGGCCCCCGGTGGCCTGCTCGTCGCGGAGATGCGCAACGGCGCCTTCTTCCTGGGCCGTACGGAACTGCTCGACGCCCCCACCCTCAGCGGCCTCACCCGTCAGGGGACCGCCTACCGCTCGACCACCACACTGACCGTCGACCGGACCGCGCAACTGCTGCGCCGCACGCGGGTGTGGACCGCCGACGACGGCTCCCCACCGGTCACCCAGCGCTCCGCCTGGCGACTGCTCTTCCCCCAAGAACTGCGCCACTTCCTGACCGCCCACGGCTTCGAGGTGCTCGCGCTCCACGACGGCCCGGGCCCACGCACCGATCCGCCGTGGTCCGAGGGCGCCCTTCCGGCGCGGACCGTTGACGGCGACCGGCTGCACGTCGTCGCCCGGCTGGTGCCTCCCGTCTGACGCGCTCTGTCCGAGGCGTTCCGTCCGACGGCCCCCGCGTGGCGCCACCTACCCCACATGCCCCACCTCTCCCACCGTTCGCTCCCAAGGACCCCGCCATGAACGACGCTTCCTCACACCCCGACTCCCGCCTCCCCGAACCCCGCTTCCCCGACTCCCGCCTCCCCGGCCTGCGCAGACGCGGTTTCCTCGCCGCGGCCGGCGGCGCCGCCGGTCTCGGGGCGCTCGCCCTCGCCGGCTGCTCAGGTGCCGAAGCCCCCGGCGACTCCGCAGCGGGCGGCGGCACGCCCCGACGCGGCGGCCGGCTGCGCGCCGCCTTCGCCGGGGGCGGCGCGAGCGAAACCCTCGACCCGCACCTGAGCAACCTGTTCGTCGACGTCGCCCGCGCCAAGGCGCTCTTCGACAAGCTCGCCGATTACGGCCCCGACCTCGCCGCCAAGCCCCGCCTGGCCGCCTCCTGGGAGCCGAACGCGCGCCTGGACCGCTGGAAGGTCACCCTGCGCAAAGCGACGTTCCACAACGGCAGGCCGGTCACCGCCCGGGACGTGCTCTACAGCTACCGCCGCATCACCGACCCGAAGAAGGCGTTCCGCGCCAAGGCGTCCCTGGAACCGATCGACCTGAAGGCCAGCCGGGCGCCGGACGACCGGACCGTCGAGTTCGTCCTCAAGCGGCCCACCGCGGAATTCCCCAACGTGCTCGCCGCGTTCGGCGCCTACATCGTCCCCGACGGCGCCGAGGACTTCGACCGCGCACCGGTCGGCAGCGGCCCGTTCCGCTTCGTCTCCTTCCGTCCCGGCACGTCGGCCGTCTTCGCCCGCAACCCGCACTACTGGGACGGCGCCCCCTACCTCGACGAACTGGAACTCACCGTCGCCAACGAGGAATCCGCACGGACCAACGCCCTGCTCGGCGGACAGATCGAGTACGCGCACGAACTCAACCCCACCACCGCGCGCGCCCACGAGGGGAACGGCCGGATCGAGATCGTCCGGCTGCGCAACAGCACCATGCAGTCGTTCGCGATGAAGACCGACCGCAAGCCCTTCGACGACAAGCGGGTGCGGGAGGCGTTCTTCCTGATCGCCGACCGCCAGGAACTGGTCGACGGCGCCCTGTCCGGCGCCGGCGAGATCGGCAACGACCTGTTCGGCAAGGGCTACCAGTACTACGCCCCCGGGCTGCCCCAGCGCGAACAGGACCTCGGCCGGGCCAAGGCGCTGCTGAAGCAGGCAGGCGCCGACGGCCTGCGGGTCACCCTCGACACCTCGCCCGTCGCCGCCGGATTCACCGAGGCCGCCGCGGTCTTCCGGGACCAGGCGGCCAAGGCCGGCGTCACCGTACGGATCAGGACCGGCAGCAAGGACAGCTATTGGGCCGACATCCTCGACTCCGGCACCCTCTGCTCCTACCGCTCCGGCGCCATGCCCATCGAAGCCCATATGTCCCAGCGCCTGCTCACCGCTTCCCCCACCAACGCCACCCACTGGCGGCACAAGGACTTCGACGCTCTCTACCGGCAGGCGCAGTCCACCAAGGACACCGAGGAGCGGGCGGCGGTCTACGCACGGATGCAGCGCCGTCTGCACGCCGAAGGCGGATTCCTGATCTGGGGCTTCGCCGACTGGATCATCGGCACCGCCCGCACCGTACGGGGCGTGGCCACGAAGGCGCCCGCCAACACCCTCGACTGGGCACGGTTCGACAAGGTCTGGCTCGCATGAGCGGACCGCGCTCGTGGCTCGTCCGGCGGCTGCTGCTCGGGGTGGCGCAGACGGCGGCCGTCGTCCTGCTCGTCTTCGCGCTGACCGAGGCACTGCCCGGCGACGCCGCGGTGGCGCTCGCCGGCGACCAGCCCGATCCGGACCGGGTCGCGGCCCTGCGCACGGCGATGCACCTCGACCGCCCGGCGCCCGAACGCCTGGCGGACTGGGCGACCGGGTTGCTGCACGGCGATTTCGGCGTGTCCCTGGTGTCCGGACGCCCGGTCAGCGGGTACCTGGCGGACGGCTTCGGACCGACCGTGCTGCTGGCCGCCCTCACGGTCGCCCTGCTCGTGCCCACCGGAGTCGGACTCGGGGTGCTGGCCGCCCGTCATGAGGGAAGGCTCGTGGACCGGCTGGTGAGTTCGGTGACGCTGGGTGTGTACGCGGTGCCGGAATTCGCCTTCGGGGTGCTGCTGATCACCGTGTTCGCCCTGCGCCTGGGCTGGCTGCCGCCGACCGCCGTCGGCTACGGCACCGAGCTGCTCGACCATCCCGCCGCCCTGGTACTGCCCGTCCTGGTCCTGCTGTCCCGCCCGGTGTGCTCCCTGGCCCGCCTCGTCCGCGCCGGCATGGTCGACGCACTGGCCGCGCCCTACGCCCGACAGGCCCGCCGCTACGGCATCCCGGCCGCCCGCATCCGGTACGGACACGCCCTGCCCAACGCCCTGGCACCCGCCGCCCAGCAACTCGCCCGCACCATCGACTGGTTGCTGTGCGGGGTCATCGTCGTGGAGGCCCTGTTCGTGATCCCCGGCCTCGGCACCGTCCTGATGAACGCCGTCGCCGAGCGCGATGTGCCCGTCGTACAGGGCCTCGCCGTCGTCTTCGGCCTGACCACCGTCGTCCTCAACCTCGGCGCCGACCTCGTCGCCCGCCGCCTCACACCACGGACGGAGGCGGCCGCATGAGGTCCCGTCCCGCCCTGGGCACGGTCCTCGTCGCCGTACCCCTCGCCCTCGCCCTCCTCGGCCCACTGTTCACGGGCGATCCCGGACCGCGTAGTACGTCCTTCACCCTGGGGGGCGGGCACTGGCTGGGCACCGACTTCGTCGGCCGGGACGTCTGGCGGCAGACCCTGCTCGGCGGCCGGTCCGTGGTGCTGCTGGCGCTCACGGCGACCGCCCTCGCCTATCTGGCCGCGCTGCCCCTCGGCCTGTTCAGCGCGCTGACCCACCGCACCTGGCTGGAAGAGCTGCTGATGCGGCCCCTCGACGTGTTGCTCGCGGTGCCGTCACTGCTGATGATCCTGCTGGTGGCGGCCGCCTTTTCGCCGGGCCCGGTGGGGCTCGCGCTGGTGGTGGCGTTCGTCAACGTCCCGGACGCCGCCCGTATGGTCCGGGCCGCCGCCGCGGAGGCCGCCTCCCGCCCGGCGGTCGAGGCGCTGCGCATGCAGGGGGAGACCTGGTGGCACACGGCCGTCGGATACGTCGGCAGAACGGCCGCCCGGACCCTCGCCGCCGACGCGGGCGTACGGCTCACCGGGGCGCTGTACCTCGTCGCCACCGCGGCGTTCCTCGGCGTCGGCGTCGCACCGGACGCCGCCGACTGGGCGGTGATGGTGGACCGCAACCGCACCGGCCTGTTCATCCAGCCGTGGGCCGTAGTGGTGCCGGCACTGCTCATCGTCGGCCTCACGATGGGCGCGAATCTGCTGGTCGACGGCGCACTGGAGAAGACAAGACCCGCCTGGAGAGCACAGCAGGGCTGACTGCGGGCGAAGAGGAAGCACACAGGAGGAGTGGAGTGCGCAGGAAGAGGGAGCACCCGTGAACGCCGTCGCGGACATCACCGACCTGCGGGTCGAGGTCGACGGCCGGGCGCTCGTCGACGGAGTGCGGCTGCGGGTCCGCCCCGGCACGGTCACCGCGCTGGTCGGCGCGTCCGGAAGCGGGAAGACGACCACGGGTCTCGCCCTGCTCGGCGAGTACCCGCCGGGCGCCCGCGTCACCGGCGCCGTACGCGCCCCCGACGGCCTGGTCGGCTACGTCCCCCAGCACCCGGCCGCCGTACTGAACCCGGCGCGCCGGGTCGGTGCCCTGGTGGCGGACCTCGCCCGGACGCAGGTACGCCATCTGCCCCGGGCCGAGCGCCGGACCGCCGCCCGCGCACGCGTCCTGCGGGCTCTCTCCCAGGCCCAACTCACCGACCCCGAAGCCGTGTTGCGGCGCTACCCCCATCAGCTGTCGGGCGGCCAGCAGCAGCGGGCCGTCCTGGCCCAGGCGCTGCTGCTCGGTGCCAGGGTGGTGGTCGCCGACGAGCCGACCACCGGGCAGGACGCACTGACCAAGCGGCGCATCATCGACCAGCTGGCCGCCGTTTCCCGGGAGGGCATAGCCGTCCTCCTGCTCAGCCACGATCTGGACGTCGTTCGCGCGCTCGCCGATGAGGTGCTGGTCCTGCGCGACGGACGGGTGGTGGAGTCCGGCCCGCCGGAACGCCTGTGGCTCGCCCCGCGGCACCCCTGGACGGCGGCACTCCTGGCCGCCGAGCACCCCACCACGGACGCCACCCGCCAGGCGGGCGAGGGCGACGCGGGTGAGGTGGTGCTCCGCACCTCCCCCCTCACCGCCCGGCACCGCCACCACGGTCGCGGCACCACAGTCCTCCGCACCCCCGAACTCACCCTCCGTACCGGAGAATGCCTGGCCGTCGTCGGCCGCTCGGGCAGCGGCAAGACCACCCTGGCCCGCTGCCTGGCGGGCCTCCACCGCGACCACGACGGTGAGGTCCTGCTCGACGGCAGCCCGCTCCCGCGCAGTGTGCGGCACCGTACCCGCGACCAACTGGCCGCCGTGCAGTACGTCTTCCAGGACGCGAGGGCCGCCTTCGACGAACACCGCCCGGTCCTCGGTCAAGTCGCCCGCACGGCCGTACGCCTCCGCGGACTGACCCGCACCGACGCCCGGGCCGAAGCCCTGACCACCCTCACCCGACTCGGCCTGCCCGGAGACATCGCCCGCCGCCGTCCGGCCCACCTGTCCGGCGGCGAACTCCAACGCGCCGCCCTCGCCCGCGCCCTGCTGGCCCGGCCGCGCGTCCTGATCTGCGACGAGATCACCTCCGGCCTCGACACGGTCACCCGCCGAGCGATCCTCGACACCCTCGCAGCCCTCCTACGGGACCGCCGGGACCTGTCGCTGGTCCTGATCACCCATGACCTGAACACCGCGGCCCTGGCCACCCGTATCGCCGTCCTCGACGCCGGCCACCTCGTCGAACAGGGGCCGGCGGACCGGATCCGCACGGCCCCGCACCACCCCTTCACCCGCTCGCTGATGGAGACGACTCGACGAGCCGGAAAAGCAGGTGAATCGACCAGCGGCGCCTGGATACCGTGCGATTCCCGGCCCGGAGAGACAAGAGAGAAGGCGTAGGACGATGAGGACCCGCACCTTGAGGTTCGGCTTGTACGCGGACGAGCAAGGGCTGGCATGGGTCAGGGGACTCATCGACGAGGCGGTGGCTTCCCGGAGCGCCCGGATCGCCGGGGAGGCCGTTCTGCACACCCTTCCCGGAAGTGGTCTGACGACCGCCGAGATGTAC
This sequence comes from Streptomyces sp. NPDC021749, assembly GCF_040640655.1. Lineage (NCBI taxonomy): Bacteria > Bacillati > Actinomycetota > Actinomycetes > Kitasatosporales > Streptomycetaceae > Streptomyces > Streptomyces sp. NPDC021749. Next base: position 206,977 of record NZ_JBFACE010000009.1, on the reverse strand, counting down.
GACCTTCTGGCCGATCAGTGGGCCTGGGAAAATCCCGGCGAGAACAGCGGCACCCGGGAAGCGGTCGAACTCCGCGTCCAGTTGGCGTGCTCGCTGCGGACCTGGCGGGCAATCCGCAAAACCGTGCTCCAGACCATGTGCCCGGAGGGCATGGCACCGCACGCCTGCCGTGTTCCGTGGTTCGCCGCCTGAGCCGGCCGGCTGCGGAATTCACCCTTCGTCCGGAAAGGCCGTCAGCCTTCCGGGATTTCTTCCACCCAAGCCACCGGCTCGGCTGCCTCGGGACGGTCGATATCACCGAAGCGGACCTCCACGCGAGGTGCCGAACGCGGCATGGTGAACAGCACCGCACGCCAGTCGGAGGGCACCTCCGGGCCGTTGTGGGGGATGCTCTGGACGGCCGCGGTCGCCGGTACGTAGAGGAAGTAACTGCCGTTCCCCGTACGTGCTGCCGCCGGCGCCAGGCGGAACAGCGCACGCCCGTCCCACGTGTCGGAGAAATTGCGCTCGACGTTGCACAGCAGGTAGGGGCCCGCCGTCGACGGTGCGCAGGAGAGGGGCTGACGAGCCGGGTCGGCGGCCACGGCGGGTTCGGCAGCTGCCGACACGGTCAGCAGGACGGCAAACCCAGCCGCTACCAGGGACGTGCTACGGCGAAATGCACTCATGGACGTCTCCTCCATCGGAATGCCGGACATCAGAATGCCGGACGCCGGACATCAGCATGCCGGCCACAAGCATGCGTGCCGTACGCATGCGGAACTCAGCCTAGGGGCGCCCCATGAGGCGTCGGTCGATTCGGGCCAGTGTTCCTCAGTGTGCCGGCGCGAGAATGGCCGACGCGTTGTCACGGCTCCGTCGCACCGTTGATGTCTCGTTGATTTTTCCAGCACGGAACGCCGGGCGCCGGCCAGGCGGGCACCGCTATCCGGCATGCCGAAAGCGATTGCGGTACTCCGTCGGTGTCGTATCGAGCTTGCGGCGGATGCTCTGATGAGGGTGTCGGTCGTGCCGACGTATCCGCCGAGCAGCTTCACCACGGCGCCCTCGCGACCATCGCCGACCTGTACGGCCTCGTCGTCCCGTCCGGCTCGTCGTTGAGCTGAGGCGACAGCGCTCACAGGGTCTCCAGCGCTCAGAGGGCGTCCAGCCACGCGATCAAGCGGTCGCCCTCCTTCACCATGATCTGCGGGTCCCGCAGGGCGTTGGTCAGCAGGGACATCCCTTGGTACGCGCCCACCAGGGTCACCGCGAGCCCGTCGGGGTCGGGCAGGCCCATCTCGCGGAACTGGCCCGCCACCCAGTCCAGCAGCAGGCGGATGACCTTGCCCGCCTCCGTGTCCAGCCCGCCCTCCGCGCGCTTGTCCAGCTCGATGGCGAGTGTCCCGGTGGGGCAGCCATAGCGTGCGGCGAGGTCACGCTGCCCCACCCAGCCCCGTACGAGAGCCTTGAGCCGCTCGCGTGGTTCGGGCAGCCGGTCCAGTTTGCCGGTGAGGGTCTCCAGCTGGCGTGCGTGTTCGGTGAGCGCGGCGGCGACCAGTTCGTCCTTGGTCTTGAAGTAGTAGTAGACGTTGCCCACTTGGACGTCGGCCGCGCGCGCGATGTCGGCGATGGTGGTGCGTTCGACGCCCTGCTGATGCACCACCTGGGCGGCAGCGGCCATCAAGCGCTGCCGCTTGGCACCGGCGTTCTTCGCTCTCGCACTTAGTGAGTTGGTCACCCGACTCACTATAAGCCGACGGATGTGCTACCTTCCCCACCAGTGAGTCAGTCAACTAACTAACTGACTGACTCACTCACTGGCTACTCGCTTACTTACTTACTCACTCATGGGGGTCGTCGTGATCGTCGTTACGGGCGCCACGGGCAATGTGGGACGGACGCTGGTGCGGATGCTGGTCGGGGCGGGGGAGCGGGTAACCGCCGTGGCCCGCCGCATCACCGAGGCCGATGTGCCTCCGGGCGTGCGCGTGGTCGCCGCCGACCTGGCAGACGCCGAGAGTCTGCGGCCCGCCCTGGAAGGGGCGGAGGCGGTCTTCCTCCTGGTGGCGGGGGAGGATCCGCAGGGGATCGTGGAGGCGGCCAAGGCTGCGGGGGTCCGCAGGCTCGTCCTGCTGTCCAGCCAGGGTGCGGGGACCCGGCCGCAGGTCTACGCGCAGGCCGGCAGGTTCGAGGCGGCGGTGCGCGGATCGGGGGTGGAATGGACCGTCCTGCGCTCCGGCGGTCTGGCGTCGAACGCCCTTGCCTGGGCGGAACCGGTCCGCCTCCATCGCACCGCCGCCGCTCCGTTCGGCGATGTCGGCCTGCCCTTCGTCGACCCGGACGACGTCGCCGCGGTCGGTGCCACCGTTCTGCGCGAGCAGGGGCATGACGGCGCGACGTACACCCTCACCGGGCCGGCACCGGTGACCCCGCGCGAGCGCGCGGCGGCACTCGCCGAGGCACTGGGGGAACCGGTCAGCTTCGTGGCGCAGACCCGCGAGGAGGCCCACGCCCAGATGGCGCACGTCATGCCACTGCCGGTCGTCGAAGGCACCCTGGAGATCCTGGGACACCCGACCCAGGAGGAGCGGAGTGTCAGCCCCGATGTCGAACGGGTCCTGGGGCGTCCCCCGCACGGCTTCGCCGAGTGGGCCACGCGGCATGTCGCCGCCTTCCGGTGAAAGCGACCCGCACCGCACCTGGCGCGAGGGTCAAGTCGCCGGCGCCTCCCGCCGCAGAACGGTGTGCCTCGCGGCGGCCTGCGCAGCTTGTCCGTACGGGACCTTTCGTTCCTTCCGGAACCGCCGCCCGAACTCCCCGGACTTTCCGGGCGGGCGGCCAGGTTCGGAACGTCATGGCGCCACGCTTCCTTCTCCGTCGGCGTCGCGGGCCGGACCACTGCCGGAGCCCGTGCGGCCGCGGTCACCCAAGACCTTCAGGTAGTGCGGATTGTGCATCACACCGAGGATGTTGCCGAACGGATCGAGTACCGCGCCGGCCCGGAAGTCGCCGTAGTCGCGCAATGCCTCATGTTCCTTCGCGCCGAGCTTCAGCAGTCGCGCCATCGTCGCGTCGATGTCGTCCACGTGCCAGTACGCGACCACGCCGGCCGGGGCCGAGGGGGTACGCGAGATGCCGAACTCCTGCAGGTGGTCACCCAGCCGGAACTCGATGTAATCCTCGTGTGCGAAGTACGGTGCCACGCCCAGGACTTCGGCGTACCAGGCACGGGCGGCGGCCAGATCGTCGGCGTGGTAACGAATGGTGGCGAGGCCACGGAAGGTCGTCATGGGGCCAGTCTGGCGTTCCTCTAGGACAGGAGTTGTCCTAGAGGAACGGAGACGTGCTTGAGTGCTTGCTCCCGATGCTCTTGCATGGGAGCTGTCCGCGAGGCCGTTGGAACGAGGGACAGCGCCGAGCGCCCGGCCCGGAAGCGCTTAGGGTGAGCGGATGTTCGAACGTGAGGTGAGGAAGACGGAGGCAGCGCTGCCTGCTCATGCGATCGAGATCGGGACCGAGCCGCTGGACCGGCCGACGCGGAACTCGGTGGGTGGCTGGCCCTTCCTCGACGACGGCCAGGAATGGCCCGAGTGCTTTTGCGGGGAGCGGATGGCCCTGTTCTTCCAGCTCGACCTCCCTCCCGAGGCAGAGCCTTTCGGCGGAGACCATCTGCTGGTCTTCCACTGCCGTGCGCACAACGACGCGTCCGGCCCCCCGCTGGCCGACGGCCGCCTCGTACCCGGGTACTGGGACGCTCCGCAGCCGCCCTACCCGCGTCCGTTCTGGCGCGTGCTGCTCCAGAGCGTGCAGTTCGTGGGAGTGCACTTCGCCGCGCCCCAGGTCCGCGCCATGGCGGTCACGACGGTCGTCAACGCGGCGGTGGCCGAGACCTTCCGTGGATCCCCGTCGGCCGCGGCCCCCGGCCCAAGTCGGGCACGACGAAGACACGTTCGGCAAGGTGGACGACAGACGAGTCGTGAACGAAGACGGCCACCGCGGTCCGCCCGGGCGGTGCTCCCGAGTGCACGCATTCCTGTGCTGCTCTGCCAGTCGTGCTGCTCTGCCAGTCGCCGATCCTCCATGGCTGGATCCGGCGGGGGCGCTCTGGCGCATCTGCGGCCGGCCCGGGATCGTTGTGACATGAACGATGAATGCCCCGATACGGACGAGCTGCGGGACGCGGTCCGCGAACTCGCCGAGGCACTGGAGACGATGCTGAACCTCCTCAAGGCCGACGCGGTGCCCAGGACGCCCGAGGCGCAGCGTCTGATCAGGCAGGCCCTCCCCACGCTCGAATCGGACGACCTGCTCACGAATCCGCTCCCGGCCGGTGAGCTTCTCGCCCAGGCCATCGCCATCAAAAAGATGACCGCTGCTGCGCGGGAGCAGATCCTTGACGACGAGGTCGCTGCCTCTCCCGTACCGGACCACCCGCCGCTCTGAGGGAGGCGGCGCCCGTCGAGTGCGGCCGTACGCGGCGGGCCCTGCCACGTACCACCGCCACCGCTCGGTGCGCGCAGAGGGGTGGGGGGTGAGGGTGGGGTGAGGGTGAGGGAGGAAGCGGCGAGCTCCTCGCTGCTCACTTCAGAATGACCTCGATGCCGCGCTCTTCGAAGATTTCCAGGAGAAGCCCGAAAAGGGTGACCGCTTCCTCCTGAACCTCGGGACGGTCGCCCAGAAAGGCCCGGGAGACAGCCGAGTGTTGCCATTCCATGGTGAACGGAGGAGCGGCGCCCCAACGCCCCCTCAGGCAGTCGTCCAGGGCACTGAGATTCCATCCGAAATACCCACCGGGGCCGTTGATCGCCTCCCCGAGCGCACAGTAGAAGCTGTCCTCGTCCACGATGCGCCGGCCGTCCAGAGTGAATACCTTCCCCGCCGGCGCATCCGGCCTCCCGCGGCGTTGATAGCGGTGCGACCAGAGAGCAACGGCCAGCCATGCGCGTCGATCGGCCGCTTCGAGTTCCCGCCACAGGCCCGTACGGTTGAGCCGACCCGCACGGATCAACTCCCAGACGTACCCCGAACCGGGCATGGCCTCCCCGCACCACATGCGCACGGTGAGGTCGACCAGATCCGCCCCCGATGAGGAAGGCCGGACGGCGATCACGGTGACGTCGTTCACGAAGTAGGACCCCATACTGACGCCTTCGGCGTCGAGCACATCCAGATAGGCGTTTCCCGCCACCGCGCGACGCCCACCGATATGAGCCAGGCAGGCCAAGAGCCCACCCTCCGGAGCGCTCCCCACGAATTCGACCCGGCGCCACCCCTCCTCCTCCGCCTTCTCCCCCTCCTCCTCCAAGGGAGAGATCTCCAGAGGAGAGAACAAGCCCCTGGCCTCCTGCGCAAAGCCCCAGAAGTCGTTCTCGTCATCCTCGCTCGTGAGGGCGTAATGCATTCCTTGCGGCACGTTACGCACCCTCCGCAGGCGCGGCGTGTGCGGCGGGCACCGTGGCCAGCGCGCCGAGGACGAGAGCGGCGTCACGCCGGGCGGTGGCGATCAGGACGGTTCGGTCACCGTCCCGGCCTTCAATGACGACCGCGTCGTACTTGAAGGTCTGCTTCCAGAACGGGGGGTCGTCGACCTGAAGAGCTCGGACCTGCCGCACGACCAGCGTCTCCGGAAGCGGCCTCCGGGCGACGCACCCGTCGGGGTCCGGTGTGGTCGCCGGCCGCCCGTCGCCCACCACCAGGTGGCCGAAGCCGTCCACGCTGTAGGGAACGTCGCCGTGGACCGCCGTGCGCACGCACTGCTTGTCCGTCGGCGGAAGCGGAACGATGCTGCTGACCGTTGCGGCGGCGTGCTGCGTACGTCGCCGCTGCCACCAGGCGCACAGCCCGCCCAGACCCGCGGCCGGTAGCACACCGGCCGCCGTGATGAGGAGCGCGTCCGGTACGCCGCGGCCGACCATGCTCGCGAGGAAGCCGAGGCAACTCACGACGGCCCCGGTCACCGCAGCGAAAGTGACCTGCCAGAGGCTGTTGTGCGTCGCGGACGGGTAGCGGTAGCGCTGCCACCAGACGAACCACAACGTCATGAGCCCGAAGAACAGCAGGAAGAGACCGGAGCCCAGCCGGAAGCGCCAGTTGTCATCCGGAGACTCCCAGGTCTCCTGAGCGGCGGCACCCCACCGCACGGTGCGGATCTCACCCCGCCAGTACGTCAGCTTCACCTCGTCACCGGCGCGCACGGTGTCGTAGACCGGCTCCGACCCGGCCATCCGCACACGCCGTGCGGTGTCCCTGCCCCGTTCCGTAACGAGGAGCCAGTAGCGGACGCTCTTGCCGCTGGGCTCGTCCTCCTTGCCCTTGACTGTCGCGGGAACCGTCGTCGTGCACGCATCCGATCGCGCGCCGGCAGGGCAGGCGGGTGCCGCGGCGTACGCGTCCCGCTCCGCCAACTCGCCCGGCACGGTGGCGAACAGCCCCGCCGACAACAGCAGGAGCACCACCCCGAGGCCGAGGGCGGGCATGAACCGCCACCCGCGCCGAGCCCCTGATCTCCCTGATCTCCCTGGTTCCCGTGTGCCCCCTGGATCCCCTGACCCCCGTGATTCCCGGGATACCCGGTCCGTCATCCCCCACTGCCCCTTCTCGCCGCCCCCGCGCGCCCTCAACCGGGCGCCTTCGTGGACATTTTGCTCCGGCGGCCTTCAACTCCTGCGGCTGGGGCTCCACTCGTAGGAGGAGGGGGCCGTCTCGATGACCTCGCTCGGCCAGACCTGGCGAAGGCGTGCCAGCCGGGCCCGGTGGTCCTCGATCCAGTCGTCCTGGGGCCGGAGCCAGAGGAACGTGGAGAGCCGGTCGGGGTCGTGGACCGTCACGCACACGGACTGATCCTCGTTGAGTCGAATGCCGAGCTCCAGGCCGCGGCCGTTGCCCACTCCCGCGTTGCCGCCCGGGACGAGTCCTTCGAGCTCCTTTTCCCAGACGCAGAGATCGCGCTGGGAAAGGAAGAGCTCAAGGCGTGCGTCGAGGAAGTCGGTGGATACCAGGACATCGGCGCGCAGGGTGTCATGACCGGTCAGAACGCCGGGCTGATGACGTCCGGTGACACGAACGATGCAGCGGTCGCCGCCCGCGTCTGCCAGGTGGATCAGCTCGACTGGTTCCGGCTCTCCCACGGTGCGCCTCCGCATGGCCCTAGCTGGTGTGAGTCGCGTGCATCCTCTCCTATGGGGCGGGAAGGGAATCGGGCGACCCCCGACGACCGTTCCCTGTGCATTGCGATCCGATCCCGGTAATGGCGCCGATTTCCTGGATCCCGGCGAGAGAATCCACCTCGATCGAGCACAGCGCGGCATCGGCCGTCCCTGAGAAGACGAGCTCGCCCGGGCGTGCCGTTACCAGCGGACCGCCGTGAAGTCGATCGGCTGGGGGCGGAGCAGGCGGGTGCGTTCCGTCAGTGCTGTCAGGCGCCGGGACATCTCGTCGGCGGGTAGCTGGTGGCGGTCGCCGTGGCCGGGGAGGACCCATTCGAATCGTAGCCGGGGGGCCGTTCTGGCAAGGGAGTTGGCCAATTCTTCGATGGAGTACCAGGTCACGCTTTCGGCGACCTCCAGATCGCCGGTGGTGCGGGACCAGTAGAAGCTGTCTCCGGTGAAGCAGTAGCGGTCGTCGGCGAGGTAGAGCACGCTGCCTCGGGTGTGGCCGGGCAGGGGGTGGGCGGTGACTCCCTCGCCGATGTCGACGGGGTCGAGGCCGCGGATCACCTGGTCCGCGTCCGGCACCGCGTCGAGGTCGCCCTCGTGGATCCACAGCCGGGCGCTGAAGTGGTCCGCGTAGCGGCGGCCGTGCGCGACGTGGTCGCGATGGGTGAGCAGCACATCGGTGACGGGGCCCAATTCCCCGTAGCGAGCGGCGAGTTGAGGGCTCCAGCGGGGAGTGTCGATCATCATGACCGAGCCGGAGGGGCGTTGCAGGAGGTAGGAGTTGGCGCCGGCGGTGTGCCGGGAGTTGTGCCCGCAGATCAGGACGCCGTCGTCCAGGGCCATCGGGAACGGGTCGAGGGACTGGTCGGGCTGCCCGGACGCCGGGCGGATCGAGCGGGTGGGACAGGCGAAGACGGCGGCGTGTAAGCGCCGGGTCTCCGCCTCATCGCGCGGCTGGCGCACGATCTGCGACGTGCCGCCGGCTTCGGTGATCAGGTCGGGTGCGAACTGTCGGGCGACGTCGCAGTTGGTGCAGCGATCGTCGACGTACCAGCCGTCCATGGCGGGACTCCTTCCAAGGGAACGGGCCCGAAACGGGCCGCCCTTCAGGGATACCCCTCTTGCGGCCGGCATGGGTAGACCCTGCGGATCTTGTACTTACGGGGTTGTGCCTCTCTCACGGTCATCAATTGGGGGGTGGTTTGGGCTATTTGTGGCACACTGTGTCTTTTGGTGCGTAGGCGTAGGCGTAGGCGTAGGCGTAGGCGTCGGCGTGGGCGTGGGTGTTCTGTGGTCAGGGCCCGGGGTGTTGAGCCGGGCGTGACGAGATCTGGCCGATCGGTACCCATGTCAGTGAATTTCCGGGGTTTGCCAGGGTTTGCGGGAACCCGGCACTGCCGAGGCGACTCCTTTCCCCCAGAGGCGCATAGGTGATGCGTCCGCGTTCGATGTGGGGGCGAGACATGACACGTACAGCGCAACGGTCCGTAGGAGCGCGGCGGGCGGCAGTGGGCACGACGGTGGCGGCTGCGGCCGGACTGGCCCTGGTGGTCGGGGTGGCGGCCCCCGGGCAGGCCGCGCCCGTTCAGGCGGCTGCCGGAGCACGGTCCACGTCTGCGGCGAGCTGCGGCGCCGCGGCCACGGCATCCAAGACGAACGAGGCGACCGCGACCAAGACGAACGAGGCGACCGCGCCCAAGGCCGACGCGGTGACGGGACCCCGGGCCGCCGCGGTGACGGGACCCCGGGCCGACGCGGCGCGGATGACGCCCGCTGGGCGGGCGGAGGCGGCTGCTCCGGTCGCCGGTTTCACCGGTAGCGCGGCGGACAAGATCTCCTACCGCCTCGCCCCGGAGGCCCCGGTCGGCCTGTGGACGTCCTCCGGCGTGACCCTGCGCACGCCGGTGTCCAAGGGCACGGTCCGGCTGGACGTCACCACACACGGCTTCAGTGCCGCTTCGCTCATGATCCAGCGCTATGTGCCCAAGACCCATCGCTGGGTCGACCTGGACCAACGGCCGGTCGGTAGCGAACATCCGGAGAAGGGGACGTTCACCTTCCCGGTCTCGGTGGCGGCGAGCGCCGGCCACCCCGCCACGGTGGCCCTGCGCCTGCAGGACATCGACCGTCCCGGCCGTATGACCGTGGCCGCCTCGGTCAACGACGGGCACGGCCACACCTACCGCGCGCCGGCCAGGAGCGCCGTCGTCGACCGGCCGACGACCACGGTCACGGGCTGGCCACGCGGCACCGCCCTGGTCCGCGGGGGCGCGGCGAAGGAGTTCACGCTCACGGTGAAGAACACCACCCGGCGGAACTACCCGGCTCTGAACGCCGGTTACTTCGCCTACGGCCAGGGCAGCGGGCGCGCCGTGGAGCCGAAGGACCTGGTGCTCCAGCAGTACGTGCCCGGGCACGGCTGGCAGCGCGTCCCGTTGGTGCCCGGTGGCTGCGACCCCGGCATGGGGGCCCAGCTCGTCCCGACCGCCAAGTCGCCGCTGGCGCCGGGCGCCACCGCCGTCTACCGCCTGCGTCTGGCGGTCGCCGGGTCGGCTCCCGTGGTCAGCGTCGATGCGGGGGTCGCGGTGGGCACCGGCGACACGTCGTTCTTCTACCGGACGCTGCCGTTCGCGATCCGCGCACGCTGACCGACGCCGCCGGTTGACGTTTCGCAGGTGCTTCGACGGCGGCTGTGACGGTCGCCATGGCGGCGGCAAGGACGGCTGCGCGGGAGACACGGTCCCCGTGGCTCCCGCCGCCTTCCCGGCCGAACGGCAGCGGAAAGGGCCGGACGGCCCCTGCCAGGGAGGCACGGTGGTGGGAAGGCTGGTGGTGCCACGGGGGTCGTGGGTCGTCGGGGGGCGTGGGTCGTCGGTCCGGTTACCGAGGAGGCGCATCATGCTGAACGCTCCGCACATCGTCCGTGACGTGATGACCGAGACCGTGGCCGCGGTCGACCGCCAGGCGCGGTTCAAGGAGATCGTGGAGACCATGGAAGGGCGGAAGGTCAGCGCGCTTCCCGTCCTCACGGGAGAGGGGCGGGTGGTGGGGGTGGTCTCCGAGGCCGATCTGCTGCCCAAGGAGGAGTTCCGGGAGTCGGATCCGGAGCGCCTGGCGCAGCTGCGACGGGTCGACGACGTCCGGCGGGCGGAGGCGGTGACGGCCGAGGAGCTGATGAGCAGCCCCGCGCTGACCGTTTCGGCCGACGCCACGCTGTCCCAGGCCGCCCGGATCATGGCGCGTGGGTCCGTCAAGCGGCTTCCGGTGGTGGACGGGCACGGCGTGCTGCGCGGCATCGTCAGCCGTGCCGACCTGCTGAAGGTCTTTCTGCGTACGGACGAAGACCTGGCGGAGGAGGTCCGCCGGAACGTTCTGAGCCAGCTGTTCGCCCCGCCGGCCCATGACCTGCAGATCCAGGTCGCCGACGGGGTCGTCACCCTCAGCGGGCAGGTCCGGGACACCTCTCTCATCCCCGTGATCGCACGTCTGGTGCGGTCGGTCGAAGGGGTGGTGGACGTGGCCTTCGACGTGACCGGGCCGGCGTCCGTACGGCCCGATGCGCCGGCGGGGGGACGACGGACCTGACCACCGCGCAGGGCACGGGTAGCCGTCCGCCCCCCCCGTGCGTGCGCAGCCGTCCGAGCAGGGGTCCCTAGCCGTCCGCGCCGTGCATGGGCAGAGGTCACTCCAGCCCGGCCGCCATACGTAGCCGTCACCCCAGCCCGGCCGCATACCTACCCGTCACTCCAGCCCGGCCGCGTGATCGGGGACGTAATTCTGCAGGTCACGGGGTGGCCGTTGGTAGCCGGTGCTCGGCGGACGGGGCGGAAGGTCGAGCTTCGGCAGGGAGACGTAGTGGTAGGGCACGGTGGACAGCAGGTGGGCGATCATGTTCAGCCGGGCCCGGTGCTTGTCGTCGCTCTCGACGACGTGCCACGGCGCCTCGGCGATGTCCGTGTGCACGAACATCTCGTCCTTGGCCCGTGAGTAGTCCTCCCAGCGGGTCAGCGATTCGAGGTCCATGGCCGACAGCTTCCAGCGCCGCGCGGGGTCTTTGAGCCGCCGCCGGAACCGTTGCTCCTGGACCTCGTCGCTGACCGAGAACCAGTACTTCCGCAGCAGGATTCCGTCCTCCACCAGCATGCGCTCGAAGACCGGGCACTGCCGGAGGAACCGCTGGTGCTCGGCGGGCGTGCAGAATCCCATGACCCGCTCGACGCCGGCCCGGTTGTACCAGCTACGGTCGAACAGCACGATCTCACCGGCTGCGGGCAGGTGCTCCGTATAACGCTGGAAGTACCACTGGGTGCGTTCGCGTTCGGTGGGCCGGGGCAGGGCCACGATCCGCGCGACCCGCGGATTGAGGTACTGCGTGACCCGTTTGATGGCGCTTCCCTTGCCGGCCGCATCGCGCCCCTCGAAGACCACGACGAGGCGGGCACCCTCGTGACGCACCCACTCCTGCAGCGCCACCAGCTCGGTCTGCAGGCGGTACAGCTCCCGCTCGTAGACCGACCGCGACAGTTTGGTGCGGCCGTCGTCACCTCGCTGATTCGCCATGGGACGACGGTACGGGGAAACGCCGGTTCCCGGCTCGGCCGAGTGGCCTGAACGGAGCCGGAGTCTCCGGTCGGGTGCGCGGCACGGGGCGAGGTGGCGCAGGGCATCAGGGACCTGCCGTCCGGCCCGATGAGGGGCCGGACGGCCCCTGCCCGGCGAGGGCGGACGGCAGCAGGCTGGAGGTTGTCACTCCGGTCGTGCCTCTGCGGTCCGTATCGAGGAGGCGTCATGGAGCACTCTCCGCACACCGTCAGCGATGTCATGACCCGGGCCGTGGTGGCCGTCGGACAGGAAGCACGGTTCAAGGAGATCGTCGAGACCATGGAGCGGTGGAAGGTCAGCGCGCTGCCCGTGCTGGCCGGTGAAGGGCGGGTGATCGGCGTCGTCTCCGAAGCCGACCTGTTGCCGAAGGAAGAGTTCCGGGGCAGTGAGCCCAGCCGTCTCGAACAGGCGGGGCGGTTGGACGACGTGCGGAAGGCCGGCGGTGTGACGGCCCGGGACCTGATGAGTGCGCCGGCCCTGACGGTGCACCCCGGCGACACCCTCGCCCAGGCGGCGCGGACGATGGCGCACATGTCGGTGAAGCGGCTTCCGGTGGTCGATGGTGAGGGGCTGCTGCAGGGGATCGTGAGCCGTTCCGACCTGCTGAAGGTCTTTCTGCGCTCGGACGAGGAGCTGGCGGCGGAAGTGCGTTCCGACGTCATCGACCGGCTGTTCGCGGGCTCCGCCGAAGACGTGGAAGCCGTGGTCACCGACGGTGTGGTCACGCTCAGGGGCAGTTTCCCCACGGCCTCGCTGCTGCCCGTCGCGGCCCGTCTGGTGCGGGCGGTGGAGGGCGTCGTGGACGTGCGGCTCGACGTCACGGGCGCCTCGCCGGCCCCGACGGAACCGCCCGAGGCGAGGCCGAGATGAAGCGCCGACGGGTCGGCAGCGTGATGACGGACGAGGTCGTCAGTGCACGGTGTGACACCTCGACCGAGGACATCGCGCGGTGGCTGGCGGAGTACGACATCAACGGGCTGCCCGTGGTGGACGCCGAGGACCGGGTGATCGGCGTCATCTCCGTGACGGACCTCCAGCGCGGGCGGGGCGCGGCTGCCGGCTCCGGCATGCGCACCGCCGGCGCGGTGATGTCGGCTCCCGCCCGTACGGTCCGCGCCGACGACTCCGTCGTCCGTGCCGCCCGCCTGATGTGCGTGAGCGGCATCGAACGGCTGCCCGTGGTGGACGAGGAGGCCCGTCTGGTCGGCATGGTCACCCGGCGGGACCTCCTGCAGATCTTCGCCCGGCAGGATGCGGACATCCGCCAGGAGGTGATCGACCAGATCGTGGTGCGGGCGCTGTGGCTGGGGCCGCAGAGCGTGGACGTCGCGGTCCACGACGGGGTGGTGACCCTCAGCGGGCATCTGGAGAGCAGCGGTGCGGTGGCCGTTGCGGTGCAGATGACGCGGCAGGTCGACGGTGTCACAGCGGTGGTCAGTCGCCTGACCTCGGCGCGGGACGAACCGTACCGTCAGCCCACCTAGCGGCGCCGGGGCCGGGGGCCGGGGGCCGCCGTGGTTCGAGCCTCCGTGGTTCAGGACTGCCGGTGCCGCCCCTGGGCGTCGGTTTCCGCCCAGTCCTTCTCCCACTGGGCGTAACGCCGATGGTTCAGCAGGACGACTCCGGCCTTGTCCGCACCGATCAGCAGCAGGCCCGTCGTGGAGGCGGCCACGATGCCGACCGCGACGCTCTGGACGACGGCGTCTCCGGGAGTGACCGGGTCCCTCAGCAGGGAGCCGTGCCGGTCGACCCGTGCCGTGGTCCGGTCGCCGGCCTGCAGGCCGGGTTTCACGGCCGTCACTCCGGTCCGCACCGTGCCGTCCCCGGCCGTCCACCGCACCGTGGCATGGACCCGGCCGGCGGTGCCGCCCGGGGAATCCACCCCGATGACGGTGGGGGCGTCCTCCGTGAGGACCGCGGACACCGGCACCGACGCGCGGCTCTGCTGCTCGGCCGCGTGGCTCACGACACCGGCGGCCGTCACCCCGGCGGCCGGGCACAGCACCGCGATCAGCGCTCCCGTGAGCAGGAGCAGCCAGGACTCGGCCACGTCCGTGCCGCGCTTGAGCGGGTTACGCAGCCACAACCACCGGATCTTCGTCAGAGGCACGGCAGACCTCTTTCGCCTTGCCTTCCGAGAGTGGCACACCCGGGGAGCGCGGGCGAGAGCCGAACGGCCTCATCAGGAGACGAGGGCCTCCCCCAAGGCACGCGGGGTCGTCCGTGGCCGGGAGAGGCCGTCCGGATCTGGCGCGCCCCTCGGGGGTGATCCACGATGGGGGTAGGCGGCGTCGGCCCGTACCACCAGCCCGGAGGACGCCATGAGCGAGGCAGACGGTTTCTCACCGCAGCGGCCGATCCGCGTGTTCCTCGTGGATGATCATGAGGTGGTCCGTCGCGGGGTGGAGGACCTGCTGGATGCCGAACCGGACATCGAGGTGGTGGGCGAGGCGGGGACGGCGAGCCATGCGCTGACCCGTGGACCTGCCCTGCGGCCGGACGTCGCGGTGCTCGACGTACGGCTGCCGGACGGTGACGGGGTGTCCGTCTGCCGGGAGTTGCGCTCACGCATGCCGGGTCTGGCCTGTCTGATGCTCACCTCGTTCGACGACGACGAGGCGCTGCTGGACGCAATCATGGCCGGGGCGGCCGGCTACGTCCTGAAGGAGATCAAAGGGGCGGATCTCGTCGCCGCGGTGCGCACGATCGCCTCCGGACGCTCGATGCTCGACCCGGCGACGACCACGCGGCTGATGCACACGCTGCGGGGCGGGGACGCCGATGAGGAGTCCGAAGCCAGTGCGCTGTCGAGCCTCTCGCCACGGGAGACGGAGATCCTCGGCCTGATCGGCGCAGGGCTGACGAACCGTCAAATAGGCAAACGGCTCTACCTTTCGGAGAAGACCGTCAAGAACCACATCTCCCGCATGCTGGCCAAGCTGGGGGTGGAGCGGCGCATCCAGGCGGCCGTCCTCGCCACCCAGGCCCCGCCCGCCACGGACGCGGTGACCGGCCGGCAGCACGATTGAGGCGGTACGTCTGAGGCGTGCGACGCGCGGCCGAGACAGCCGGACGCGCGCTACTCCGCGGGCATCGGCACCCGCCACACCAGCCGGGTGCCGCCCTCCGCCGGTGCCTCGACGGCCATCGCGCCACCCAGGCCCTCGGCCCGCTCGGCCAGGTTGCGCAAACCGCTGCGCCGGCCGTCCGCCGGGATGCCGACCCCGTCGTCCTGGACGGTCAGGCTCAGCGTCCGGTCGCGGAGGACCAGGGACACGGTCGCGGTACGGGCGTGAGCATGCCGCGCGGTATTGCTCAGCGCCTCGTCGAGCACGGCCAGTACCTGCTCGGAGATCTCCGCAGGCACCCGGGTGTCCAGGAGCCCTTCCATGCGGAGCGCGGGTGCGAAGCCCAGAGTGTCGGCGGCCCGTTCCACGGCACCGACGGCGCGGGCCCGCAGGCCGTGGGAGACACGGGCGGACTCGTGCGCGCGGAGCCCGAAGATGGTGGAACGAATGATCTTGATCGTCTCGTCCAGATCGTCCACCGCCCGCAACAGCCGTTCACGGGCCTCCGGATGATCGACGAAACGCAAGGAGCTCTGCAGCGTCATGCCCGTGGCGAAGAGGCGCTGAATGGCCAGATCGTGCAGGTCGCGCGCGATGCGTTCATGGTCCTTCAGCAGCGCCAGCTGTTCGGCGGCCCGGCGCTGGTCGGCCATCTCCATGGCGAGGGCCGCCTGGCCCGCGAACGTCACCAGCGGCCTGGTCTCCGGCTCGGTGAACGGATCGCGGCCGCGGAGCCGGGCCAGCAGCAGCGCGCCCAACACCCGGTCGCCGGTGATCATCGGGACGGCGATCGCCGGCCCCAGACCGCTCCAGCGGGGCGGACCAGCGGTGATCCTCGGGTCATGCTCGACATCGAGGCTGGTCAGCGGCTGCCCGGTGCGGAGCGCCGTACCGACGAAGGAGCCGTTGAGCGGGAGGACCAGGCCGCGATGGGCGTCGGCCTGCACGCCGACGGCGAGCGCGACACCCACGTGGGCGTCATCGACCGGCAGCGCCAGTGCGCCGAGATCCGCCGCCAGAATGCGCACCGCGTGGTCGAGGATCATTTCGATCACGTCGTTCTCGTCCGGGCCGGGCAGCAGACCGGCGACGATCTCACCGTTGGCCTCCATCCACCGCCCCCGGTAGCGGACCTCGTCGTACAGACGGGCGTGCTCGATGGCGACACCGGCTGCCACGGCCAGCGTCGCGAGCACCGTCTCGTCCGCGGCGTCGAAGGGACGGCCGCCGCGCTTCTCGGTGAGGTAGAGATTGCCGAACACCTCGTCACCGACCCGGATCGGCACCCCGAGGAAGGAGTGCATCGGCGGGTGGCCCGGCGGGAATCCGTACGATGCGGGATGATCGCCGATCTCCGTCAGGCGCAGCGGCGCGGGGTGGCGGATCAGCTCGCCCAGAATTCCGTGCCCCTCCGGAAAATGGCCGATGGCCTCGGCCTGCGCGTCGGGGATTCCGACGGTCAGGAACTGGGAGATCCGGGTGTCCTCGCCGATCACACCGAGCGCCCCGTACTCGGCGTCCACGAGGACCACCGCGACCTCGACGAGGCGCCGCAGCACCTGCGACAGCTCCAGCCCGCCGCCCACGGACATGACCGCTTCGAGCAGCAGATGCGGCGACCTGGCCGTGCTGGGTTCGACGGCGCGCAGCCGCTTTTGCAGATCGTCCGGCAGCGCGCCCAGGCTCGGGTGCGTCCCGTCGGCTCGGTCGGGCCTCTCGCCGCCCACGATGTCCTCCGCAGTGGTCGTTCCGGCGTCCGCGGCCACCTTCTACGGTAGTGACCGCGGCGGGCCGGGCACGTTCGCGCCGAGCCTGCGCGGCGCCGGCCCCGCGGACACCGCGGAGGTGGGCCGTTCGGCCCCCTGACGGCACCCTTCGGCTCATAGTCGGCCGGGCGGGCATACCGCAGGCTCGTCACGTGGAACGGGTGTGTTGCGACCCGTACCCCCTCTCCGCCGTGGAAGAAGGACAGCCATGGAGCCGGAAGTGATCACCGTGGGGCTCGACGGCTCTACGGAGAGTCTGGCAGCGGCACGATGGGCAGCCGACGAGGCGGACCGACGGGATTGTGTGCTGCGGCTTCTGCACGCCTGGATCCTGCTGGCCGCCGAGGCCCCCGACACACCCCCCGAGCGCGACCAGAACGCCCGCGCCCGGCAGCTCGTGGGCCGGGCACGCGAAGAGGTGCACGACCGCCATCCCCAGGTACAGGTCATCGAGGACCTGGTCGGTTCGGAGGCGCTGCCGGCGCTGTTGTACGCGGCGAACGATTCGCGGATGGTCGTGCTCGGGACCCGTGCGCTGACGGCATGGGAGAGCTATGTGCTGGGCGATGTCAGCCTGGACGTGGTGGGCCAGGCCGATCGGCCGGTCGTGCTCGTCCGCGGCGGCTGGTCCGCGGAGGCACCGCGATCCGGGTCCGAGGTCGCGGAGCCGCGCATCGTCGTCGGGATGAGCCTGCATGGGCCCTGCGACCCCCTCCTGGACTTCGCCTTCGACATCGCGGCGAGCCGTGGCCTGCCGCTGCAGGCCGTGCACGGACGCGCCCTGCCGGCTGCCGCCTATGTGCCGTGGGGGATCGAACCGGACGTCGCGGAGGAAGTCACCAAGGAGGCGGACGGTGAGCTGAGGGAGGCGATCCGCCCGTGGCGGGAGCGCTTCCCCGACGTACCGGTGCGCCTGACCGTGCTGCCGGAGAGCCCGACCCGGGCCATGGTGCAGACGGTGCCGGGCGCCGAGCTCCTGGTCGTCGGCCGGAGGAGGCACCATCCGTTCCTCGCACCCCGGGTCGGGCCGGTCGCGCACGCCGCGATGCACCATGCCACGTGCCCGGTGGCCGTGGTGCCCCACGACTGAGATGGCCCCGGGCGACTGAGACTGCCCCGGGACCCGCCCGTGCGGCGTGTCCCGCGGTGTGTCCCGCGGCCGTTCAGATCCGCGGCACGACCGCCACGGGGCAGCGGGAATGGTGCAGCACGGCGAACACGACGGGGCCGAGCAGCATCGGCGTCCGCTGCAAACGCCGCCCCACGACCAGCAGACTCGCCCGGGAGCAGGACTGCAGCAGGACCGGGGCGATCCGGCCCCGTTGGAGGTCCGCGACCACGTCGACGCCGGGGAACTTCGCCCGCCAGGGCGCCAGAACGCCGGCGAGCTTCCGCTCCTCCTCGGCCGCGAGCTCCGCTTCGTCCGGCGGGGCCACGGTGGTGGGCACGCACTCCACCACGGGTGGCTCCCACGCCCGCACGGCCCGCAGGCGCGTGTGATGGGCCTCGGCGGCGGTGAACGCGAACTCCAGCACCGCCTCGCCCCGCGAGCCGGCTTCCTGGACGCCGACCACGACTTCGGGCCGCCCGTAGGCCGCGGTCTCCTCCTCGCGTACGGTCACCACCGGGCACTCCGCGCGCCCGAGCACGTGCAGGCTGACCGAGCCGAGCAGGAAGCCGGCGATGGCGCCGTGGCTGCGCGAGCCGAGCACCATCATCGTGGCCAGAGGACTGCGGTCCACCAACGCGTCGACCGCTTGCTCCGCGACCTGCTCGGTCGTCACCGGGACGTCCGGATGCAGCTCGTGCGCCATGGCTTCGGCCGCGCCGAGCACCTCGTCCCCGTAGTGCTTGCGGTCCGTGGCTCCCCGGGCACCGGGGAGGACCGGCGGCTGCGAGACCCAGGAATGGAGGAGGTGCAGCGGAAGGCCGCGGGCCGCCGCCTCGGCGGCCCCCCAGCGCACCGCCGGCACGCTGTTCCCGGTGCCGTCCAGACCTACGACAACAGACCCGCCCATGACGTACCTCCGCGGCCAGGGCTCGGATACCGGCTTCCTGATTCCAGCATCGCTGCGGACCGGGACGGAGCCCATGGGCCGAGTGGGCCCCGGCGGGGGCCGGATGGCGGGGCGGGCGTCGCCGCCCCGGACACGCACGCCGAAGGACGACCGGACGCCCTGCCCGTTCTGCCGCAAGCGGACGGCGCGATGATCACGACGTGGTCGTCGAGGGCGCACGAGCCCCCATGACGCGGATGCGCCGTCCGGTGATCCGGATCGGATGGAGCGAGATCCAGAGGTGGCGCCCGTCGCCGATCCAGGGGCCGGTGTGCGCGTGCTCGTCCAGCCGGCGGCACTCGGCGACGTTGGTGACCGCATGGGCGGGCCCGACGACCAGGACGCTCCACCCCTGGCTGAAGGCCTCGTCGAGGTGGTCGACCTCCAGCGCGACCTCCCGGCCGGCCGCGGCAGCCGGGCCGGATTCCGGCGCGGTGCGGTAGGCGATCACCTCGTCGGCGACGGTGTAGTTCACGGGGAATATCGCGGGCGTGCCGTCGACGGTCACCGCCACCCTGCCGACCCCATGGGTGGAGAGCAGACGACGGCACTCGCTAGAGCTGAGGACCAGCACCTCTGGATGGTCCGCCGCCGTGCCGAAGCCGGCCGGAAGATCCACCGTCCCCCCGGCGAGCTCGGCCGCCGTCGTGTCCAGCGCACCGGCGAGGCGCAGCAGGAATCCGATACCCGGCTCGGCAGCGCTCTCCTCCACGTACCGGAGGTACTCCGGCGAGGCGGCGGTCCGCGCCGCGACCTCCTCCCGGGTCAGCCCCAACTGCTGCCGGCGCAGCGCCGCGCGCCGGCCGAGGTCACTGCTTGTCCGAACCGGCTCCGACGGGGGATCGGGCTGCTTGTGCGTCATCGTGCACACCTCCCTTCGGCAAGGCTCGTCACGCGTGGGCCGGTCTCCGCCCGGGGGATCCGGCGGGTCCGGCCGCATCGGCGGCCACGGCCGGCCGCAGCTCCTCGGAGACCGAGACGACGCCGTCGACGCCGGCGCACATCCGCACGAGGACGGGGATCAGCAGCGGATCGTCCACCGAACCGTGCAGCGTGACCTGGCCGCCCGCCACATCGGCGGTCACGCCCGCCGCACCGAGGCGCGCGGTGCGTCCGATGACCTCCCGGGCGATCTCATCCTCGATGGCCTTGTCCTTGCGCAGGAAGACGCGCAGGAGGTCGCTCCGGCTGACGATGCCCAGCAGCACGTCCGCCTCGTCGACCACGGGCAGCCGCTTGACGTTCTGGACCTCCATCAGCCGCGCCGCCTCCACCACCGTCCACTCCGGGTGCGCACACACTGCCGGCGCGGACATCAGCTCGGCGGCGGTGCGCCCCTCGGCCCGGGCCCGCTCCCACGCCTCCAGGTGGGGCATGGGCGTCCTGCCGGAGAGGTCGGACCGGTCGGCCGCCTTCCGCAGCAGGTCGGCCTCCGAAACGATGCCGGCGGGCCGGCCGAGGGCATCGAGGACCGGTACCGCGCTCACCGCGTTGTCGGCCAGTACCTGCGCGATGTCCTTGAACGGCGTATCGAGCTGCACGCTGACGACCTTCCTGGTCATGAGCTCGCTGATCGTGCGGTGTTCCATCTCCGGCTCCTTCCGCCCGGGCGGACCTGGGCGCGGTGCTCACCCGCCGGCTGCGTGCCCGGGTGCTTCTCCAGCCTGGCCGCGGGGGACCGGGCGGGGGATGAGCCGATCGGCCCCCGCGCGGTGGCCGGCAGGCCCGAAAGGCCCGGGTGGCCCATGGACAGGGCCCTACGGCCCCTGATGCCAGCCCGGCACGACCACGATGCTGGAGAGGTTCAGCGATCCCCTGCCCGCCGCTCCGGGAGGCACCCGGTGTTCACCAAGATCCTCGACGACACCCTGGTCACGAGCCTGGTCGCCGATGCGGTCAGCGCGCCGTCCATGCACAACGCCCAGCCGTGGCGCTTCGGCTACGCCCGCCACAGCCGCACCTTCACCCTCACCGCCGACCTGGACCGCGCGATGCCCCAGGCCGATCCGACCACCCGCGGCATGCACCTGGGCTGCGGAGCGGCGCTGCTGAACCTACGGGTGGCCGCGGCCCATGCCGGCCACCGCACCTGGACCACGCTCCTGCCCGACCCGCACACCCCGGCACTGCTGGCGACCGTGCGCCTGGACGATCCGCACGGCCGCGCCGACGAAGCCCTCCCCGACCTCCACCCCGCGATCCGCGAGCGCCACACCAGCCGCTACCCCTTCACCGAGCGGCAGATCCCGGAGGCCGTCCGCACCGCGCTGACCGACGCCGCGGCCCGGGAAGGCGCCCAGCTGAGCTTCCTCACCGCCGCGCACCGCGACACCGTACTGGACCTGATCAAGCACGCCGAGGGCTACAACCGCATGGACGACGCCCGGGACGCCGAACAAGCCAGCTGGACCCGCGACGCCGACACCGGACCGTCCACCGAGGACGGCATCCCGGCCTACGCCTTCGGCCCCCGCAAGCGTGCCGGCTCCACTCCCGTCAGGGACTTCGCCGGCCGGCACGCCACGCCCGACCGCGGCTACGCAGACTTCGAGAAGCACCCCCAACTGGCGTCGCTCAGCACCGCCGGGGACGGCCCCGCCGACTGGCTGCGCGCCGGCCAGGCACTCGAACGCGTCCTGCTCGTGGCCACCGCCGAGGGAGTCGCCGGTTCGTTCGCGACCCAGCCCGTCGAATGGCCGGACCTGCGATGGATCCTCCGCGACCCCGTCACGGGATCCGGTCACGTGCACATGCTCCTCCGCCTGGGGTACGGCCCGCAGGGACCCCGCACACCACGACGTCCGGTGGACGAGGTACTGACGATCACGGCGTGAACGGCCGTCCCAGCGAACCAAGTTGAGGGGCCGTCAGGTTGAGCCCAGTTGACGGGGCGTCAGGCTCGCACCAAAGGCCCACGCCGTCACTCCGGGCCGGGCGGGGCAGGGGGTACGGCCGGGGCGGGCGGCGTCGCGCCGGTCGCGCGCAGCATCTGGCCGGCGGCCAGGCGGCGGTAGACGGGGCTGGTGGTGAGCAGTTCCTCGTGGTGCCCGGAGGCAGCGGTACGGCCGTCTTCGAGCACCACGATCCGGTCGGCGTGCTGCACCGTGGAGAGCCGGTGCGCGATCACCAGCACGGCGCACTCCTGGGCGACGTCCTTCATCACCCGGGTCAGCGCCGCCTCGTTGAGGGCGTCCAGATGCGCGGTCGGCTCGTCGAGCAGGAGCAGTGACGGCCGCGCGAGCAGGGCACGGGCGAGGGCGACCCGTTGCCGTTCACCGCCCGACAGGGTGCCGCCGCGTTCACCGAGCACGCCGGACAGTCCTCCGGGCAGCCGTGCCACCACTTCTTCCAGCTGGGTGAGTTCGATGACGCGCCGGACCTCGTCGTCGTCGGCACCGGGGACGGCGTAGGTGAGGTTGTCCCGCAGCGTCCCGTGCACGACGTGGGTGTTCTGGTCGACGACGGCGATACGGGCCCGGCACTTCGCGCGGCCGAGGGCGGGCGCGGGCCGGCCGTCGAACAGCAGGGTCCCGGCGTCCGGTTCGTAGAACCTGGCCACCAGCGCGAAGAGCGTGCTCTTGCCCGCCCCCGACCGGCCGACCAGGGCGACCTGCCGGCGGTGCGGGACGTCGAAGGAGACACCGCGCAGCACCGGGCGGCGCGGGTCGTAGCCGAAATGGACGTCACGCAGGACGAGTGCCGGTACCGCGTCCCTCCCGGGCGGCCCCGCCCGCCGGGACGGACGGGCACCGACGGCCGCCTTCTCCCGCTCGGCGGGCTCTGCGGGCTCCCTGGACTCCCCGGGTTCCGCGGGCTCCCCGGGTTCCGCGGGCTCCCCGGGTTCCGCGGGCAGGGTCAGCACCTGCTCGATCCGCTGGTACGCCCCCATGCCGCGCTGGATCAGGCCGACCGCCCGGAACGCCGAGGACAGCGGCAGGACCAGATAGGACGCGTACAGGAGAAAGGCGACCAGATCGCCGAGCGAGTTGGCCCGGCCGTTCACCCGCAGACCGCCGATGACCAGGACGAGCAGGAACGAACCCTGGACGGCGAGTTCGACCGCCGGACTCATCATCGACGCCAGTTTCGCGGTCCGCACGCCCGCGCGGTACGCCGATTCGACCCGCTCCCCGATGCGCCGCGCCTCGCGGTCCTCGGCACGGTGCACCCGCACCATCGGCAGGGCGCCGAGTGCGCGCTCCAGGTCGGCACAGATCGCGCCGACCGAGTCCTGCATGCGCTCCGAGGCGGCCCGGATGCCCTTCAACAGCGAGGCCACGACACCCGACGCGGCGGCGATGGTCACGGCGATCAGGAGCAGCAACAGCGGGTCGAGCCACACCATGAGCACCAGCGCGCCCGCCCCGACCAGCGCACCGGACACCAGGTCCGACAGCGCCTGCGCCACCACCTCGCGCAGGAGGGTGGTGTCGGCGGTGACCCGCGAGATCAGATCGCCGCTGCGGTGCCGGTCGTACTCCCTCATCTCCAGACGCAGCAGCCGCGCCACCAGCCCGTGGCGCAGCCCGCGCACCACGCCCTCGCCCGTGCGCTCCAGCAGGAAGCGCCCCACCGCGCCGGTCGCGGCCTCGGCCCCGAAGAGCGCGGTGAGCAGCAGCAACAGGGGCCATGGGACGGGCCCTCGGCCGCTCCCGTCCACGATGTGCTTCGCGACGAGCGGCTGGGCCAGCCCGAGGCCGGAGCCGACCATGGTGAGCGCGGTCGCGACGGCGATCGAGGACCGGTGGCCCGCGGTCAGCCGGAACAAGGTGACCACCGCGGCCCGGGTGGACCGGCTCCCGCCGGATGCGGACTGCTGTGAGCCGGGCGAGGCCGGCACCTTGCCGCTGGCGGCGGTCATGTGTCCGTCCGGCTCACCGGCGCGACGGCCATGAGGCGGGTGAAGTAGCCGTCCGGCACCCCTTCGGCCACCGGGCGGCCCTCCGCCTCGATCCAGGCGTGCGCGGTGAACGGGGGCACCACCCGCACCCCCGTGCACCAGGTGGGCCACGTGCCGCGCAGCCGGCAGAGCAGGGCGGCGCCCAGGGAGCGCGGCAGACAGCCGCGGGGGCCGGCGCAGCGCAGGCTCGCCGCACACATCGCGTCGCGCGCCGCCGCGGCCTGGGCGGTGGAGGCGGGTGTGGCACCGCGGCGGACGAGGGAGAGGACCG
Source organism: Streptomyces sp. NPDC021749 (assembly GCF_040640655.1). Taxonomy (NCBI): domain Bacteria; kingdom Bacillati; phylum Actinomycetota; class Actinomycetes; order Kitasatosporales; family Streptomycetaceae; genus Streptomyces; species Streptomyces sp. NPDC021749. The sequence goes on along the minus strand of NZ_JBFACE010000009.1, from coordinate 183,177 downwards.
CCCGGAGCCGGCGCGGTGGCAGGAGGGCCAGGGCGAGGGCGGGCAGCAGGACGATGCGGGCGGCGAGCCGTCGGGTGAAGGGGACCCCGGCCGGCCGGTCCAGTGCGCTCGGGGTCGTCATACGGCCAGCCCGGACGCCCGCAGTTCCTGGACCAGCGTGGCGACGTCCTGTGCCGCCTGCGCCCGGTCGATGTCGAACCGCGCGACCAGTGCGTCGACGGCGTCCCCTTCCTCGCCGCCGTCCAGCAGGGTCCTGACCACCAGCGTTCCGGTGGGGTTGAGCTCCCAGTAGTCCCCGCTGCGCTCGTCGAGAAGTACTGTGCCGTAGTCGGTCTCCGCCGTGGAGACATCGGCGCCGAACCGCAGTGCCATGGTGAGAGCCTTTCTGTCGTGGCCCGCTGAGGACGTGCCTAAGAGGCGGGCGAGACCGTGTGGTGGGTGGTGCCGGGCTCGGTGGCGCGGGCGAGGCCGCGCAGCCACACTTCGCAGGCGATGGTCGAGTACAGGATCGCGTCACGCAGTCCGGGCGCGGAGGGGCGCCGGGCCAGCCGGCGCAGGGCGTCGCCGTCCACCAGCCCGAGCTGTTCCAGCCGGGAGTCCTCCCAGAGCGCCATCAGGTCGCCGCGGTGTTCCCGCAGCCCGTTCGAGGCGTCCATCGAGGCCTCGGCCTTGTTGCCGCGCCGCAGGCACACATCCGGTACGACGCCCTGCATGGCGGTGGCCAGCAGGGGTTTGTAGCGCCAGGGCGTGACGCGCTCACCGGGGCGGACCGTGAGACATGCCTCGATCACCCGGTCGTCGAAGAACGGCGACGCCATGGGCACCCCGGCTCGTGCGGCCATCCGGTCCCACTGCCGGATGATGCGGGTGCAGGAACGGATCTGTTCCAGGTCGGTGTGCAGCCCGCGGTCCCGGTGCAGGGGAGTGGCCCGCCCGGCCGCCGCGCGCAGCGCCTCCCCGGCCAGCCGTTCCGCGTCCGGGCTGACCCAGTCGAACAGCCGGGGGGTCATTCCCCAGCCGAGACTGCCGGCAACGGACGGCGGCTGCGGACCGCGCAGCCGCTGGCCGGCGTCGGCCAGCCACTTCCCGTACGGCCGGGAATCGGCCAGCGCCCGTACGGTGCCGCCGAGCGGCCACTCCCACAGGGCCCGGAACCCGCGCAGCTGGCGCACGGCGAAGAGCGGACGGGTCCGCAGCAACCGGTGGTAGTAGGCCTCGGAGCACCACGCCACGTGGTCGCCGCCGATACCGGTCAGGTGCAGCCGGCTGCCCCGTTCGGCCAGCCCCGGCAGGTGGTGCAGTACCCGGGAGCGGTCCATCACGCCGATGGTCGGTTCGTCCAGCAGGTCGTCGATGTCGAGCAGGTCGGTGTAGACCAGCGGCGAGTCATCGGCGTCCCAGACGACGTGTTCGACGTCCGGGAGGAAGCCGGCGGCCTGTTCCGCCCAGTGCAGGTCGGTGTCGGCGGGATCGCGTCCGGGCCAGGTGCTGGCCACCACCCGGGCCGACGACCGCGCGGCCAGGAAGCAGATCGAGGTGGAGTCCAGCCCGCCGGAAAGGTCACAACTGACCACGCCGCCCTGTTCGGTGCGGGCATCGACGGCCGCGGCCAGCGCCTCCCGCACGGCGGGCGCACCGTCGGCGAGTGAGCGTGTGGGTTCGGGCGGTGTCCACCAGCGGGACCGCCGCACGGTCCGCCCGTCCGCCGCGACGATCAGCGCATCGTGCGGAGCTACGGCCGTGACCCCCGGAAACATCGGCGCCTCGGACAACGGATGGGGCACCGGCCACAACAGCCGAACGGCCAGCTGTGCCACGTCCGGACCGGCGCCGAGCGCGTCCGCGAGGACGTCCGCGCTGGTGGCGGCGACCTGGATCCCGTCGACGGCGGCATGGAACACCAGCCGGAGGCCGGACGCCGTGCCCTGCACCCTGAGCCGCCCGTCGAGCGCGCCGACGAGATGGAAGCTCCCGGGCAGTGTGCGCGCCAGTTCGTCGAGCTCGACGAGGTCCCTCAACTTGCCGGCGTACCACTGGAGTTGGGCCGGGTCGGTCGGACAGCACCCGATGACGGCGAGCGCCGCCCGGCCGGCGCGTGCGGTGACGATTTCGCCGTCATCCCAGTGACCGACCAGCCACGGCCGGCCCGATTCATGGGTCAGGGTGCGGGTTCCTGGGCGTGAGAAGGAGCAGGAGCGGGCCACGGCGGCCGCATCCGCGCGGTCGGAAAAGACCGCGAAGTGCGCGTCGCCGGGGCCCGGTCCCTTGCTCTGGTGCGAATCAGCCATGGATTCGATTCAACGATCCGTCAGCCGTCCGCGGTCAGTTCTTGCTCAGGACGAGACGGTCGTTGCCGGAGCTGTTCAGGAGTCCGGTCTTCTTCCGGAACGTCCCGAGGCGGACGAGGGTCGGTGCTTCGTAAGCCTTCTTCATGGCGTCTCCTCCATCGTTGGTCGCGTCCGCCTCCCTGGTCAGGCCGTGCAGCCGGGCATGCCGGCCCACGGCCGTACCGGTGCCCGGGCCCATCGGGAGCCCGGAACGGTGAGGCGGGGCGTTCGCAGACGAAGCTAGTGGCGGGTCCTCGCCCCTCTGCAACCCCCAAAAGGAAAGTACGATTTTCCGCTTAGCCGTAAGATGGCCAATGCATCGATCTGCCAGGTAAATGGCTTCGTAAAAAGTGAATCGAATTCAGCGAGTAAATTCCGCGGCAACGAAACGTTTTGAACTGCGCTTCCGGAACCCGACCCTCGATCCGGTTAGGGGGAGGGCGCACGACAGTCGAAAACGCGCCGCCGGGTACGCCTGCCACAATCGGCGCGGCGAAAAAAGTGGCCCACGGGTGCCGGTAGCCAAGGGCGCGGGCGTCGATCAATGGGCCGCCTCGGCGAAGGCCAACCCCCGCAAAGCGAGTTGCGCACTGTCGTAGCGGCCCTCGGTCGTGGCTTCGAGATCGAACCCATGGGCGACCACGGGAGGGTGGCCGATGACGTCGAGCGCCCGGCTGGGCAGCACCTGGCGTGTCGCTTCCGAGCCCCTCGCCCGGCACGCCACCAAGCCCGAGGCGGCCGAAGTCGGCGAGCGGGAGGTGCGTACCTGGTTCCGCGAGCGCGACCTGCTGCCCGGCGGCCTGGAGACCGTCATCGACGCCGACAGCACCCTTGAGCAGAGGGTCGACCGGATCATGCGCGAAACCGGGCTGGCCGGCCTTCCTCCGCGCGAGACCGACCGTACCCACCCGCCACCAGGGGCCTGAGCGGCAGACGCCGCCGCATTGCAGACGTCTGTCCCCGGGGTAGCAGTCGGATAACTTCTGCGTCCAGCGGTGTACCGGGGCAGCGGGCCCGGGTAGGTTCAGCGCCCATGACAGAGGACGTCGTGGGCATCGACCGGCAGCAGCTGATGGTGCGGGCGCTCCAGGAATTCGCGGCACGCACCGACGAGCAGCTGGACTGGACCCTGGGGCTCGTCCGGCACCGGATCGGGAACGCCCGCCGCTTGGGCATTCCGGTGCCCGAAGACCTCGCCGACAGGGTGGCACGGCTGTGCGAGAAGCGGAACTGGCCGCTCGATGAGCAGGAGCAGCGGGACTGAGGCCGGTGTCCACCGGACGTCGCGGCGACCGGGGGTTTTGCCGGTGTGTCCGGGGCGGTTACGGGGATTTCGCCGCGGGGCGTGGTCAAGTGAAGGCCGGCCCCGGCCGCGCCCCCGTGGCGCGTCCAGGGACGCAGGCGGGGCGGTGACGTGCCGGATCGCGGTGCGCCTGCCCCTTGGCCGGCGAGACCGTGAGGAGCTGCGATGCGCCGTCGAGGCGGGACCGCACCCTGCGCCCCAGCCCGTGCTGCCCGGGCGGACAGGAATGAAGCGGGAGGCGGGGCCCGGTGAGGGGCCTGCGAGGGCCCACCGATCACGTCGTGGTGGTCGGAGCCGGACTCTCCGGATTGTCCGCCACCCTGCATCTGCTCGGTGCGGGCCGCCGGGTGACCGTCGTCGAGCGGGCCGAGCTGCCGGGCGGGCGGGCCGGCCGGGCCGACCGCGGCGGCTATCGCATCGACACCGGACCGACCGTGCTGACTATGCCGGACCTGATCGAGGAGGCCTTCGCCGCCGTCGGTGAGCGGCTCTCGGACCGGCTCGTGTTGCAGGAGCTGCACCCGGCGTACCGGGCCCGGTTCGCCGACGGCAGTGAGCTGGACGTGCACACCGAGCCGCAGGCCATGGAAGCCGAGGTGGAGCGGTTCGCCGGCCCCCGTGCCGCCCACGGCTACCGGCGCCTGCGGCGGTGGCTCACGCAGGTGTACCAGGCACAGCACCGCCGCTTCATCGACAGCAACTTCGACTCGCCGTTGCAGCTGCTGCACCCGGACCTGGTGCGGCTGGCCGCGCTCGGCGGGTTCGGCCGGCTCGACCGCCGCATCGGTCGCTTCCTGGCCGACCCGCGGCTGCGCAGGGTCTTCTCGTTCCAGGCGCTGTACGCGGGGGTGCCGCCCGCCCGGGCCCTGGCCGCCTACGCCGTCATCGCCTACATGGACACGGTCGCCGGGGTGTACTTCCCGCGCGGCGGCATGCATGCGCTGCCGCGGGCGATGGCCGACGCCGCCGCGGCCGCCGGTGCCGCCTTCCGCTACGGCACGCCCGTCACCCGGCTCGAACGCGCCGGCGGCCGGATCACCGCCGTGGTCACCGAGCACGAGCGGATCGCCTGCGACGCGGTGGTGCTCACCCCGGACCTCCCGGTCACCTACCGCCTGCTCGGCCGGCGGCCCCGGCGGCCGGTCCGGCTGCGCCACGCGCCGTCCGCGGTGGTCCTGCACGCGGGCGGCGCACGGACCTGGCCGGGCACCGCCCACCACACGCTCTCCTTCGGCGCGGCCTGGGAGCGCACCTTCGACGAACTCACCCGCCACGGGCGGCTGATGAGCGATCCCTCGCTGCTGGTGTCCCGCCCCACCGCCTCCGACCCGACCCTCGCACCGCCGGGCCGCCATCTGCACTACGTCCTCGCGCCCTGCCCCAACACCGAGACCGGACCGGGCGCGGAGGCCTGGCCCGCGCTCGCCCCCCGCTACCGGGACGGTCTGCTGTCGCTGCTGGAGCGCCGGGGGTTCACCGGGCTCGCCACCGCCGAAGACCTGGGCACGGTCACTCCGGCCGATTGGGCGGTGCAGGGGCTGGCCGCCGGTACGCCGTTCTCCGCCGCGCACACCTTCGCGCAGACCGGCCCGTTCCGCCCGCGCAACCTCGTCGGCGGCACCGAGAACGCCGTGCTGGCGGGATGCGGCACCACCCCAGGCGTCGGCGTCCCCACCGTGCTGATCTCGGGCAAGCTGGCCGCTGCCCGGGTGACCGGGCTGCCTCCGCACCGTTCCCGCACCGGCGCGCCACGGCCGGCCGACCGGACCGTACCGGCATGACCGCGCGCGAACTGACCGCGGCGGGCATCACCGATCCCCACCTGCGCGCCGACTACGCCCACTGCCGCCGGCTCAACGCCCGGCACGGCAGAACGTACTTCCTGGCCACCAGGCTGCTGCCCGCGGACCGCCGGCCGGCCGTGCACGCCCTCTACGGCTTCGCCCGCTGGGCCGACGACCTCGTCGACGACCCGCCGACCGGCAGCAGCACCGCCGACCGCGCGCGAGCGCTCTCCGCACTGCACCGGAGCCTGCAGGACGCTCTGCGCGGCGACCCGAGCGCGGAGCCGGTCGTCCGGGCGGTGGCGCACACCGCAGCCAGGTACGACATCGACCACGGCCACTTCGCCGACTTCCTGACGTCGATGCGGATGGACCTGGTCGTCACGGACTATCCGACCTACGCGGACCTGCGGTCCTACATGCACGGTTCGGCGGCGGTGATCGGCCTGCAGATACTGCCCGTGCTGGGCACCGTCGTCCCCCGCCACGAAGCCGCCCCGCACGCCGCCGCGCTCGGCGTCGCCTTCCAGCTGACCAACTTCCTGCGGGACGTCGGCGAGGACCTCGACCGGGGCCGCGTCTACCTGCCCGCCGACCTGCTGGCGGCGCACGGCGTCGACCGCACGCTGCTGCGGTGGAGCCGGGACACCGGCCGCCCGGACCCCCGTATCCGCAACGCCCTGGCGGCCGCCGCCGAACTCACCCGCGGCGTCTACCGGGAGGCGGCCCCCGGCCTGGCCATGCTCGACCCGTTGTCGCGTCCGTGCATGCGCACCGCCTTCGTGCTCTACGGCGCCATCCTCGACGCGGTGCGCGAGGACGGATACGCCGTGCTGCACCGGCGTGCGGTGGTCTCCCGCCGGCGCCGCGCGGCCACCGCACTGGGCGGACTGGCCCGATCCGTCGCGGCCCGTCTGACCACCCCGCCGCCCGCCGCCCCGCGGGAACGGACGCCGCAGCCGGCGCAGAAGGAGAGCGCATGAGCCCGCACCCCCGTCACCGCCCACGCCTCCCGCTGCGGCTCCGGCGCAGGCCCGAGCGGTGGGAGCGGCAGCGCCCCACCTGGCGCGACGCCCGGCCCACCGTCATCGAGGGGGCGCTGAAACGGGCGCTCGCCCGCCGGTCGGGCAACTGGTTCGTGCTCGGCGCGGCCCGCGACATCGGGCACCGGAAGCCGTTCGGACGCACGGTGGCGGGCGTCGAGGTGGTCGCCTGGCGCGACGCCACCGGGCGCCTGGTGGCCGGACCGGGGGCCTGCCCGCACCTGGGGGCGCCGCTGGCGGAGGGCGCGGTGCACTGCGGGACGCTGCGCTGCCACTGGCACGGACTCGCCCTGGACGGTGCCGCGTTCGCCGGCTGGGAACCGTTCCCCGCCCACGACGACGGAGTGCTGGCCTGGGTCCGGCTGGACGCGGCCGGCGGCGAACAGCCCCTGCCGGGGCCGGTGCTCCCGGACCGGCCCGGACCAGCCGGCACGCTCGTCGCCGTGCACACGGCCGTGGGGGCGTGCGAGCCGGAGGACGTCGTGGCCAACCGGCTGGACCCCTGGCACGGGGCGTGGTTCCACCCCTACTCGTTCGTGGACCTCGACGTGGTCGGCGCACCGACGGAGGCCGGCACCGAGGGCCCGGACGCGTTCCTCGTCGAGGTCTCCTTCAAGGTCGCCGGGCGCGCGGTGGTTCCGGTGACGGCACGCTTCACCGCCCCGGAGCCGCGCACGGTGGTGATGCACCTCGTCGACGGCGAGGGGGAGGGGTCGGTGGTCGAGACCCATGCCACGCCACTGGCTCCCGACGACCGCGGCCGGCCGCGCACCGCGGTGGTCGAAGCGGTCCTGGCCACCTCCGACCGCCCCGGGTTCGCGCTGGCCCGCGCGGCGGCTCCGCTCGTGCGCCCGCTGATGCGGGCGGCCGCCGGCCGGCTGTGGCGCGATGATCTCGCGTACGCCGAGCGCCGTTGGCAGCTGCGCCACAGCGGCCGCTGTCCGGGCTGACGGCCCCCGGCATTCACTGGTCAGCGTCCGGTGCGTCCGGCCGCCCACCGCAGCGCCGCCACCCGCCCCCTGTCCGGCACGGTCCACAGGGTCTGCCCGCGCACACCCCAGCGGGCCAACAGGGCGTTGGCCGCCAGGAAACCGGTGGTCGCCGCGCGCTCCATGAGGGCCACGGGCAGCGCCGTGCGCACCAGGTCGCCGGCGACCACGACCCGGGGGTCGGGAGTGCGGACGGTGGGCCGGTCGTCGTAGCCGCCCACCGCGAACAGCGGGCAGTCCGCCCGCCACTCGTGGCGCTGGTCGACGATCCGCACGCCGCGGGTCTCCGGGTACACGGTGTGCAACTGCTCGACCAGACGGCGCTGTTCGTGCTCCCGGTCGGCGTCCGGCCGCACCGCGTAGGCGTGCAGTTCGAGGACGGAACCGCCGGTGCGGCCGGACCAGCGGGCGGCCTCCCCCTCCCAGCGTTCCAACACGCTGATGTTGTCCAGCGAACCGAAGCCGCTGGTCCCCAGGAAGCCCGGTCGGCCGGGGGACACCCGCCGCTCCAGCCACAGCCGGGACACCAGGAAGGGCGGTGCGGTGCGCAGCCGTCCGATGCGTGCCCGCCACGCGGCGTCCCCCAGCCCCTCGGAAGCGGCCACGATCCGCCGCAGACCGGCGGTGTCGACCGCGAGCACCACGGCGTCGTACGGGCGCGCTCCGTCGGCCGTGGTCACGCGCACCCCGCCGTTCACCTCCGGCTCGACGCGGTCCACCGGAGTGCCCGTGCGCAGCCGTACGCCGTGCCCCTCCAGGTACCGGCCGAGCGGATCCCACAGCGCCTGCGGATACGGCTCCGCCGGCACGTCGAACAGCAGCCCCTCGCTCGACCCGAGGAAGTAGATGTGGAACATCAACGCCATTTCGGCCGCGGACAGTTGGCCCGGATCGGCGAAGAAGCTCCGGGAGAACACCTCGAACGCGAGGTGGCGCGCGGCCTCCGGGAAGCGGATGCGGGCCAGCAGGTCCCAGGCGCTGGTCCGGTCGAGCTGCCGGTAGATCTCGGGCACCCGTACGTCGAGCAGCGGCAGCGCCGCGCCGGGGCGCATCCGGGCCAGGTCCCGCCAGGCGAACGTCGGGCTGAGGGCCATGAAGCCCAGGGCGCTCCACGGCGGTGTGCGCGGTACGCGGGCGAAGCCGTCGCGGGTGCCCGAGCGGTGTTGCAGCGGATAGTCCGGGAGCCGTCGCAGCCCTCGGAGTCCCGGGTCGGTGCGCCGCAGCAACCCCCGCAGGTTGTAGTACTGGGGGAAGAAGGCGTGGAACCCCCGGCTCATGGTCGCCGCCGAGCCGTCGGCGAGCCGCACCGGCCAGCCCGCCAGCCGGCCCCCGAGGACGCCTTCGCGCTCGTGCAGTGTCACCCGCACCCCGCGCTCGGCCAGCGCGGTCGCGGCCGCCAGACCGGCGATGCCGCCGCCGATGACCGCCACCGCCGGCCGGCCGTCGGCCGCCACCCGCTCGTCCCCCGGCGGTCCCGGCACCACCCGCGCGCGGCGGTCCCGGCCGCGCCGGGCGCTCGCGGCTCCTCCGGGGCGGGCCGTCCCGGTCACCATGCGGCAGTCCTCCGGGGCAGCAGGGGGAGTTCGGCGACGGTACGGAGCATGGGGAGCACGGGGGTGCGCAACCCGATGGTCAGGTCCTCCCAGAGCCGGGAACGGCCGTCCAGGAACCGCAGCAGACGCTCGGTGGGCACCGCGCCGAACAGGTCGGTGAAGACCGCGGCGCCGTCCACCCGTCCACTGTCCAGCCCGCGCAGCAGCACCGCGTCCAGCGCCCGGGCCCAACGGCCGTGCACCGGCGGCGGCAAGGGTGCGCCGGCCCGCCAGAGCGCGGCCGCGAGGCCCGCGGTCTGCCGCTGGACCGCGGCGAAGGTGTATCCGGTCGACGGACGGGTGGCGCCGCCGGCGGTCCCGATGCGGAACACCGAGCGCCCCACCCGATGCGGAAACCGACCGTCGGTCATCGGGATGACGCCCTGCTCCACGCCCGTGACCTCGAACGGACCGAGCTTCCGCACGTCGTCGGCGTAGTGCCGCAACGCCCTTTCGTACTCGGCGACATCCAACGGCCGCCGGGAGAACTCGGTGTACTCCACCAGCGCCGTGTGCGGGCCCAGCGGCAGGACGTAACCGAAGGCCAGGCCGTGCGCCGGCTGCGGAACGCGGAAGTCCATCCAGTCCGCCACGGCCGGGTCGAACACCGCTCTCCGGGTACGGACGAACCAGCCCCGGAAATGCTGCCGCAGCGTGGTGCGGGCGGGTGGGAGCAGGGCGCCCGGGCGGGAGTCGCAGACCCAGCGGGCCCGCAGCGTCACCGGGCGCCCCGCAGCATCACACCCGCGCACCTCGGCGCCGTCGGTGGTGTCGCGCACCGCCGCCACCGTGGCCTCGACGCGCCGCACGGCGGGGTTGCCGGCCAGCCGGGCCTCGACGACGGAGGTGAAATCGCCCGACCGCAGCATCTTGTACCGCAGCGGCGCCGGCCGCCCCACTCTCTCCGTACCGTCGGGCCCGTACACCCGCAGGGCGTCCCACGCGGCGGTCAGCGCCCGGTCGAACTCGCCGCCCGGCGCCTCCCAGAAGCACCAGGTGCGTTCCGGCGGTGTACGCGGCCCTCGCGGCGCGTCGACCAGCACCACGGTGGGCCGACATGCCCCGGCCGCCGGTGCGTCGCTCAGCCGGTGGGCCAGCGACAGCCCCGCCGCTCCCGCCCCGACGATGACCACGTCCGCGTCCCGCACATCCGTCCTTCCTGCCCGGCACCAGCGCGCGGTGCCGGCACTCGCCGACGACCGCTGACGCTCGCGACGATCCTTCCGCAGCCGGGACCGGGACGGCGGCCGCCACGCGCGGCGAGGCGGGCAAATGGCTCACCACCCCAGCTCGCCGTAGAGCCGGCCCGCCCGGATCCCTTCGATCGCGGTACGGGTAGAGGGCACGATCGGCTCCGGAAGCCCCTCGGGCCGCCACCACCCCCAGCCGAGGTACCTGTCGGGCTCGCGGACCTCCGGCGTACCGGTCCACCGCCGTGCGCGAAAGACCAACTGCAGCCGCGGCCGGGTCCCGGGGGCATCGACGAGATGCACGGCGTGCACGTACTCGACGTCACCCGGCTCGATCAGCAGCCCGGCCTCCTCCCGGGCTTCCCGCACGAGACGGGCAACGGCGGACTCCCGCTCGCAGTGGCCCGCCAGGAAGTGCCATGTGGCCCCCGCACAGGCCGAGTCCGGGTGCCGCAGCCCGAGCAGAACCTCGCCCTCGGCGTTCTCCAGGTAGAGATGCACGCCGATGAGGTGGAGGGCGGCCTTTCCGGCGGCGCCCGATGACGAGGGCGCGCGCGGGCGCGGAGGCCGGTGAGTGGTGCCGACACTGCCGGCACCCGTCGTGCCAAGAGCGGAGGCGTCATGACCGGCGGCCGCGCTCAGCGCGGCGTGGCGGCGGATCAGGGCGAGGGTCGAGGGGGCCATCCTCAGACGCGGCATGATCTCCGGCCGGAACCAGTGCAGCATGACGCCCTCGGTCAGCTCCAATTCCGCGGGGTCACCGACCCAGCGACCGGTGAAGATCTGGACGCGGACGGTGGTGCCCTCGCTCCCCCTGGCCCCCTCCACCGCGAAGGGGAGGAGGTCAGGGATGTCGAGGCCGGCCTCCTCCCGCAGTTCCCGCCTGATGGTCTCCTCCAGAGACCGGTCGCCGGGTTCGCGGCCGCCGCCGAGCAAGGACCACGACCCCGGCTCCCAGATGCCGGGAATCTGGTCCCGGAGGTGCAGCAGGTAGGCGCCGTGCCCGTCGTGGATGAGGGCTGACGCGTTCGTCGGAAGCCGGTCGTGCGGCGGGGTGGGGCCGAGCGGTGAGGTCTCCTCGGTCACGGGTGCACCGTCCTGGGGCGGGAGTCGGGGACGGATTCGGAGGCGGAGTCGGGAGCGGGAGCGGGGGCGGGGGCCGTGGAGGTGACCTGGTAGCCGGCTGCCTGGAGGGCGAACATCTCCGCGTAGTTTCCGCCGAGGTCCATCAGTTGCCGGTGCGATCCTGCCTCGGTGATCCGGCCGTCGTCGAAGACGTAGATGCGGTCGCATTCGACGACGCTGGCCAGGCGGTGCGAGATCAGGACGGTGATGCGGTCGGGCCGGCTCTGGTCGCGCAACACCGCCTGGTAGACGGCGTGTTCGGCCCGGGGGTCCATGCTCGCGGTCGGCTCGTCGAGGAGCAGTACGGGGGCGTTCTTGTACAGGCCGCGGGCGACGGCGATCTTGGCCCATTGGCCGGCGGACAGCTCCTGGCCGTCCCGGAACCGCTTGGACAGCACCGCGTTCCAGGTGTGCGGCAGTCCGGCGATGACCTGGTCCGCGCCGGACGCCACGGCGGCGTCCAGGGCGCGTTGGGGGTCCGCCTCGGTGAGGGTGCCGCGGGAGACCGTGAGGTTCGCGAGCGCGCTGAAGGGGAAGTGCAGCGGGTCCTGGAGCACGGTGGCCACGCGGGCCTGCAGCGACTCGGTGTCCATGCCCCGTACGTCCACCCCGTCCCAGCACACCGCGCCCTCGTCCGCCTCGTACAGCCCGGCGATCAGGCGTGAACAGGTGCTCTTGCCGGAGCCGTTGACGCCGACGAACGCCACGGTTTCGCCGGCCCGCAGTTCCATGGAGATGCCGCGCAGCGCCGGTGTCTCCTTGCCGGGGTAGGTGAAGGTGACGTCCTTGAGGGTGAGGGCGGTGACGGTCGCGGGGGCCGTGAGTTCGCGGCGACGGGGTTGCAGTCCGCGGCACCGTTCCTGGAACCTCAGCAGGTCGTCGACCCACAGGGCGTGCTCGTAGACCAGGTGCGCGACATCCACGAAGCGGGTCAACACGGTCTGTCCCGCCTGGATGGCCAGGACCGCGCCCGCGCCTGCCGCGAGGGGGAGCCAGCCGGCGATGAGCATGGCGCCCAGCGCCACGTACGTGACGCCGGTCCCGGCTCCGCCCAGGGCCCGGCCGGCCAGCGTGAGCACGGCCGAACTGATCCCGAGACGGGTGTCCTCCTCGGCGATGCGCTCGGTGAGCCGGTGGTGTTCGTCCAGCAGGGCGTTCTGGGCGGTGTCGGACCGGAGTTCGGCCGCGGCGTCCCGGTCGAGCAGCAGCCAGGAGAAGACCCGCACCCGCCGCTGGAGGGCGTTCCACCGCCGGAAGCTGTGGAAGCGGGCCCGTGCCGTCCACACCGCCGCCGCGCCGACCGGCAGGACGGAGAGCAGGAGCAGGGGGAGCAGGACCGGGTGCAGGCCGGTGAGCACCCCGGCCGTGCCGATCAGGCCGAGCAGCGCGGACGCCAGCGCGACGACCTGGCCGACGATCTGCCGGGCGTAGAACAGCCCCCGGTCGGAGGCGCGGTAGGCGTCGTCGTGCCAGTCGGCATCGTCGACGACCTCAAGACGTACGTGGGCGGTCAGCCGCAGGAAGCTGCGCTCCAGCGCGGTACGGATCTTCGGGGTGACCCGGGCCTGCGCCAGGGCGACCCCGGCCTCAAGGAGCGCCCGGGCGGACAGGAAGCCCACCACGAGCAGGATCTGCGGTACCGCGTGCCGCACCTTGTCCGGCGTCGGCCCGTGACCGAACAACTCCCGCAGCACGGCCACCGACGCCACCAGTCCGAAGGCCGACATCGCCGCCGCGACCAACTGCAGCACCACGACCGCCGAGGTGGCCCACCGGTCGGCCCGCCAGGCCAGCCGGCCGATCGTCCACACGATCCGCGGCAGCCGCACCAGGACCTCGCCGACCGTCGAGCGGGCCGCGGCGCCGTCGTAGACCGACCAGTACGCCTCCTTCAGCTCGTCGGTGATGTCGCCGTCACCCGGTCCCCGGGGCACCGCCGCCGGCGGAAGACCCAACGGCGCGCGGCGGGGCCGGGGCAGGTCGGTCTGCCCGGTCGTGGGTGAGGGGGCTGCGTCGCCGTTCGACGCCGTCATGCCCACCACCTCGCATCCGGTCGGTATGCCCTTCGGACACGGTGGATCGGCGCGTCAAGCGGCTGCCCGGGGCAGGCCGTCGGCGTGGCGCCGGGTTGCCGCTGTTCGAGCCGAACGGGGCCACGGGGGAGCACGAGTACGGGATGCACGGTCTCTCCAGAAGGGGCGATCGTGGGTACAGGTGCTCTAAAGAACGGCCCTTTACGCTCCCCGTAACGGGTGACCGGGAAGCACTTCGTGGACGCATGTTCTGTCGGGAGCGGGAAGGCGTGCGGGGACTCGGATCCAGGGCCCGACGGGTACTCGAACGCCTCGCGTCACTCCTTCGTGGTATTGCCCCGCCCTCGGCTTCCCGGGCCTTGGCCGGTGGTGTCACTCATGACGACGACCGCCCCCACCGTGTCATTCCGACTCCGTCACTGCCTGGTACGCGTGGTGGCGTACGTCAGGGTGCGAGTGCCGGCGCAGCAGGCGCAGCAGCGACCGCCATTCCTCGGGCCAGCCGAGCCTCGGGCCCGCCCCGGCGGCCAGTTCGACCGCCAGCAGGCCGGTGACGGTGCCGCCGTCGCGGGCCAGCGCGTCGGCCGCGGCGCGCAGGGCGCCGGTCTGCTCCGGGTGTGCGCCGGGCGCCCAGGAGATGCGCAGCCGACCGGCCGTTTGCCGCGCGACGGTCACTCCGGCGCCCTGGAGGGCGTCCGCCAGGTCTCGCAGCCGGCCGAGCAGCGCGACGGGATCCGCGGTGCGGTCGACCAGTCTGCGCAGCAGATCGGCGCGTTCGGCCAGCAGCAGTGGTTCCGGCGCCAGTTGCCCGGCGAGCGCCTTGAGCAACTCGGGACGCTCGGGGTGGTCCGAGCTCGGGCACACCACGGTGCGCAGCCGCTGCAGGGCCGGCAGGTCGCGGTCCGGCAGGGCGTCACAGCCGCCGTCGGACGTGTGCATCGCGGCGAGCAGCTCCGCCACCGCACCGTGCAGCACACTGCCCGGCTCTGCACCGCCCACGGGGTACGGGAGTTCCGAGGCGGCCAGATCGCGCAGGACCCAGGCCGCGTACTGCCAGTGGGTGCGGTGGCCGAGATCGCAGACCGTTCGGGAGAGCCGGCCGGCGATCTCGGGCGCATAGCGGCACCACGTACCCATGGCGTGCAGCGTGCGGTAGCCCGCGAAGCCGTCGAGGGACGCCAGACACGCGTCGTAGGCGGCGTCGACCACGGCGGCGTACCCGGGGCGGTGGGCGTGGGCCAGCTCCCAAGGGGTGACCCGCACGAGGGCGTCGAGCACCGGCGGCGCATCGTCGCGTGCCGCGTCTTCGAGGAGGCGCCAGGCTTCCGGGACGTCGAGCAGGGACGGCAGGGCGCGGACGACGGCGGCGCGGACGTCCGGGTGGCGGTCGGGCGCGTCGAAGGCCTGCGCCAGCAGGGACACCGCTCCGTGCGGTGGCAGGAAACGGGCCGCGAGCCGTACCGCCTCCTTGCGGGAGGTCACCTTCGCCACCCGCTCACCGGTCAGCAACTCACCGAGGGCCAGGGCGAGTTGGGAGGGCGAGGTGAAGCGGGCGGCGCGGGTCGCCGCGTACACCGCGACCCGGGCACGGTCACTGCCGGCCTGTTCCAGCAGCACCGGCAAGGCCTCATGGGGCCGGTCGGTCCAGGGCAGCGCACCGAGCGCCGCCTCGGCGACGACCACGTCCCCGTCGTCGGCATGCCTCATCACCAACGCGCGTCCCAGCTCGGGGATCCGGGCGGCGGTACGGACCGCGGCGGCGCGTTCGTCGAGCGGCAGGGACCGGTCCGCGGCCGCCTGCCCGGCGAGCCGTGCCGCGGCCCGTTGCTGGCGGGGCAGCCAGCGGTCGCTGTCACCGAGATCAGGCAGCGGGCGCCGGGCGCCGGGCACCAGGAAGCGGCCGTGGGGCGGGGTGTCGCCGAGCAGCGCGTCGAGCAGATCCGTGCGCCGGCGGGCCAGGACGCGTCGTACGGGTGGGAGGACGACCGCCGACGGTTCGAGCGCGACGATCCGCGCCACCCGCTCGTCACGGGTGGCCGGTGCCGCCAGCCACCGCTCCGCGGCCGCCGCGAACGTCTCGTCGTCGCCGCGTTCCAGGGCTGTGGCCAGCATGTCCTGCAGCCGGGGCAGTCGCCGGGCACGCGGTCCCAGCGCGTCGGCCAGGCCCAGCAGCACCCGGAAGTCGGCGCGTTGGGCGGCCGCCGCCAGCCACGGGTGCAGCGCGTCGAAGAGCTGGTGCTCCTGGCCGCGGCGCAGGACCCGGTGGAGCGGACCGAAGTCGGGGACGCCGGTCCGGGCCACCACCCGCTCCAGGGTGCCGAGCGCCCAAGCCGGCAGGGCCGAGCCACCGTCGGTGGCGTGCTCCGCCAGTACGCGTGCGGCGAGGGTCCGCAGCGCCGCCCGGCTGTCGGCGGAAGCATCCCGTGCCTCCAGGGCCGCGACGGCGATCTCGTCCAGCAGCGCGGCGTCGTCGGACCGGAACGACCGCGCGGGTACGGAGGCGAGTGCGGTGAGCGCTGCGGCGCGCACCGCGTCCCGCTCGTTGCGCAGCCGCCGCATCGCGGTCAGCAGGTCGGTGAGTGCCTGGCGGCCGCCGTCCCGGGCGGCGCACGCCACCCACAGCGGCCAGGCGGCCGCCCGGTCGTCCGCGTCGGGCCGTCGGACCGCGGCGAGCAGCGCCGGTCGCGCCTCGTCGAACGGTCCGTGGGCGAGGGTGTCCAGGTCGTCCCACCAGTCGGCGCCGCTCGTGAACTCGGCCGCGGCCCGCCGCACCTCCGCCCACCGACGGTCGCGGGGCAGCAGATCGAGGACGGCCAGGGCCGGCTCCCCGGGGGTCCCGCCGGCGGTGACCGCGTCCAGGAAGGCCGGGCGCCGGCCGGGGGCCATGGCCTTGACCAAGGCGGTGAAGTGACCGCCGCGGGCCAGCCAGTGGCGGCCGAGGGCGGGCAGCGACGCCGGCGCGGCCCGCACCAGCCTGCGCAGCACTCCCGGCGGCGGTACCGGCTCGTGGCGCTGGGCACGCCGCTCGGGGGAGATCAGCCAGCGGACCACCCGCTCGGCATCGACGTCGACCAGCGCGCCGAGGCCGGTCCGCAGCGAGGACGGCAGGCTCTCCGGCCCGTACCGCTCCAGTAGCGTCAGCACCCGCTCGGGGCGGAGCGGTGCGAGCACGGCGACCGCGGGCGCGTGCAGCCGCCACCACTCGTCCCGCTGCCGTCCGTCCGCCCGCTCGGCGAGGGCGGCTTCGGCGTGCTCCAGCACCGGGTCGGGGTGCCGGCGGGCCAGCCCCGCCCAGGCCTCGACGCGGTGCGCGAGCCGGGGCAGGTGCTGTGCGACGAAGGGGGTGGAACAGGCCGGCAGCAGTCGTGCCGCCTCCGCGTCGCCCCAGTCCGCACGCAGCCGCACCACCAGCCGTTCGGCGAGCGCGGTACGGTCGCCGGAGGCCAGCAGCCGTGCGAGCCGGTGCCGCAGGGCGGCCGGTGCGTCGTCGTACACCGCCTCCACCGCCTCGTCCGGCACGGGCAGTACGCGGGCGGCGCGCAGGGCGTAGCCGGCCACGACCGGGTCGGGATCGGTGAGCCGCCCGGTGAGGAATCCGGCGTCCTTCCCGGCGAGGGCGGCCAGCGCCGCGAGCCGCCGCTCGTACGGCCCCCGGGCGTCCAGATCGGCCAGCAGCGGGGCGAGTCGGCCCTCCTTGGCCAGCCGATGGGCCGTCCTCGCGGTGAGGGAGAGGCGGGCGGGGAACGGCAGCGGTTCGAGTGCGGAGAGCAAGTGCTCCGCGGTGGTCGGCATGCGCGCATTGTGCCCGGAGTGATCCCGACGTGCGATCGAATATCCGGAGCGGGGTCTCCCCGCCGGAAGAGCCGCCTCCCGGACGGTCGCTCTGCGCTGCGGTCCTGCCGTGCGTACCGTTCATGGCGGTAGCAGCCGACCCGAAACAGGCCAGGTGGCGCACGATGAACGACCAGGACAGGCAGGCGGACGGCCTGCGCGTACGCACGGGCGCCGAACGCCACGACGCCGCGGAGCCGGCGGAGACCGGGGGACGGTCGGCCGAGTTGCGGGTGGCGCTCGACGGCATCCGGAGCATCCGCCGGCTGACCAACTCCGGTTCCGCGCCGCAGGCGCGCCCGGCCGAGTGGGAGCGGCGCCGGTTGCTGCGCACGGTGAGTCTGCTCCTGGAGGCCGAAGGCATTCCCCCCTCAGTCGTGGGTGAGGACGGCGAGCCGGTGCGGACCGGCTACCGCGTGAGCGAGGAGGAGCGGGCGGGGCTGGTGCGGGTGCGGTGGGCCGGGCCGCGGGGGAGCGGCGCCCGCTACCAGGAGCGGGAGAGCCTCCTGCGGTGCCAGGAGGTCCTGCGTGAGTGGGGCTTCGAGGCCCTGGAGGTCCGCGGCCGGGGCGGCCGCCGTCACCTGGAGGTCGAGGCCGGCCCTGGATGAACGCGGACTCCGCGCCCCGAAAGCGTCAGCCGGCGCTGACCGGCCGTTCGAAGAAGGTCTCCAGCACGACCGTCGCCTGCGTCCCGCTCACGCCCTCGATCGCGTAGAGCCGTCGCAGGACGTCCTGCAACTGCTCCGTGGTGGCCGTGCGCACCTTGACGAGGACGGAGGCGGCGCCGGCGATGATGTGCGCTTCCTGGATCTCGGAGATGGCGGCGAAGGCCTCGGCCGAGTCCCCCATCCAGGCCGAGGAGTCGACCATGACGAAGGCGAGCACGCCCTGCCCGAGGGCGGCCGGGTCGACGTCCACGGTGGTGTGGCGGATGACGCCGCGCTCACGGAGCTTGCGTACGCGGTCGTGTGCCGCGCCGGCCGAGAGGCCGACCGCCTTGCCGAGCGCCGCATAGGCCTGCGAGGCGTCCCGCTGCAGCTCCGCGATCAGCGCCCGGTCGATGTCGTCCACGATCCCCTTGTCCATCATCCTCATGCCGTCACCATATCTGGTTCGAGCGCACTAGTATGACGCCGAATGAGGTTCGATCGTTGTCGAGAAAGGGATGACCATGCCCGGCGATACGTTCAACACTCCGTACGAGGTTCTGGACGAGCGCTTCCGCACCGGGAGGTGCGCCAACGGGGACGCCCGGCTGGAGCGGCTGCACGCGGACTGCCGTTGGGCCGAGGGGCCGCTCTATCTGCCCGCCTGGCGGCAGTTGATCTGGAGCGACATTCCCAACGACCGGCTGCTGCGCTGGGACGAGGCGACCGGTGCGATCGGCGTGTTCCGCTCCCCGGCCGGGCACGTCAACGGCAACACCCTCGACCGCGAGGGCCGGTTGGTCAGCTGCGAGCAGGGCAACCGCCAAGTCACCCGCACCGAACACGACGGCCGGGTCACCGTGCTCGCCGACCGTTTCGAGGGCAAGCGCCTCAACAGCCCGAACGATGCCGTCGTCCGTTCCGACGGCTCGGTGTGGTTCACGGACCCGGACTTCGGGATCACGAGTGACTACGAGGGCCACCGCGCCGAGAGCGAGATCGGCAGCTGCGACGTCTACCGGATCGATCCGGTGACGGGCGCGGTCCGCCGGGTCGCGGACGGCTTCGGCGGACCGAACGGCCTGGTCTTCTCGCCGGACGAACGGCAGTTGTACGTCGCCGACACACGGGCCCGGCAGATCCGCGTCTTCGACGTACGGGAGGACGGCACCGTCTCGGACGGCAAGGTGTTCGTGGAGCGCACCGACGGCGGCTTCGACAACATCCGGTTCGACGACGAAGGGCGGCTGTGGGCCGCCGCGTTCGACGACGGCGTGCACTGCTACCACCCCGACGGCACCCTCATCGGAAGGCTCCGCGTGCCCGAGCCGGTGTCCAACATCGCTTTCGGCGGTCCCAAGAACAACCGGCTGTTCCTCACGGCGACCACCTCGCTGTACTCGCTCGTGATGTCGGTGACGGGTCTGCCCAGGGTGCTGTGACGCCTACGGCCCGGCGAACGGGAGGTGGCGCGATTCCCAGGCCCAGGCCGCGATGCCCACGCGGTTGCGTACCTTCAACTTCGCCTGGATGTTGGCGAGGTGCGTCTTGGCCGTGCCCGCGGAGATGTAAAGGCGTGCCGCTATCCCGGCGTTCGTCCCGCAGGCGCCGTCGCGCAGGGCCGTGCGGACGTAGTCGTCGTGGTCGAAGGTGGTGACGACCAGGACGCGGGGCCCGTCCGGCGTGGCCGGGCCGGTCAGGCGGCGGGTCACCTCCAGGCCGTCGAGCACCGGCATGCGGATGTCGGCGATGACCAGGTCGGGGCGGAGCTCGTGGGCCAGGTCGACGGCCGTGGCGCCGTCCGCTGCCTCGCCGACGACCGTCATGTCCGGCTGGGAGTCGAGGATCAGCCGGAATCCGCTGCGTACGTCGGCCTGGTCGTCGGCGAGGAGGATGCGGGTGAGGCGGCTGGGGGCGGGGGTGCCGGCGGCGGGGGTGGTCACTTCGGCTCCTTCGCGGCGGCGGCCGGCAGGGGGAGGAATGCCGTGAGGTGCCAGCCGCCCTCGTCCTGCGGGCCGGCGGTGAGGGTGCCGTCCAGTGCCCGTACGTGTCCGGTGAGGGCGGCGAGGCCGCGTCCGCCGCGGCGGCGCGGGGCGGTGGGCCGTCGGCTGGAGGGGGATTTGAGGGGCGGCTCGTTGGTCACGCGCAGTTCCACGCCCGCGGGAACGGCGGCGAAGCGGATGTCCACGCGGGGCGTACGGGGCGCGTGCCGATGGATGTTGGTGAGCGCCTCGGCCACGATGCGGTAGGCCACCGCGCCGGTCTCCGGAGCGTCAGCGAAGGCGTCCGCCGTGCTCGGCGGCAGGTGGAGACGGACGTCCGTATCGCTCAGTGCCGTGAAGTCATCGACGAGCGTGGCGAGTTGGGCGATGCCCGGGCGGTGGCGCGACGCGCTCGCCGGTTCCTGGTCGCCGCCGTCCAGCATGTGCATCGTGCGGTCGATCGCCTCCAGGGCACTCAGTCCCGCCTTCTCGATCCGCTCCAGGGCCAGCACCGCCTGGCCGGGATCGGTCGGAGCCAGGAAGCGGGCCGCCTGGGCCTGTACGACGATGCCGCTGATGTCGTGCGCCACGAAGTCGTGGAGGTCGCGGGAGAGCTGGAGGCGCTGGGCCCGCCGGGCCTCGCTGACCGCGGCCCGCCCACGCTGCTCCACCCGGCGCGGATAGCCCCCGACGGCTGCCGCGGCGAGCGCCGGGAGCAGCCAGAACGCCGCCACCCCCGTACGTTCCAGTAATCCGCCGTGGACCAGCGGCACCGGCCAAGCGGCCACCGCGACGACTGCGACGGGGATCGTGATGCGCAGTTCCCGCGGGGGCGACCAGCGGGCGACGGCTGCGATGAGGGGCAACAGGAGCGTTGCCGCCGCGAGTTCCCCGTGCGAGCCGGCCTGCGCGCTGCCGGCCACGGTGGTGGTCAGGGACAACAGTGCGCAGACCGCCGTGGGCCGGGCCAGTCGGGTGTGCGCGGCGGTGCGGCGGCGGGCCAGGGCCCAGGCCACGGTGACTGCGGTCGCGAGCGCCGGCACGCCGCCAAGTATGAGCTCCGGCACGGCTGGTGTCGTTTCCCCCATGGTGTCAGCGTACGAGGTCGTGATCATCAGCGCCGTCTCCGCCGAACGGCAGAGACGGCCCGCGCGGGGGCCGCAGATATCCGCCGGTCGGCCGATGGGCGGGGGCGGTGGGTGCGGGCGAGGCTGTTGTTCGTTCGGCGCACAGGCCGAACAGGACCGATCAGCCTTCTGTGAAAGGGAGTTCGCCATGCGCTTTGCTCCGTTGGGTGCAGTCGGCGCCGCCGCCGTGCTCGCCGGAATCGTCACGGCGGCACCCGCGCCCGGCGCCGCGCACGCTGCCCAGACGCCCGCGAAGAAGCCCGGGAAGGTCGCGAGCGTCCACGGGGCAGGACGCATCTGGTACGTCTACTCGCCCCACGACGACATCCGCTTCACCGTCGACGCCCAGGCGGCGCCCTTCACCCGCCCTCTGCCAGGGTCGCCGCTGCCCGCGTCGCCCACCTCGACCACATCACCGGCGACGCCCAAGGAGACGGGGGAGGCGGTGGGAAGGCGCAGTAGCGTGCGATGAAGGGGGCGTGGGTGGGGTGGGGGCCGGGGGCTGCGGTCCGGTCAGCCAGGCCGTATGAGAGCCGGCGCCGTGCTCCTGGCCCCCGCTTCCTGGAAGGGGGCGACGTGTGGGGCGTCGGACGGCACGATGGAGAGCGAGAAGACCGGGAAGTGGCCTTGTCCAGCAGGGGGAGTGCCGCCCCGAGGCCCCGGCTCCTCGGCCGAGGCGGGACCGGGAACCCTTGTGCATGAGGCCGGCCCTGACGAGTACGACTGCCCGAAGCGCTAGGGATGCGGGCGACGACGGGCACGCCAACGTCCGGGCCGACCCGCGTGGGGCCGGCCCGGACGCCTACAGCAAGGTGATCACGCCAGGGTAATCAGGCCAGGTCGTTCGGGTCAGGCCGATCAGACCAGGTCGAACCGGTCCAGGTTCGACACCTTGACCCACGCCGCGATGAAGTCGTTCACGAACTTCTCCTTCGCGTCGTCGCTCGCGTAGACCTCGGCGAGGGCGCGCAGCTCGGAGTTCGAGCCGAAGACGAGGTCGGCACGGGTGCCGGTCCACTTGACCTCGCCGGTGGCGTCGTCGCGGCCCTCGAAGGTGGTCTGGTCCTCCGAGGTCGCCTGCCACGTCGTACCCAGGTCGAGGAGGTTGACGAAGAAGTCGTTCGTCAGCTTGCCCGGGGTGTCGGTGAAGACGCCGAGCGACGTCTGCTGGTGGTTCGCGCCCAGGACGCGCAGGCCGCCGACGAGGACGGTCAGCTCGGGAGCGCTCAGACCCAGCAGGTTCGCCTTGTCGAGCAGCAGGTACTCGGCCGGCAGGCGGTTGCCCTTACCCAGGTAGTTGCGGAAGCCGTCGGCGGTGGGCTCCAGCGCGGCGAAGGACTCCGCGTCGGTGTGCTCCTCCGTGGCGTCCACACGGCCCGGCGCGAAGGGCACCTCGACGTCGTAACCGGCGTCCTTGGCGGCCTTCTCCACGGCGGCGGCGCCACCGAGGATGATCAGGTCGGCCAGGGAGACCTTCTTGGCGCCGGAGTTGAACCCGGCCTGGATGCCCTCAAGGACGCGCAGGACCTGGGCGAGGGCGTCCGGGTCGTTGGCCTCCCAGCTGCGCTGCGGCTCCAGGCGGATACGGGCACCGTTGGCGCCGCCGCGCTTGTCGCTGGTGCGGAAGGTCGAGGCCGACGCCCACGCGGTGGACACCAACTGTGCGACGGTCAGCCCCGAGTCGAGGAGCTTGGCCTTGAGGGCGGCGATGTCGCCGGCGTCGATGACCTCGCCGTCGGCCTCCGGCAGCGGGTCCTGCCACAGCAGGGTCTCCTCCGGAACCTCCGGGCCGAGGTACAGCGACTTCGGGCCGAGGTCGCGGTGGGTCAGCTTGTACCAGGCGCGGGCGAAGGCGTCCGCGAACTCCTCGGGGTGCTCGTAGAAGCGACGCGAGATCGGCTCGTAGACCGGGTCGAAACGCAGCGACAGGTCGGTGGTGAGCATCGTCGGGAGCTTCTTCTTCGACGGGTCGTGTGCGTCGGGGATGATCGCCTCGGCGTTCTTGGCCACCCACTGGTGGGCGCCGGCCGGGCTCTGGGTGAGCTCGTACTCGTACTCGAAGAGGTTCTTGAAGAAGCCGTTGCTCCACTCGGTCGGTGTGGCGGTCCAGGTGACCTCCAGGCCACTGGTGATCGCGTCGCCGCCCTTGCCGGTGCCGTAGGTGCTCTTCCAGCCAAGGCCCTGCTGCTCGATCGGGGCGGCCTCGGGGTCGGGCCCGACGTGGTCCGCGGGACCGGCGCCGTGGGTCTTGCCGAAGGTGTGACCGCCGGCGATCAGCGCGACGGTCTCCTCGTCGTTCATCGCCATCCGGCGGAACGTCTCACGGATGTCGCGGGCCGCGGCGATCGGGTCCGGGGTGCCGTTCGGGCCCTCCGGGTTGACGTAGATCAGACCCATCTGGACCGCGCCGAGCGGGTTCTCCAGCTCACGGTCGCCGGTGTAGCGCTGGTCGTCGAGCCAGACCTTCTCGGGACCCCAGTAGACGTCCTCCTCGGACTCCCAGACGTCCTCGCGGCCGCCGCCGAAGCCGAAGGTCGTGAAGCCCATGGACTCCAGGGCGACATTGCCGGCGAGGACCATGAGGTCGGCCCAGGACAGGCTCTTGCCGTACTTCTTCTTGACCGGCCACAGCAGACGGCGGGCCTTGTCGAGGTTGCCGTTGTCCGGCCAGCTGTTGAGCGGGGCGAAGCGCTGCTGGCCGGCGCCGGCGCCGCCGCGGCCGTCGCTGATGCGGTAGGTGCCCGCGCTGTGCCACGCCATGCGGATCATGAACGGGCCGTAGTGACCGAAGTCGGCCGGCCACCAGTCCTTCGAGTCCGTCAGCACCTCGGCGATGTCCCGTTTCACGGCCGGCAGGTCGAGGCTCTTGAAGGCCTCGGCGTAGTCGAAGTCCTCCCCGAGCGGGTTGGCCACGGCGGGATTCTTGGCAAGGATCTTCAGATTGAGCCGCTCCGGCCACCACTGGGCGTTGCCGCCCCCCTGGGTCGGGTGCAGGGCGCGCCCGTGCGCGACCGGGCAGCCGCCCGCCTCCTGGGGCTTGGGGTCCGTGACGATCGCGTCGTGGTTCTCAGACATGGGAATCCTTCCGAACTGGGCAGATCACGGTGCTCAGAAAATGCGGACGGGAAAACGACCGGGGCCTGTGGGCCCCAGCAGGTGACCTCGGCCTCGACGAACGAGGGCCGTGATCGCCGGACACGGTCGGCCACAACGCCATTCCGACCGCGTCGTGGACATCGACGACGACACCGCACGGCCGGCACCCGCCGTGGTGGCGGCCGTGGTCTCGCGCGCAGCGGTTCTCGCGCACGCGAAGGGTGCACTCCCGCTCGAAGGGGGCGACCTGCTCCAGCAGGACCTGCTCCTCGACCAGCACCGGGCCGCCGGCACCCGCCTGCCCGCTGTCCCGGCCGCTTGCGGCCAGGGCACCGGATGCGGTGCTGAGCGGACCCGTCCCATCAACCGTCACGGGCTTTCCCTGCTGTTGTCCTGTCCCTTGGCTGTCGCCAGAACCGATCCTACGATGGACGAAGTCCAAGTCAATACAACAGCCAGACCCGTACGCATTCATTTGCCGGAAGACGAACGGTCCGGAATCGGAAGACGAACGGCCGGAACGAAGACGAACAGTCCGGAAGACGCACAGTAAGGCTGGTGGTCATGAGCGACCTGCTGGACCGGCTCCGCCGACGCGGCTGGCGGATGACTGCCCAGCGCCGGGTAGTCGCCGAGGTACTCGACGGCGAGCATGTCCACCTCACCGCGGACGAGGTGCTCGCCCGCGCCACCGTCCGGCTGCCGGAGATCTCCCGCGCAACCGTCTACAACACCCTCGGCGAGCTCGTCTCGCTCGGCGAGGTGACCGAGGTGGCCACCGACGGCCGCGCCAAGCGCTACGACCCCAACGCCCACCGCCCCCACCAGCACCTGGTCTGCTCGCACTGCGGCACCATCCGCGACGTCCACCCCGTCGGCGACCCCCTGGCCGGCCTACCCGCCTCCGAACGCTTCGGCTTCACGGTCTCCGAGGTCGAGATGACCTATCGGGGCTTGTGCCCTGAGTGCAACCAAGCGTGAGCGGGGGCGGTGTACGGTGCGGCCGCGCCCGGGGGCGGAGGGTGCGTCCGCCGGCAGGTCCGGGGCGGGCGACCGGGCCTACCCGAGTTGCTTCCGCATCACCGTGCACATCGTTTCGTAGCGGCGCAACGACCCGTCAGGGGCTTGCTCGTCCCACGAGTCCGGCCGACGGTCGTACGCGACGTACCCCAGCCGTTCGTACAGCGCGCGTGCCCGTGGGTTGGCGTCCTCCACGGCCAGCTCGGCCTGCCGCAGACCGCGTTCCCTGATCCGCAGTTCTGCGGATGCGACGAGGAACGTACCGATGCCGCACGACTGCAATGCGGGGTGGACCGCCAACTGCCACAACGTGCCGACGCCCTCCGTGACCTGGTAGTCGACGCCGCCCTTCGCCACCGGGATGTCCGTTGCCGGGCAGATCGCGAGGTAGTCGACCTCACCGGTCCGGGCACGTTCCAACTGCCTGGCGACGTCGGTCAGGTGGTGAGCAGACCCTGCCCATCCGCACGACGCCAGGTCCGCGTGCACCAGGTCACGGGCTGACAGCTTCAACACCACGTCGCTCATCTTCCGTACCTCCGGCGAACCAGCATCCACGCCGATCACACGGGGGCGCAAAGCCGTTTCCCCGGCCCACGCCCTCGGCCCGTCGGCCGCTGCCGATCCGGTGCGCCGAGGGCCGGCCGTGGAACCTGCCGCTCCGCAAGGTCCTCGTGAGCCCGCGGCGTACGTGGCACGGCTTGCGCACCGGAAGCCGGATCACCGCTCGACCCCGTTGTCACATTCGACGGGCCGGCGGTGTCTTCATGGCGTAACGGCAGACATTCACGCCTACAGGGAGAACACCATGTCGCCACGCGTTCCGAAGGCGGAGCTTCCCACCGAACTCCGCGAGAACATGATCAAGCAGCTCGGTGCCGTGCCCGAGCCCGTCGAGGTGGTGTGGCACAGTCCCGAAGTCGGCGCGGCCAACCTGGAGTTCTCGGCCAAGCTGGCCGAGTGGGACGCGGCCGACGCGGACCTCAAGTCGTTCGCGCACATGGCCGTCGCGGCGCAGGTCGGCTGCAGCTGGTGCCTCGACGTCGGCTACTTCCAGGCGCTGAACCAGAACCTGGACCTGACCAAGGCGAGCCAGGTGCCGCGCTGGCGGGAGTCGGAGGTGTTCACCCCGCTGGAGCGGGACGTCCTGGAGTACGCCGAGGCCATGACGAACACGCCGCCGACCGTCACCGATGAGATGTACGCCGGTTTGCTGGACCGGCTCGGTCCGGCGGCGATGGTCGAACTCACCGCGTACATCGCCTTCGTCAACATGGCCAGCAGGAACAACAACGCCAACGGCGTCACCTCGCAGGGCTTCTCCGAAGCCTGCGAGGTTCCGCTGGCCGGGCGTCCGGTGACTTCCGGCGTGGCGTCGACGGCATGACCGAGGACCCGTTCGTCACCCATCGCACCCTGCTCTTCACGGTCGCCTACGAGATGCTCGGGTCGGCGGCCGATGCGGAGGACGTGCTGCAGGACTCCTGGTTGCGGTGGGCCGATGTCGACCAGGCGCAGGTGAGCGACCCACGGGGGTACCTCGTCCGGGTCGTCACCCGGCAGGCGCTCAACCGCCTGCGGACGTTGTCCCGCCGCCGTGAGGAATACGTCGGCGAGTGGCTGCCGGAACCGCTGCTGACCAGCCCTGATGTCGCCGAGGACGTGGAACTCGCGGAGAGCGTCTCGATCGCGATGCTGACCGTGCTGGAAACGCTCGGGCCGGCGGAGCGGGCGGTGTTCGTGCTCCGGGAGGTCTTCGACATGCCGTACCGCGAGATCGCCCAGGCCGTGGGGAAGTCCGCGGGCGCGGTGCGGCAGATCGCGCGGCGGGCCCGCGAGCATGTGGCGGCCAGGCGGCCGCGGGTCCAGGTGAGCCGGTCGGAGCAGCAGGCGGTGGTGGAGCGGTTCCTGGCCGCGTTGCGTACCGGACGGGTCCAGGAGCTGCTGGACGTCATGGCGCCGGACGTGGTCCTGATCGCCGACGGTGGCGGGATCGCCGCCGCCGCTCGGGAGCCGATCCACGGGGCCGAGCTGGTGGCGACGTTGCTCGCGCGGCCCGGCCGGGCGGTGTCGGCCGTGTGGCTCAACGGCGCGCCCGCCGGCCGGATCGAGATCGACGGCCGGCTGGCCGCGGTGAGCCTCGTGGTGGAGGACGGACGGGTCACCCGCATCCACGCGGTGGCCAACCCGCAGAAACTGACGCGGTTGGACGAGCCGGCCGAACTCGCCAGGTAGGCCGGCGGTTTGCTCAGGCGCGTGGGTGTTCCGGGCGGTGGAAACCGCCCGGAACACCCACGAACAGCGGTGTGCGTCCGTCAGCACCCCTACGGCACCCGGGCCGGAGCCCGTCCTGCCATGCTGTGTGGCATGGCGCATCTCGACGGAAAGCCCGTGCTCACCGATGACGTGCTCCCTCTCGCATTGACGGGCTACGGACACTTCACCACCATGCGGGTCGACGCCGATCACCGGATCCGTGGGGTGTCCCTGCACATGGACCGCCTCGTAGCGGACTGCAGGACCGTCTGGGGCGCCGATCTGGACACCGGCCGGGTCCGGCGGTTCGTCCGGCAGGCACTGGCGGGACACCGCGGTCCGTGCGTGGTCCGCGCGACGATCTACGATCCCGCGGTCGATGTCGCGCACCCTGCGGACGCCGATCAGCCCCGGGTGCTGGTCACCGTACGTCCGGCCGGGGCGATGCCCCCACCGCCGCTGCGTGCGAGGAGCGTGCCCTATGAGCGGGACCTGCCCCAGGTCAAACACTGCGGCCTGTTCGGGGCCCTGCACGTGCGGCGCGCAGCTCAGGTCGCCGGCTTTGACGATGCCCTGTTGGTCGGGCCCGACGGACACGTCAGCGAAGGACCGACCTGGAACGTCGGTTTCATCGCCGACGACGGCACCGTGGTGTGGCCGCAGGCTCCGGTACTCCCGGGCGTCACCATGAGGCTGTTGCAGCAACGGGTGGAGCACCGGATCACACCCGTCACCCTGGACCGGGCCAAGGGCATGCGGGCGGCGTTCGCCACCAACACGAGCATCGGCGTCCGGGCGCTGGCGGCGATCGATGACGCCTCTTTGGCCGTCGAGGACCCGGTGCTGAGCACTCTGCGTGAGGCGTACCTGTCGGTCCCCGGAGAGGAGCTGTAGGGGGCGATCATGGGGAGACGAGGCTTCCGCCGGCACCGACCACGATCAAGGAGCTCACCTCATGACCGACCTCGCCCCGCAGCATCCCTACCCCGACGCGTTCCGGCCGGACGAAGCGCCCGAGCCCCATGCACTGCTCGCGCCACTGATCGGGCTCCTGGGCACCTGGGCCGGCCGGGGGCGGGGCGGGTACCCCACCCTCGCCGAGGAGTTCGCGTACGCCCAGGAGGTCACCTTCAGTCATGACGGGCGTCCCTTCCTGCGCTACGAGGCACGCGCCTGGCTCCTCGACACGGACGACGCCCCGCTGCGGCCGGCCGCCCGGGAGAGCGGCTGGTGGCGGGTGCAGTCCGAGGGGCGCGTGGAGGCACTGATCACCCAGCCCACCGGTGTCGCGGAGATCCTGGTCGGACGTGCGGGCGACGGCACGGTCGACCTGACCACCCATCAGGTAGCGCTCACTCCCACCGCCAAGGAAGTCAGCGCCACCCGCCGCCGCTACGACCTGACCGACCGGGACACGCTCACCTTCGTCCACGACCTCGCGGCGGTCGGCGAGCCGCTCCAACACCACCTCGCGGCGGAGCTCCGGCGCGCCGATGGCAGCTAGGCACGTCCCGCCCGTTGCCCCCGGGGCAACCAACATCGCCATCCCGGCATCTCTCCGGATGACCAACCGACTGGGGGACACGATGAACTGGTCCAGGCTGATGGGCGCGCTGGCGGCCGGCCTTGTGCTGTGCGGGTGCGGCGCCCATTCGGCGAGCACGACCGAGGCGAAGCAGAGCCCGGGAGCGTCCGCGCACAACGCACACAAGACCGGCGCAGACCACACCGGGGACCACCGCAACGGCAAGAGCGGGTGCACGATCCCCGCGGGCAAGGCCACCGTGGCCGTGGAGAGCGATTCCGACGCCCGCCCCGGACAACGGGTCGCCATCGACCTCAACGGCGTCAGGTGCGAGCCGGAGGACCCGGTGGTGGCCCGGTCGTCCGCGTTCAGCGGGCCGGTACGGCTGCGCTGCCGGGACGGCTCCTGCCGTGCCACGGCCTCCCTCTCGATGACGGCCGAGCCCGGCCGGCACCCGGTGTCGGTCACCGTCGCGGGCCGTACCATCGCCCGCGACAAGATCCGGGTCGTGCGGTCCCGGCGCCCGTCGCTTGAGCTCAACCAGGCGGAGGGCGTGGCCCGCCCCGGGGCGCCGGTGTGGGTGTACTTCGACGACCTGTACCCCGGTGAGCGGGGTACCCACTTCACCGTGCGGTCCTCGGCCCTGCCACGGCCCGTGCGCCTGACCCACGACGTGACCGACTTCTACAACCCCCGCACGTTCCAGGCCCGGCCGGAGCTCAAGCCCGGCCTGGCGGACGGCAGGTACACCTTCGAACTGCTGGGCCCGCACGGCCGGCACATCATGACCAAGCGCCTGACCGTCCGCGCGCCCCGCCCCGGCGACCCCGACTACCTCGGCAAGGCGTACGGCCCCGCCCTGTACGAACCGGGCGTCGGCTACGACAGCAGCCCGCACGGGCACAGCATCCGGGTCGCCCGAGGAGGGAAAGTCGGGGTCATGTGGCACGACGTGACGCCGGACCCGGGCGAGGAGACGCGGCTGACCGCCACCTCCCCGGCGTTCACCCGCGTACTCCACCTCCGCTTCGACGACAGCAAGGCCGGCGACGGTGACGACCCGCGCTTCCTCGGCACGGCCACCATCCGCACCGACATCAAGCCCGGCCGCTATCCGGTGACGGTCGTCGCCCACCGCGGCCACGTGCGCAAGGTCGGCTATGTCACGGTGACGGCGGGGTAGGGACGGCTGGGCAGGGGCGGTGGGGTAGGGACGGCTGGGCAGGGACGGGACGGTGGTGGCCCGGCAAGGCATCGGCGGGCCACCGCGTGCATCTTCACCGTGTGCGTCTCACCGTGGGCGTCCTCCCCTGGGCGTCCTCACCCCTGCTCGTCCAGCAGGAAGGACCCGTACTCGGGTCGGCCCGCCCGTTCGTAGGTGCAGTACTGCACGCCCGCGCCGGTGGTGCGGGATTCCGTGAGCGTCCAGGCGACCGGGGCGGCACCCGCCGCGAAGAGCCGCTTGCCGGTGCCGAGGACCACCGGGTTGACGAGCAGCCGGTACTCGTCGACGAGGTCGTGCTGCTGCAGGGTGCTGATCAGGTCGCTGCTGCCCTGCGTCATGATCACGCCGTCGAGCCGTTCCTTGAGCTGCGCGACGGACTGTGCGGCCTCGCCCTTCAGCAGGTGGGAGTTGTGCCACTCCAGGCTGTTGCGGGTGCGTGAGGCGACATACTTGGGCATCGAGTTGAGCTTGACGGCGATCGGGTCGTTCGGGTCGGTGACGCGCGGCCAGTGGGCGGCGAAGATGTCGTAGGTCTTCCGGCCGAGCAGGAGATGGTCGGCGGTCCGCTCGAAGATCGCCGTGACGAGGCCCATGAAGTCCTCGTCGACGTAAGGGACCTGCCAGCCACCGTGCTCGAAGCCTCCGTCGACGTCCTCGTTCGGGCCGCCGGGAGCCTGCATCACGCCGTCCAGGGTGATGAACGCGGTGACGATCAGTCTGC
This sequence comes from Streptomyces sp. NPDC021749, assembly GCF_040640655.1. NCBI lineage: Bacteria > Bacillati > Actinomycetota > Actinomycetes > Kitasatosporales > Streptomycetaceae > Streptomyces > Streptomyces sp. NPDC021749. The sequence continues at coordinate 152,361 of NZ_JBFACE010000009.1, read as the reverse complement.
TCATGGTGCCGCCTTTCTCCTCATGCCGAGCATCCCGCCACATGCCACTCTGACCGCAGCCGGGCGATACGGCCGCCTCGGACCGGCGAACGATGCGCCGAATACCCTGAGCGGCGGAACCGTTTCCCGAACAACAGCGGCCGGCTCGGCGCCATGGGCGCTGAACCGGCCGCTTCGGTGCTGCGTCACCCCCGGGGGTGGCGAGCGCACCGCTCGCCACCCCCGGGGGTGATCAGTCCGTAGATTCCCTTGATCCCGTGGGTTCCGCCTTGCTTCCGTTGAGTCCGTTGAGTCCGCTGCTCGGTCCGCTCGGTCCGTTCAGTCCGTGCCGGATTCCATCGCGGCGCGGTCCAGCAGCGCGTCGTCGTCGGAGACCTCGCCGCGGGAGGCGATGGCCTCGGCGCCGCCCTCCGGCAGTGTGCCGATCAGCCCGGTCGCGGCCGCCTGCGCGGCGCCGACGGCGGGGTTGGCGGTGCCGATCAGGCCGAGCCCGGCGTACTGCTCCAGCTTGGCGCGCGAGTCGGCGATGTCGAGGTTGCGCATGGTGAGCTGGCCGATCCGGTCGACCGGGCCGAACGCGGAGTCCTCGGTGCGCTCCATGGACAGCTTGTCCGGGTGGTAGCTGAACGCCGGACCGGTGGTGTCGAGGATCGAGTAGTCCTCACCGCGCCGCAGCCGCAGCGTCACCTCGCCGGTGACGGCCGCGCCGACCCAGCGCTGCAGGGACTCGCGGACCATCAGGGCCTGCGGGTCCAGCCAGCGGCCCTCGTACATCAGCCGCCCGAGGCGACGGCCCTCGTTGTGGTACTGGGCCAGGGTGTCCTCGTTGTGGATCGCGTTGACCAGGCGCTCGTACGCGGCGTGGAGGAGGGCCATGCCCGGGGCCTCGTAGATGCCGCGGCTCTTCGCCTCGATGATCCGGTTCTCGATCTGGTCGGACATGCCCATGCCGTGCCGGCCACCGATGGCGTTGGCCTCCATGACCAGGTCGACGGCGGAGGCGAACTCCTTGCCGTTGATCGTCACGGGGCGGCCCTGGTCGAAGCCGATCGTCACGTCCTCGGTGGGGATCTCGACCGACGGGTCCCAGAACCGCACGCCCATGATCGGCTGCACGGTCTCCACGCCGGTGTCGAGGTGCTCCAGGGTCTTCGCCTCGTGGGTGGCGCCCCAGATGTTGGCGTCGGTGGAGTACGCCTTCTCGGTGCTGTCCCGGTACGGCAGGTCGTGGGCGAGCAGCCACTCCGACATTTCCTTGCGGCCGCCGAGCTCGGTCACGAAGTTCGCGTCCAGCCAGGGCTTGTAGATCCGCAGGTGGGGGTTGGCCAGCAGCCCGTAGCGGTAGAACCGCTCGATGTCGTTGCCCTTGAAGGTCGAGCCGTCGCCCCAGATCTGTACGTCGTCCTCCAGCATCGCCCGGACCAGGAGGGTGCCCGTGACGGCACGGCCGAGCGGCGTGGTGTTGAAGTAGACCCGCCCGCCCGAGCGGATGTGGAACGCGCCGCAGGTCAGCGCGGCCAGGCCCTCTTCGACCAGCGCCGCGCGGCAGTCGACCAGGCGCGCGATCTCGGCACCGTAGGTCTTCGCGCGGCCCGGCACCGAGGCGATGTCGGGCTCGTCGTACTGGCCGATGTCGGCGGTGTAGGTGCAGGGGACGGCGCCTTTGTCACGCATCCACGCGACTGCGACGGAGGTGTCGAGGCCGCCCGAGAAGGCGATGCCGACGCGCTCGCCGGCGGGGAGGGAGGTGAGGACCTTGGACATGGAAAGAGTATGCAGCATCTCGCATGATCATGCAAAGGGCAGCGCCGGAATCGGCGACCTGCGGACCCGGCACCGACGGACGCGCCGCGGGGGAGGCGGCCGATGCGATCACCACGGACGCCACCCGCCGGGACTGAGCACGCCGAGCCGGCCGGTGCGTTCGGGCCCGTACGTTCCGTCCATACGGTCCCTCCCCGCACACTCTCCACCCCGACCCCTGCGTTCCGTCTCTGCGCCGCCTCGCGAGCCCCCGCACGGGAGCGGAAAATAGTGGCCGGGGCAGCAGCTCCCTGCCGCTCGCGGAGGAGGTAGCGGGGATGCGTCACACCAATCTGACCGAGGAGTCGGAGGCGTACGCCGACGCACGCGAGGAGCTGCGGCAAGCCGAGATCGAGCTGATGCGCCACCGCGAACGCATCGCCGAGCTGCGCCGCCGACTACCACCGGGGCCGGTCGTCGATGACTACGCGTTCGAGGAAGGCCCCGCCGACCTGCACGCCGGCGACGCCCCCGGGCAGACCGTACGGCTGAGTGAACTGTTCACCCAGCCCGGGCGGGACCTCGTCATCTATCACCTCATGTACGGCAAGCGGCAGACCGAGCCGTGTCCCATGTGCACGATGTGGATCGACGGCTTCAACGGCATCGCCCACCACCTCGCGCAGAACATCGACTTCGCCGTGGTCGCCGCGGCCGACCTGCCCACACTCCGCGCGCACGCCCGCAACCGGAACTGGACGAACCTGCGGTTGCTGAGCGCCGGCTCCAACACCTTCAAGTACGACCTCGGCAGCGAGGACGCCGAGGGCAACCAGGACTCCACGGTCTCGGTCTTCACCCGCGACGGCAACGGGGCGGTGCGCCACTTCTACTCGGCGCATCCCCGGCTGTCCGACGACATCGACCAGCGCGGTATCGACCTGCTCTGCCCCGTGTGGCACTTCCTCGACCTCACCCGGCACGGCCGGGGCGACTGGTTCGCCGCCCTCAGCTACTAGGCAGTGTCCGGCGGGTCGTGTGACGTGACTGTGCCTCCGTCTCTCACGGGGTGAGGACCAGGCACCCCCACAGGCCACCCTTGGCGAGTGCCTCATGCGCCTGGGCGGCCTGGTCCCATGGCAGGGTGCCGGCCACACGCAGGGACAACTGACCGCGTTCGGCCAGTGAGGAGAGCTGCGCGCGGCCAGTTCCACGGCAACCCCGGGCCGCGGGGTTGCGTGCCCCGCTCTACGCCGAGACCCGGATCGCCCTGCCCTTCGACCAGGTGTGGGCGGTCATCGCCGACTACCGCCGCCTGCTCGGGAAGCGCCGCACCCGCGCCTTCTTCCGTGCGGTGGAGCATCGCGCCGCCCTGCGCTGACCTCCCCTCAGCGGGTTCCGGCAACTGGTCCCGTCAGCCGTTGCTGTCGCCGGGCCCTGTCGCCGGGTCCCGTCGCGGGGGCCTGTCACCCGGTGCTGTCACCCACTCCTTTCAGGGGTGGTTTCGCCCGGGACGGTCACCTGCGTCTGTCCTCCGGCCCTGGCGATGAGTTCCCGCAGGGCCTCGGCCACCGCCGCGGGACGCTCCTCGTGCAGATGGTGTCCTGCGCCCGGCACGATCCGCACGGTCAGGTCGTCGGCGTCGGGACTGCCGCGCAGCAGGGCCGGTGGGATCACCGGGTCGTGCTCGCCGCCCAGGACGAACGTCGGGACGGTCAGCCGCCGCCGGCGGTGCGTGCCGCGAAAGCCCGCCGGAATGTCCCGTACGACGTACTGCCAGAACATCGCCTGTCCGGCATGCGCCGAGGCCTGTGCCGCCGCGGTGAACTCGGTGAGATCCGCGTCCCGCCACGCCGCCGGGTCGGCGACCGCGCGCCGCAGCAGATACCGGGTGAGGGCCGGCCAGTGCCGCAGGACCAGCCGTCCGACCACCGGATACTCGATGCAGGCGGTGAACCACATCCGCCACAGGTTCGGCAGGACATCACGGTGACGCGTCCACGGGTGCGCCATGTTCAGCGCCAGGAAGGCGCGGAACCGCTCCGGTGCCCGCTGGCAGAGCCGGAAGCCCACCCCGGCACCCCAGTTGTGTCCGACCAGGGTCACCCGGCCGAGGCCCAGCTCGTCGAGGAGTGCGAGGAGGTCGTCGCCGAGCTCGTCGGTGTCGTAGCCGCGCTTGGTCTGCTCCGACCAGCCGAAGCCGCGCAGATCGACGCAGATCAGCCGGTGATTGTCGGCGAGCAGGGGGACGAGCGCGCGCCACGCGTACCAGTGCTGTGGGAAGCCGTGCAGCAGCACCACGGGCTTGCCGCTGCCGAACTCGGCGAGGTGCAGCCGGGCCCCGCGGACCGTCACCCACCGGTGCTCGGCCCCTTCGAGTGTGGGCATGGGGCGGTCGCTGCTGATCATGAGGGAATCCGTTCGCCGGATGACTGTCGGCCGTTGACGAGAAGCCGCTTACATCCGCCAGGAGGCGCCCGATCCCGCGAACGTTCCCCGGTGTTTCCCTGTCGTACTAAGCCTTCGCCGCGTCCTGGCCGGGCTCGGGGGTTGGGGCGGCGGCCGTGGCGTCGGCCGGCTTCGCCCGGCCCCCGGTCACCCGCAGCGTCACGGCGGCCGCGACCCCCGCCACCAGGCCGCAGGTCAGCGCGGCCGGGACGCCGCCACCGAGGCCGGCGCTCAGGTGGAACAGCCCCCAGCGCAGGCCCGTCCCGTCCGTCGCCATCCGCAGCAGTTGGCTCGCCAGCTGGGGCAGGAAGCGGAAACTGCCGTGTCCTCCCGCAGCGATCAGCCACGGCGCGGAAACGGTCACCGCCAGGGTCCCGGCCACCAGGCCCCACGCCCAGAAGGTGAGCAGCGCGGCCGTCGTCCGGCCGCGCACCGGCGGCAGCCGGCGGGCCAGGAGCAGCGCCCCGAGCACGAAGAAGGCGAAGACCGCGGCGAACCGGATCTGCAGCGCGGTGGTGTACAGCGCGAGGTAACGGGTGCCTGCGATCCAGGCAGTGCCCCCGACCCCGCCGGGCACCTCGCCGTCGAGCTGGGCCGAGGACGGGGGATCGTACGACCAGGGGGCGAGTCAGTGGTCGAGCTCGGCGGTGGCGGGGACGCCCATCATGCCGGTGGCGCCCGGCAGGTGCAGCGCGTGCGCGCTCGCCCCCGCCCACCACAGCAGCGCGGTGAGTACCAGCCCTCCGGCCAGTGCCGGTATCGCCGCACGCCGGTATGTCATGTGTGCCCCCGTCTTGGTCGTGCATCCCGTAAGTCCCCTGCGCAGGTGGAGATTACGGGGCGTTGATCACATACGGATCACGGTCGTACGACCCGCGCGTCAACGAGGGGTTCGCTGTCCCGCTGCTGCCCTCGCACTTGCCCGCCCGCCTCACCGGCGGCCTCGCCCCTGAACGGCACGCCGACCAGGGGCGAAGTCACCCAGCGGAGGAAGGGCCGTGGCGTGCCCGTGTGCCGGGGCCGTGCGCGTTGCGGTCAGAAGGAGCCCAGGTCGGCGGACACCCAGTGTTCCGGCCGCATGGCGATGACGACGTGCGCACCGAGATGGGCGTGGTCGTACTCCACGAAGGCGGCGACCTTGTCCTGAGGGAGGTACCGCGCGGCCATCTCCCAGGACCGTTCGCGGCTGTCCGGGTCCGTCCGGGTCACCGGCCCCTCCACCGACGCGTAGCGCACCGTCGGCTCGGTCCGCTGCACCATCAGGCTGAAGCGCCCGGCAGCCCGGATCGCCCGCGCCTTGCGGGAATCCGGCCCGGTACGCACCCACAGCTCACCGCCCGGCGTGTACTGGTACCAGATGGGCACCGTCAGCGGTGCGCGGTCCGGCCGTTCGACCACCGACAGCGCACCGATATGAGGTTCCGCCAGGAAGTTCTCTCGTTCTCGGATCGACAGGGTCATGGAGCCGACCCTAGTCCGGCCGACCGCCCTCAGACGTGTACACCCGACTCAGGGCGGCGCGAGGTGGTCGAGCCAGTGCCCGAAGAGGGCGTGGAAGGGGCCGGGTTGGGCGCCGTTTCGCGGTCGACGCGGCCTTGGGGAAAGCTCGCTGATGTCGCCGTCGGGTCGCGGTGCGGTCAGCTGTTGCCGGTGCGCCGGGTCGGGAACCCGTGGTTCCGGGCCGCCAGTACGACGAGGAGGACCGGTGCGAGGAGCACCAGGACGGTCCAGGGGAAGGCGTCGGCCCCGACGGCCTGGAGGAGGAGGCCGCCGATGATGCCGCCGCCCGCCATGGCCACGTTCCACAGGGTCACCAGCATGGCCTGGGCGGCATCAGCCGCTTCCCCACCGGCTTGGCCGGCGGCAGTCTGCAACAGCGTGGGAACGCCGCCCCAGCCCAGACCCCACAGGGCGGCGGCGACGTACACCAGGGCATGGCTGCCGGAGAAGGCGCCGAGGCCCGCGGCGGCGATGCCGACCAGCACGGTGCTGGCAAGGATCAAGGTGCGCAAGTGGCCGTGGATGAAGGTGCCGACGATCCAGATGCCGGCCAGTGAGGCGATGCCGAAGACCAGGAGGGCGGCGTCGGTCCGGCCGCCCAGACCGATGTGGTGGAGGAAGGTGGCGATGTAGGCGTAGAGGATGGTGTGGGCCAGGACGAAGACGAGGGTGACGAACAGCACCGCGGCCACTCCCGGGACGCGCAGGGTCCGGCGCATGGGGATTTTGCCGCCGGTGGTCTGGCCCGGGTAGTCGGGCACCGTAAGGATGATCCAGGCCAGCAGCACCACGGTCAGCACGGTCATGGCGAGGAAGGCAGCCTGCCAGGAGACCAGCTGGCCCAGAAAGGTGCCGGCCGGCACGCCCAGGGACAGCGCGACGGGGATGCCCGCCATGGCGATCGCGATCGCACGGCCCTCCTGGTGGGGGGCGACCATCCGGCGGGCGTAACCGGCCAGAAGGGCCCAGGCAAGCCCGGCGGCGACGCCGGCGACGAACCGGGCGATGAGGGTCAGCGGGTAGTTCCCCGACACCGCGGTAACGGTGTTGGCGACGGCGAAGCCGGCCATGGCCGTCAGCAGCAGGCGCTTGCGGCGCCAGCCGGCCGTGGCCGCCGACAGCGGGATGGCCGTGAGCACCGTGCCGAGCGCGTAGATGGTCACCGTCTGGCCGGTGGCCGACTCGCTGGTGTGCAGGCTGGAGCTCATCGCGGGCAGCAGCCCGGCCGGCAGGGTCTCGGTGAGACTGGTGAGGAACACCGCGATGGCCAGGGCCAACAGTGCGCCATATGGCAGACGCTGCAGGCTAATTGATGGATCGTCAGGTGTCTGGGATGAGGAGAGGGAAGTGTCGGTGAGTAGCTCGTTCCTTCGCATGAGGGGATGCTGAAACCTTCCCACTAGTGTGAAGGTCAAGCCCGGCCTCATCCCGGTTCGCCTTCAAGGACGGCCTGATCGCCCGTGAACGTGGCCGACGTGGGGGTGGGCGACGTAAGGGTGGGGGATAAGAGGGCGGTCGACCCTCGACTGAAGGGCATCGACGAGATCAAAGCGAGGCATCTCTTCGCACCTCGGTCGTCAGTGCGAGACGTGGCTACGATCTCGCCATGACCAAGCTCTTCACGCACCGACTGCGGGTGCGCTACAGCGAGTGTGACCAGCAAAACGTCGTGTTCAACGGCCACTACCTCTTCTATTACGACGTTGCCCTCAATGAGTTGTGGCGCGACGCCGCGGCGGACTATTTCTCCATGGTCGAGGGGGGAACCGACCTGGTCGTCGCGGAATCACGGATTCGCTATCTCCAGGGCGCGCGTTTCGACGAGTTGCTCGACATCGAGCTGCCCGTCACCCATCTCGGAACGACGAGCATGATCGTGTGTCCGACATTCAAGGTCGGCGAACGGCTCATCGCCGAGGGCGAAGTGCGGCATGTGTTCACCGACGCCGTGGCCGGCGGCAAGAAAGAGATGCCGAGCACGGTCCGGGCCGCCTTCCAGCCCTACCTCTCAACAGCCCGATAACCTCCGCCCGGTCCGGCGCGTACGCGATGTCCAGACACTGCTGGCCGGACCGGGAGCAGTGCCCGTCTCTCCCGAGCTCGCCTGCCGCACCCGCGTGATGCCCGTCTCCCGCCTCGACGACAGTGGACTCGTCGACTGTGGCCCGCATCGACGACGTGAGCTCGTCGACTTCTGATCCCGTTTGCGGCTTGCCCAGGCAGCGCAGCCCCTATGCTGTGACCTCGCAATGACTCTATGTGATGAGCTTGGGGGAACTGTGAAGAGGGCAGCGTTAGCACTGCTTGCCTGTGGGCTCGGCACTGTGCTCTTAGTGGGGTGTGGTGCTGACACAGAGACCGAAACGTCGTCGGCCGATATCGCCGATGCGGTCAGGGACTTGCAGAACGCCATGAAGAAGGAGGCGGCGGCCGGCAAAACCGGCGGTGCAAGCGAGGAAACGGAGAACGTGCAGCGCGTCGCGCAGGCGGATCACGAGCGACTCGTGAAGCTGGCGGAGCGCGCGCCGGCGGACACTCAGAACTTCGCCGATGCCGCCGAGACGTGGGCCAAAGCGGTGTTGACCGACCGCAGCGCCGTCGTCGCAGGGGCACGCGCGAACACCGGTAAGGCCGCGACACTCAACATCCGTCTGGCCGCCCAGCAAATGGACTCCGAAGCGGCACGGCTGCACATCACGCCGTGGAGCAAGCTCGACCAATACTGACCGGGGCCCACCGGCGTGAACGTAAGGCACGGGGGTGTGCTGTCTGGCCGCCGGGGTGAACGGAGGACCCGGCGGCCAGGCACTTTGCGAGTTATGCGAACTGGCCGGGCCGGTAGTCGCCGGCCGGCTGCTGGACGATGACGTTCAGGCGGTTGAAGGCGTTGATGAGGGCGATGGCGCACACCAGGGCGGCGAGTTGCTCCTCGTCGTAGTGCTTGGCGGCATTCGACCAGGCCTCGTCCGTGACCCCGCCGGCCGCGTCGGCGATCCGGCTGCCCTGCTCCGCCAGCTCCAGAGCGGCGCGCTCGGCCTCGGTGAACACCGTGGCCTCCCGCCAGGCCGCCACCAGGTTGAGACGCGTCGGGGTCTCGCCGGCGTGCGCGGCGTCCTTGGTGTGCATGTCGGTGCAGAAACCGCAGCCATTGATCTGACTGGCGCGCAGCTTCACCAGTTCCTGCGTCGCGGCCGGCAGCGTTGAGTCCGCGAGCACCTTGCCCGCAGCGATGATGTGCTTCCCGAACTTGGCGGCGACCGGGCTGGCGAAGAGGTTCAACCGGGCTTCCATCATGCACTCCTGCGTCGTTGTGGGTGGCGACACCCCTTGTTGGTGGTGACACCCCTTGGACGAACGGCTCCCGCCTGTTGTGACACGAAGGAAAGTGATGCGCATCTCCTGTCGCACCGCGGCGCAGGTCCGCGACGGTCGGTAGTCGCGCTTGCCGGCAGTCGCCGTGCGCGCCGTGAACGGGACCGTGGAGCGGCCTCGGCGCCGTCATGCGACCAGGGCGTACCAGTCCTATCGTGGCAGGGGGGGGAGGAGGGAGGGGGAAGCCGGAGCTGCGGGGCGACCTTGGCTTCCGTAGGGGCGGACTGCCATCAGTTCACTGCCATCAGTTCGCTGCCGTCAGTTCACGTCACGATCTCGGATGGCTCTTCGACCAGATCCAGCAAGTGCTCCAGGACGCCGGTGCGGTCGTGCCGGCAGACATAGACGACCTGCAGTCCGTCAACCTCTTCCGGGTCGCGTGCGGTGCGGCACACCTCCTCTTTCCCGTGCCCGCCCCGGACGAACGCCCGCGGAACCGGCGGATCGAATTCGCGGTGGCGTCCTTCTCCCCCGAGGAGACACCCACCTTGTAGGCGCGCATCCCCACGGAACCGCCTAATACACCGGCAGCGCCAGCAACGTCGTGCGGTTGAGGACGAAGAGACGGTTGCCGCTGGCGGCCGTGGAGCGGGACTGGCCGCCGATGAGGGCGTACGTCTGGGGCTGGCCCTCCCCGGAGCGGGGAAAGCCGCTCACTCCGGTCTCGTCGCTCTCCACGACCCAGACACTGTTTCCCTGGACGACCGGTGGCCGCCACGGCGGGGCGACACCGGCGATCATCATCCGGGAGGCTGCCTCGCTGCCGTCGGAGTGCAGGGAGCGCAGCGACTCGCAGTCCAGTGCGTAGACCACTCCGCCGGCCACGGTGGGCGGACCCCACCCGGCGGTGCCCTGTCTGGGCGGTCGCAGCGGGTTCAGGGACCACAGCTCGCGACCGCCGGCGGCCTCCACCGCCGCCAGGGTGCGGCCGCCGAGATAGACGGTGGTGCCGTCGATGGCGGGCCGCAGTGCTCCTTCGGCCTGGCCCTTGCGGACCCAGGCACGGGCCCCGTCCTCGGCACGTACCGCAACCACGTCCCCCGTCTCGGTGCACAGCACCAGACGCCCGGCGCCGAGGGCCGCGGCGGGGTGGCCGCCCGACAGCGGCAGCGGCGGCCGCCGGGTCCACCGCACCTTCCCGTCGGTCCCCACACAGCGCAGTCGGCCGTCGGAGGTCAGCAGGTAGACCGCGTGGGCGTCCGCGGCCAGCAGGGCACCCACTTCCGCGTCCACCGTCCACCGGGGGGAGCCGGTGGCGGCCACCCAGGTACGCAGGGTCCCCTCGCCGTCGGCGGTGGCCACCAGCCGGTCCCCGATCGACAGGTAACCGGCGGCCGCCTTCGCCTCGTGGACCCGCCACCGTTCCCGGCCGTCGGTGACCCGGCGCGCCGCGATGCCGCCCCCGGAGGCCCCGAACACCACCACATCGCGGACCGGCAGCGGCGCCGGCGACCGGGCGTCGGCCACGTCCTGGAGGGGCCCCCACAGCTCTTTCGGGGTGCCGTCGGCGGAGCCGAGCGGGGCGGCCCGCACCTTGGCGGCCGGCGGGATGTCGAAAGGGTCGGCCGGGGCGTCATCATCGCCGCGGCTGAGCCACCAGGCCGTACCGCCGCCCGCCGCCAGCAGCGCCGTGCCGCCGGCGGCCGCGATCAGCAGCCGTCTCCGGGGGAGGCCGGGGGCGTTGCCGGCAGTACCCCCGGCGGCGGGGGAGGAGACGGTGGTACGGGCCGTCAGGCGGCGTGCGGTCGCCTCCCGTTGCCGGATCTCCTCACCCAACGTGCCTGACTTCCACAGCCGTTCGGGCTGGCGCGGTGCCGCGGCGGCCTCGGCGACCTGGGCGGGCAGCGGGCGGGCGGCCGGGTCCTTGGAGAAGCAGGGCACGACCAGGTACCGCAAGCCCTCCGGAACGGCCGCCAGGTCGGGGCTGCCGTGCACGACCTCGTACAGCACCGCCGTGACCTCGGCGCCGGTGTACACCGGCCGGCCGCCCGCGGCGAAGGCGAGCACGGCGCCGAGGGAGAAGACGTCGGCCGCCGGTCCGACGCGCTGCCCGAGGACCTGTTCCGGCGCGCCGTAGCCGGGGGTGACCGGGATCTGGCCGGTGCGGGTGAGGGTCAGGCCGTGCTCGGGGCGGGCGATGCCGAAGTCGATCAGACGGGGGCCGCGCGAGGTGAGTACGACGTTGGGTGGCTTCACGTCCCGGTGGACCAGCCCCGTGGCATGCACGTCCTGGAGCGTGCGGGCCAGCGACCGCGCCAACTCCCGTACCGCGGCGTCGTCGAGCGGCCCGAAGCGTTCGACGGCGTCGTCCAGCGTCGGCCCGGCCAGGAACTCCGTGGCGATCCACGGCCTGCCGCCCTCCAGTTCGGCGGCCAGTACGCGCGCCACGCCCTCGCTGGTCACCGCCTGCGCGGTCCGCGCCTCCCGGAGGAAGCGGTCGGCCAGATGCCCGTCGTGGGCGAGTTCCGGCAGCAGGACCTTCACCGCGGCCGGGCGACCGGAGGCGTCCGCTCCGAAGTACACCTTGCCCATACCGCCCTCACCGAGGACACCGTGCAGGCGGTACGGGCCCAGGCGCAGCGGATCTCCTTGGCCGAGGGGTTTCACAGGCGGTCGTCTCCTGGATCGGGAACGGGCGGGACGTCAGGCGAGCGGGAGGGCGAGGGTCCGCTTCTCCTGGCGGACGTACAGGTGCCCGCCCTTGGGGTCGGCGGACAGGACGAGGGGCTGGGTCTCGTACGTCCAGACGGCCTGACGGGTGCGCAGGTCGATGGCGCGGAGACCCTTGTCGTCGACGCAGTACGCGTACCGCTTTCCGATCGCCGGGGCCACGTCCCGGTTGCTCTTCCTGCCGGACAGCCCCTTCTCCTGCCAGTTCAACGTGCCGGAGGGGGCGTCGACGGCGACCAGCCCCTCGTCACCCTTGGTGCAGTAGACGACTCCGTCCTGGACGATCGGCGCGCCGTACTGCCGCTCCTGGCCCGCGCCGTCGTCGTGCTTGTTCTCCAGGAGCCATTCGAGACCACCGTCGGACAGCCGGCGGGCGGTGAGGTTCTCGGCGCCCAGGTAGAGGTTCCGGTCGTCGGTGACCAGCCGGGTCGGCGGGGTGGTGCCCGCGAACGTCTCGGACATCGTCCACAGTTGGCGGCCGTGGCCCTTGTCGTGCGCGGAGAGGCGGATGAACTTCGAGTCCTCCATCGGGCTCCCGCACAGCACCACCCGGGACCCCACCACGGCACCGCACAGCACCGGCGGGAGCCCCTCGGTCTGCGGCTCGTCCACCGGGCTGCGCCAGCGCTCCTTGCCCGATTTCAGGTCGGCCGCGACCAGGTACCAGCGCTTTCCGGAAGCGGCCCGGGCCACCAGGTACGCGATGCCGTCGACCACGCACAGCAGTTGGTTGGACTGCTTTCTGCCGGTGAACGCGGAGAGTTCCACCAGGGGCTTGCCCAGTTCGCCGTTGATCTGCGAGACCTCGCACACCGCCAGGGCCGTGCCCTCGTCCCGGTAGTCCCGCAGGGCGTACAACCGGGTCCCGTCGGTGGCCGACCGCCAGGTATCGGCGATGTTCGCCTGCCACGTCCCCTTGCCCGACTCGGCGTTGATGCCGCACAGCACGATGCCCGCGCGCATGGCCAGGTTCCGGCCCACCCGCATCACCTCGCCCCCGGCGTCGGGGCACCGGATGGTGGTGCTCCACAGCTGGGTCGGAGGCTTCGGACGGTCGACGGCGTCCTTCTTCGTGCCGCCGCCCCCGTCGTCCTTGGCGCCCCCGAACAGGGCCCAGCCACCGCCGCCCAGAAGGCCGCCGCCCAGGAGGGCGCCCCCGGCCACGGTCAGCAGCCGCCGCCGCGAGACGCCCGCCGCGGGGGCGACCTCGGTCCGCGGCACCTCGGTGGGCACCGGCGGCGGCAAGCGGTGCGGCGGCTCGCGCCACACCTCGTCGCTGCGCCGGGCGATCTCCCGCAGCACCGCGTCGGGCAGCAGGACCGCGAAGCCGCCGCGGTCGCCCGGCTCGGCCCCGGCACCGCCCAGTGCGGTGCGCAGCTCGGTGGTGGACGGCCGGTGCGCGGGATCCTTGGCCAGGCAACGGACGAGCAGCGGGCGCAGCGACTCGGGTACCGCGCCGAGGTCCGGCTCGCCGAACCGGACGCGGTACAGCAGGTCGGTGGGGGCCCCGCCGCCGAACGGGCCGACGCCGGTGGCGGCGAAGACCAGCACCCCGGCCAGGGCGAACACATCACCCGCCGCCGCGTGTTCCAGGCCCGCCGCCTGCTCGGGCGACATGAACGCCGGCGTTCCCACGGCGCTGCCGACGTGCGTCAGATGCTCGTCGCCGAAGGCCCGGGCGATGCCGAAGTCGATGATCCGCGGACCCTGTGCGGTCACCAGGATGTTGGACGGCTTCAGGTCGCGGTGCACCACCTCCGACCGGTGCAGCTGCTCCAGCCCTGCGGCGAGGGCCGCACCGAGGGCGCGTACGGCCGGCTCGGGCAGCGGCCCGCCCACCCCGACGGCGTCGTCCAGCGGCGGGCCGAGGACGTACTCCGTGGCCAGCCACGGGGTCGGTGCCTGCGGGTCGGCGTCGACGACCACCGCACCGTGGCCGGAGCCGATGACGCGGGCCGCGTCCGTCTCCAGCCGGAAGCGGGTCCGCAGCGTGGTGTCGGCGGCGAGGCGGGTGTGCAGCGTCTTCACCGCGACCGTGCGTCCGCCCGCGGAACGGGCCAGGTAGACGGTCCCCATACCGCCTCCGCCGAGGCGGGCGAGGATGCGGAACGGACCGACGGTGTGCGGGTCGTCGTGCAGAAGGGGGGAGATCATGGCTCAGTTCCCTTGGGTGGGGAGAGCGGCGGCGAGGACCTCCGCCGACTGACGGGACAACGCCTCGACGACCCGGCCGGGCAGCGACACCGGTTCCGTGGAGCCGGTCAGCGCGCCGTACGCCGCGCCCGGCAGCAACTCCGCGAGCACCCTTGCCGGTTCGGGCCGGCCCTGCGGGTCGCGCGAACGGCACGCCGTGATGATGTCCCGCAGGGCGGCGGGGATCTCCTGCCGCTCGGGCACGGTGTGCCCAGTCGCCGCGTACGCCAGCACGGCACCCAGGGCGTAGACGTCCGCGGCCCGGTCCGCCGCGCCGCCCGCCGCCAGCTCGGGTGCCAGGCAGCCGGTCTCCAGCCCGGCTGCCTGGGCGGGGGAGGCCCCTGCCAGTGGGTTCGCGCGGGTCGCACCGAAGCAGCCCAGCAGCGGTCCGCAGGCGGTCAGCAGGACGCCCGCCGGGCAGACACCGCCGTGCACGAGGCCCAGGACGTGGGCCGAGGCGAGGGCTTCGGCCAGCGTGCCGCCGAGCGTGCGGACAAACGGTTCCGGCAGCGGGCCGCCGTGCGCGGCCAGGACGGCGGGCAACGGCAGTGCGGGCCGGTAGGGGGAGGCGTACCAGGGGAAGGCCGGTGTCCCCCCGAGCTGGCCGACCGGCCAGAACCCGGGCTGGGTCAGCCGGGCCGCCTGCTGCACCTCGGCGGCCCACCGCGCCGGGTCACCGCCGGGCGCGGGCAGACACACCAGCACGGTCTGCCCGCCGTCCGCGCTCCGGGCCAGATAGCGGCGTTCGGGAACGCCCCGGCTGCCGTCGGCGTCGAGGCGCGCCAACGTCACAAATTCCCCGATCCGCGCAGGCTCGTCCTGTCGCAGCCGCTCCACTCGTTACTCCCCCGTCAGGCTCGTTACGGACGTGAGCCTATATACGGCGGGGACGCGGGCCGGAAGGGGGGCCGCATCCGCGGCGACGGACGCCGCATGGCGCCCGAAGTGCGGGTCTTTGTCCGGGAGGGCGAGGCGGGCGATCGCTGGGAGGCGGAGGCGGAGAGCGGAGGGCGAAGGGCGGAGGGCGGAGGCGGGGAACGGAAGGCCCCCGAGCCTCCCGCCGCCGTCCTGCCGTCCCGCCGTCCTGTCGTCCCGCCGCCCCACCGTCCTGTCGTCCTGCCGTCCCACCGTTGCCGTCCGCGGCCGCCCCGCCGCCCGCCGCCTATCATCCGGGCAGTCCGTGACCTCATCAGGCCACCGGTGACTGGCAGCCGCCCCGGCAGTCGCTCCGGCTACGTGTCTGAGTGAAGGAGCAGGCACATTGCTGCCTTGGTGGCGGCGGAGGGGCGTAGGGCTTCCGCCGGCGGTGGGGGAGGGGAACAGCGCTGCTGCGAGGGGCGCCATGACGGTGTGTTGCATTCTTGGCGGACTCACTGCTACTGCCTCAAGGAGGCAAACGATGATTCTGGTGACCGGTGCGAGTGGGAACGTCGGAACGGCTCTCCTGGCTCGTCTTTCTGCCGACGGTGTGCTCGCGCGTGCGGCGTATCGTGATCCGCGCATCACGGCCCGGGTGATGGGATCGGGCGGCCAGGCGGTCACGCTTGATCTGGGCAAGCCGGACACGCTCGGGCCCGCGCTGGAGGGCGTCGAGTCCCTCTTCCTGCTCGGCGCGACGGGCCCGGACCAGACCACGCACGAACTCAACATGGTGGAAGCCGCCCGTGCCGCGGGTGTGCGGGTGGTCAAGCTGTCGGTCTGGCGGGCCGAGGAAGGGCTTTCGCCGATCGCCCGGCTGCATCGGCCCGTCGAACGGGCACTCGCCACGTCCGGGCTGCCCTGGACGATCCTGCGCCCCAACTTCTATCTGCAGAACTTCCTGAATCAGCGGTCCATCCGCGAGGCCGGGGAATTCCGCCTGCCACTGATCACCGCACCCATAAGCTTCATCGACGTCGGCGATATCGCCGACGTCGCCGCGCGGGTCCTCACTACCGGTGGCCACGACGGCTGCGTGTACGACCTCACCGGGCCCGAGGCACTGACCTACGCCGACGTCGCGGAAGTGTTCTCCGACGTCCTCGGCAAGCCGGTGCGCTATGTGGGCCTGCCGGACGACGAAGCGCGCGCGGCCATGCTGAGCCGCGGAATGCCGGAGTTCTCCGCCGATGCCCTGGTAGAAGTGGCCCGCGCCTACCGCGACGGCGGCGCCGAGACCGTCACTTCGGCCGTGGCCGATCTCACCGGCCGCAAGGCCCTCGGATGTGCCGAATTCGTGCGCCGGCACCGGCACGTGTTCAGTTGACCCATCACGCCCGAGCGGCCGTGTTCCAGGGCTACCGCCAGTCGACCAAGGCCGTCGGCCCGGCGGCCCGACAGGCCGAGGCCGCTGCCCGCCTCTGGTCCCAGTGGGTGCACACACCAAGGGGAGGCGGTGATCGTGTCCGGCAGGCCCCTGCGGTCCGGACGCCTGCGCTGCGAGACGTCCGGGTTCAGCGCGCCGAGAGCTCCGTGATGCGCCGGATCAGGTCGGGGTAGGTCCAGCCGGCCCCGGTCGCCGCGAGCGGCAGCAGGCTCGTCGCCGTCAGGCCCGGGAGGGCGTTCACTTCGATGCACATCGGCGCGCCGCCGGCATCGCAGCGAAAGTCGGTACGGGAGTACGCGTTGCCGCCGAACCCGAGAGCCTGATGCGCACGCAGCGCCAACTCCTGCAGCTGGTGGGCGAATTCGTCCGGCACCGGTGCCGGACACACTTCGTTGACCGCCCCGGGCTGGTACTTGGCCGTGTAGTCGAACACCGACGTCGTCAGCTCGATCTCCACCACGGGGAGCACCTGGTCGCCGACCACGGCCACGGTGAACTCCCGCCCGGAAAGGAACGGCTCCACCATCAGCTCCGCCTCACCGGAGCGCATCTCGGCCGCGAGCTGCGCCAGCCGCGGGAGCGAGTCGACGTAGTGGACCGACACGCTCGATCCGTCCGCGACCGGTTTGACCACCACCGGCCCGGCGGTCAGGAGCCGTGTCACGGCCTCCGGCAGCTCATGTGCGGCCGGCCGCCACAGCACCCGCTCGGCCACCGGGAGGCCTGTCGCACCCAGTACCGCTTGGGTGCGCCCCTTGTGCCACGCCGCCGCGCAGGCCGCGCTGCCGGCGCCCGTGAACCGCACGCCCGCCATCTCCAGCAGCGCCTGCACATGCCCGTCCTCGCCCCAGCCGCCGTGCAGCGCCAGGAACACCAACTCCGCGTCCCGCAGCAGTTCCAGGACCGGGCCGCCGGTCAAGGAGGCGTGCATGCGCCGCCTCAGCCGATCCCGGTCTGCCGGGGAAGGCGGCTCCTTGCCCACCATGGACCCGTCGACCGCGTCACCGGGGCGCAGCGGCCCTGCCAGCACCGGCACCGCAGCGGCCGGGTCGACCAGCACCACCTCGTGCCCCCGGTCGAGCAAGGCCCCGGCGACCGACCGGCCCGAGGCCAGGGAGACCTCGCGCTCCGAGCTCTCCCCGCCACACAAGATCACCACACGCATGCCTGACTCTGTCTCCTTTCTCCGGCCCGGCTCGCCTCGCAGGCGGCCGGCCGGCCCAGTCGGATCGGTCACGTTCCGTCGGCACGGTGGCCGGTCGTCGCTTCCGGCCGGCCCGGGCTCAAGATCATCAGATGCTCGGGGTTCGGTATGGGGGTGAATCCGGCCTTCGCGTAGACCCCGTGCGCGTCGAGCGTGGAGAGCATGAGGCGCTTGAGCCGGTACGGAGCAAGGTGGTCGCGGACCGCACCGGCAAGCCAGGTGCCGAGCCCCTTCCCGCGGTGCGCGGGAGCGACATAGACGTCGCAGAGCCAGGCGAAGGTCGCCCGGTCGGTGACGACCCGCGCGTAAGCGACCTGCGGGCCGGCGGGCTCATAGACGGCGAAGTTGACGGAGTTGCGCACCGACTGCTCGACGGTTTCCCGGCTGCGGCCCAGCGCCCAGAACGCATCCGTCGAGAGCCACTGGTGTACCAGGCCGACGTCGAGGCGGTCGGGGTCGGTGGAGAGCTGGTAGCCGTCTTCCCTGTTTCTGATCACGGGGGCAGCGTAGCGGTGGCACTTGGGTTTTCCAAGGATGTACTTGGGTCGTCCAAGGATGCACTTGGGTCTTCCAAGTGCCGGCATGGCTCCCACGGTCCGAAAAGCGTTTCGAGAGTTCGACGGCCGTGGGGTACGTTTCTGCTGTTCGAAGGGGGACGAAGTGGCGAAGCTGAACCAGATCATCGCTGTCGAAAAGGGTGTCAAGAGCAAGTCGCTCCAGGACATCACCGCGGCTCACCAGAAGCTGCAGAAGCCCGCACAGCTGGCCGGTATCTCGCGTACGTATCAGCCGAAGGACGAAGAGGGCGAGCAGTTGCCGCCCGAGTCCACGCGGGTGCAGGTCAAGTCCGAGGACATACTGCGGGAGATGGCGGCGTCGCTGACCCGGCTGTTCGACGTGACGGCCACCAAGGACTGGGCCAACTGCACGGCCCGCGCCGACATCACGGTCGACGGGCGGACGATCCTCGCCGAAGTCCCGGTCAGCTACCTGCTGTTCCTGGAGAAGCAGCTCGCCGACCTGTACGCCTTCGTCAAGAAGCTCCCGGTGCTCGATGCCGCCGAGTCCTGGTCCCTCGACCCGTCCACGGACTGGTGGAAGACGGACCCGGTCCGCACGATCCGTACGAAGAAGGTCCCGCGCAACCACGTCAAGGCGGAAGCGACCGACAAGCACCCGGCGCAGGTCGAGGTGTATTACGAGGACGTGCCGATCGGTTACTGGACGACGGTGAAGTTCTCCGGAGCACTTCCGGCACGCCGGGTGAACGAGCTGTTGGAGCGGGTCGAGAAGCTCCAGCAGGCGGTCAAGTTCGCCCGCGAGGAGGCCAACGGCGCCGAGGTCACCGACCAGCGCATCGGCGACGCGGTGTTCGGCTACCTCTTCGGCTGACGCCGACCGCTGTCCGCTCGGCCGACATCGGTTGCGGGTAGCATCCACGATCGCCCCCGCGTGCGAGCGCGGGGGTGCGCAACAGGCACGGGCCGGATTGAGGACCGGTCCGTGCGAGCGCAAGCTGAAACTGAAGTTCAGCCTGAAGACGCGGTTCACAGTGAAGGTTCGAGTCCTTCCCCCGGCACTACGGGCCGGGGTGGCCCAACATGGCAGAGGCAAAACCGCATCAATCTCAGACTCTCGCTCCAGCTTCAGCATCGCCGCCGATCGCCGGACCGACCGAGGACGGACGAACGCCGTCGGATGCGAGTTCGAATCTCGCCTGCACCTCTCCGCGGTGCGGTAGTTCAAAGGAAGAACACGACGGCCTGATGACTGATCCGTCCTCTTAAACGCCGCCGGCGTGCGCAATTGGGTGGCATCCCCAGGGGCCCGGGAGCTGGATACGACTCCCGGGCCCCGCCACGTTCCGCGTCAGCGCCTGCGCGCCGGCGTCAGCCCGTCCCGCTGATGGCTCGGCTGGGCCATGGTGCGCCGTATGCGCCCCGAAGTACCGTTCCGGCCAACGGAGTTGGGTTTCCCCCCACGTCGCCTCCGGCACGACTTCCGCGGTCGCGCGACGGAGCGCCGGCAGGACCTTGCGCCGAGAACGGTGAGGGCGATAGGAGTTTGCCCTCCACGCAGGGTCGAGCGGTGAGGGGACGAGGCGATGCCGCAGCACTCGGGACACAGACGCACACCGAACTTATGGGCCGACACCAGCGCCGTTCGGTGCGAGGCGGGCCGGGCGGGGGTGTTCGCCGACGCGGGGGTCGGCGAACCGGCGCTGCCGCGGCCCGGCAGGGGTGCGAACCAGGAGCCGACGTCATGACCGCCGCCTCTTCCCGCCCCTCCCCTTCACCCCGTCGTTCCACAGCGCTCGACATCGAAGCGTTTCCCTCCGACCTCTCGCTGATGCTGACCCTGCTGGTCGCCACGGTGCTGACCCAGGACCTGTTCTTCGCGCTCTGGATGGCCACCCTGCAGGCACCCGTGGCGGAGCTGTGCACGGGTTCGTCCCTCAACTGCCCCAGGGATCCCAGCGCCATGGTCAGCGGCACGATCAACTACCTCATGATGCTGCTCACGCCCGGGCTCGTGATCGGGGTGCACACCGGCTGGCGCCGGCAGCGGCGTTCCACGCCGCTGGCCGAGACCCCCTTCCGCGGCGTCGGCGAGGCGGTGCAGAACCTCGTCACGGAAGCCCGGCTGCATCGCGAGCCGACCGTGATGGTGGACCCGCGGCTGGCGTCGGGAGCGTACGTCACCGGGCAACGAGGTCGGCCCCTGCTGATGCTCAGCCCGGGCCTGCTGGTGCTCCGCGAGAAGAGCGACCACGGACGGCGGATCTTCGAGGCCGTGGTCCGGCATGAGCTCGCGCATCTTCGGGGCGGGGACCTTCAGGCGTACAACCTGCTGACGGTGTTCCGTCCCTCCAACCTGTTCGCCGGGGCCTTCATCGCCTTCGCCATGACACTGGACGTGCTCAACCGCAACTCCACGCCGGGAGCGATGGTGGTCGCCCTGGCCCGGGTCGTCCTGCTCACCCTGCTCGGCGAGCTGATCGTCCGCGCCTACCTGAGGATCCGCGAACACCATGCGGACGTGCACGCCGGAATGACCGACCCGGAGGGCCTGCTCGCCGCCCTCGGCGCGGAGGCCGGCAGCGCGGACGGTACGGGTGCGGCACGGCTGCGGTCCTGGCTGCGCCACCACCCCATGGGAACGGAACGGGTCGGCGTGGCCAGGTCCCCGGGCCGCGTGCTCGCCTCCTCGCCGGGACGGGTGTTCCTCGGTGCGACCGTCGCGGGTGTGCTGCTGCCGACGCTCCAGGACATGCTGCTGCGGTTCTACGGCCCGAGGGACGGCTTCTTCACCCCGGTGCTGTGCGGGCTGCTCGTCGGAGTGGGGCTGACGCTGTTCGTGGGGTTCACGCTCTGGCGCCACCAGTGGTACGCGGGTGGTCCGGCCGGGCTCGGCCGGTCGGCGCTCACCGGTGTGACCGTGGCCGCCGGTGTGGTGGTGGGCAGTTGGCTCGCCCTCTACACGAGGGTTTCCGGTTACGGCCTCTCCGGCATGCCGTTGGCCCCGTCCTTCCTGGCTGCGCTGGCCGCCGTGGCGGTGCTGCTGTGCGGCTGGCTCACGGTGGTCGGGGCCCAGTGGTTCCGGGGCGACCCACAGGCGCAACGCATGCCACGGTTCCTGAAACTGGCCGTTCTTCCCGCGTGCCTGCTCGGCGGGTGGCTGATCGCCGGAATCTGGACGTGGGGAGTGACCCTTCAGGGCGTGCTGACCGGCTGCTCGACCCAAGGGTACGTGTGTCGGTCGGACGCGCCGGAGTGGGACGTCGCCAGGATGGTGACCGGATTCTTCGGCCAGGGACCGGTGCTGGTGACGGTGGTTGTCCTTGCCGTGGCCGTCCCGCTGGCCGCCCGTTTCACCGCACCGGTCACCGAAAGACTCTGGCGCGCCGGCCGGCCACCGCGGCGTTCTCCCTGAGCAAGGACAGGTACCCGCCTACCTGCCAGGGTGAGCGAGAGCGCCTGGTTTGTCCGGGCGTACTGCGCGCAGCGGCCTCTGTCAGTGGCGGGTGCTTGACTGGGGCGTATGACCCCAGAGTCCGTGCGTCCTGCCCTCCGGGACTTCTGCGCCGAGCGTCTCGGCCCAGGTCTCGCCGACCGGTTCGTCCGCCTGGCCCGACCTGGTTTCGACCTCACCGAGGCCGCTCCCGGCGAAGCCGCCGGCCACAGCCGGTTCGGCGGCCGGGCGTTGCTCGAACCGGGCACGCCCTGGCCGACGTGCGACGGCTTTCCGTTGAGCCTGATCGCCGTGCTCGACACGGACGCCTTGGCCCCCTGGCTCGACGACGTCCTCCCGGCCGGAACGGGCCTGCTCAACTTCTTCTCCCTCGACACCGACTCCGAGCAGTGCGATCCCGTTTCCTACGAGCTGGCACTCACGTACCACTCCTTCGATGCGCAGTTGGGGAAGGTGATCTCGGCCCGCTCGGCGCACGCCGTCGAGACGAACCCGCCCGCCCGGTCGAGCGTCTTCGACCCGGTCGCCTGGGCAGCCACGCCCGGGTTCGACTTCCCCGACACCTGGGACCCGGCCTGGGACGCCCTCGACCTCGGACCGGATGCCGACCACATGGCCAGGGCCATGCCCGGTCAGTACGTGGAGGAGTTGCTCACCGACTGGTCGGGGCGACCGGGTGCCCTCGTTGCCGAGGACCTGGCCTTCGGCTGGCCGACGTTCCCCACGGGGAGCTCGCCGACCGTGCCGTGGGGCGAAGACCCCACCACCTACCACCACCTGCTCCAGCTGTCCGGACAGGAGGAGTGGTACCTGGGCGGCGACGGCGGCTGGATGCACTGGTCGATACCCACCGACGCGCTGCGGACCGGCGACTTCAGCCGGGCGATCCCGACCCCGGACATATGGTGACCGCAGAACGAGCGGATTCCGTCCGGGGATGCGGGGAGCCTGAGCCTGAGCCAGAGCCTGAGTGGTCCCGCTGTGTGATCGACTTCCGCGAGGGCGCCGCACCGGTCCCCCACCGCGGACCTCCTCAGCCGACGTGGGCCGGCAGCGGGAGCGACGCAGGTCACATCCGTCCATGTCACAGGGGGTCGGGCCACCCCGTCTCAGGGGTGTAGTCACTGACAACCGCAGAGGAGCACACCATGGACGCGCGACTGAACTACTTCGCCAGCCCGACCGCCGGCAAGGCCCTCAAGTACGTCATGTCGGCGGGCAAGGTGATCAAGGACTCGCCGTTGCCGGCCGCGACGCAGGAGTTGGTGGCGCTGCGCGTGAGCCAGATCAACGGCTGCGCCGGCTGCATCGACATGCACACCAAGGAGGCCGCGGCTGCCGGTGAGACCTCGGTGCGGCTGAACCTGGTCGTGGCCTGGCGGGAGGCCACGGTCTTCACCGAGGCCGAGCGTGCCGCGCTGGAGCTGGCGGAGGAGGGGACCCGGGTCGCGGATGCTGCCGGCGGGGTCAGCGACGAGGTGTGGGCGAACGCCGCCAAGCACTACGACGAGGAGCAGCTCAACGCCCTGGTGATCTTGGTCTCCTTCATGAACATGGTGAACCGGCTGAACGTCATCTCCCAGCAGCCGGCCGGCAACTACGAGCCCGGGCAGTTCCACTGACCGGCACCAGCAACCGGCTCGGGGCCCGCCCTGGGGCTCCGAGCCCTCTCGCTCACGACCCCGGGCTCATGACCCCGGGCTCAAGACCTCCGGGCTCAAGACCTCCGGGCTCAAGACCTCCGGGCTCAAGACCTCCGGGCTCGTGGCCTCCGGGCCGTGGCCCTACTCTGGCCTGTCGACGGGGCTGCACGATCATCAAGAACATGTCTGCGCCGGCGAGTACGGCCGGGGGCGGGCTTCACGGGGAGGGGATGCGGCGTGCGCAAGGTCGAGGAGTTCGAGGAGCTACGGCCGCTGCTGTTTTCGATCGCCTATCGGATCCTGGGCAGTGTGGGGGAGGCCGAGGACGCGGTGCAGGAGACGTGGCTGCGCTTCGACGCTTCGGCCACCCGGCCCACCTCGACCAAGGCCTATCTGTCGGCCGCGGTGACGCGGATCTCGATCGATGTACTGCGCTCCGCGCGGGTCCGGCGGGAGGAGTACATGGGCCCGTGGTTCCCCGAGCCGCTGCTGAGCGATCCGTATCAGGATCCGGCGCGGTCGGTCGAGCTCGCCGACTCGGTGTCGATGGCGGCGCTGCTCCTGCTGGAGCGCCTCAGCCCGCTGGAGCGGGCGGTGTTCGTGCTGCGGGAGGTGTTCGGCTTCGGGTTCGACGAGGTCGCCGCGGCGGTGGGGCGCTCCGAAGCGGCGTGCCGACAGCTCCTGGTGCGGGCGCGACGGCATATGGAAGCCGGACGGCCGCGCTTCGAAGCGGTCCGCGAAGAGCGGGAGGAACTGGCTTCGCGATTCTTCGACGCCCTCCGCGAAGGCGACGTGGCCGGTCTGCAGGAACTCCTCGCCGCCGACGTATCGATGGTCGGCGACGGCGGCGGCAAGGCCCCGCAGCTGGCCAGGGCCGTCATCGGCCCCGAGAAGGTCGCCAGGCTCCTTGCCTCCGTCTTCCCCAGGATGGCCCGGATCGATGTGTCCTTCGAGCCGCACGACATCAACGGCCAGCCGGGCGCGATCTTCCGCGACCGGGACGGCAAGGTGCTCCACACCCTGGTGCTCGACGTGCTCGACGGGCAGATCCAGACCATCCGCTCGGTGATCAATCCTGACAAGCTCGGCCACATCGGGCCGGTCGCCGACGCCTGGGCCCTTGACCGCGAGATGAAGCAGACCCGTCGGTAGCGGACTCGACCACGGAGAGGGCACGCCTGGCCTCAGCCGCCGAGGAAGTACAGCTTCTCCATGCGGTAGGTGGAGCTCACGGTGTGGCGGACCGTGAAGACGGAAGTCTCCGGGTGCGTCCAGGGCCACGGGTCTGCCTCGCCCAGGGCCAGGCCGACGAAGGCCGCCCACTCCACTTCCTCGGGCCCGGCGTTCAGGTCGACGTCGATGTCCTCCAGCATCTCACCGGTGATGCCGAGGGCAGCGGCAACCGCGTGGGGATCGCCGGTCAACTCCCAGGGCTCCATCCCGGGCCAGCCGGAGGCGTGGAACATGGTGCCGTCAGGAAGCCAGACGATGTCCTCGGTGTGGGACTCGCCGCAGTCCACCTCCACCCGTCCGACGATCCGGGCATCCGGGTAGCGCTCGCGCAGCCGGCCCACCTCGTACAGCAGCGGGGTGTCGTTGCCGTCGCCACCGAGCGCGGGATCGCTGATCCCCAATACGGGGCCCCATGCCCCGGCCTGTATCTGGTCGAGGTCGGCTCGCTCGCTGGGGTACAGGATCTGGTTTGCGGGCCGGGTCTCGATCTCTCCCAGCACCTCATCGACGGTGCCGAAGGAACGGGCGAACTCCCTTGCCCGGACGGGGTCGTTGGCCGGGAGGGTGTGGGCGGTCGCCGTGAACGGCGGTGGGAGGACGGTGATGTCGCATCTGCCCATGCTGCCGCGCACCATGCGGTCCGCCGGCGTGGTCCAGAAACTGATGTCGGTCATGCATCACACGGTAGTGCGGACCACTGACAGGCCCCTGCGGACCGTCGGCCGCGATCGTCGGCCGCTACCGTCGGCCGCGGTCGACGGTCGTGCATCGACGGCCGCGATCGACGGTGCCGCCTCGACAGTCGTCAACTTGCCCTTCTGTGCGGCGACTTCATGCGTTTTCCCGTGTCCGGTGTGACGGACGTTGCGTGAGCCTAGGATTGCGGCGACATTCGGCAATCAAGGCACGGGGAATCACGGGGGAATGATGACTGGCCAGTGGGAGAGGCTCGCGAAGCCGGTGGCATCGAGGCGTATGTGCACCGCCCGGAGGGTGAGGTGCGGGGCGCGGTGGTGATCTGCTCCGAGCTGTACGGAGTGAACGCCTACGTCCGCGACACCTGCGCCGAGTTGGCGGCGGCCGGGTATGTGGCGCTGGCACCCGACTACTACTGGCGCAACGCCCGCCGAACCGCGCTCGGGTACTCGGTCGAGGAGCGCGAGGACGGTCTGGCGCTGATGCGCGCCCTGGACCGGGACGAGTTGGTGGCCGATGCCTCGGCGGCGCTGTCGGTGGCGCGTGCTGAGGCCGGGGAGCGGGGCGTGGCCTTCCTCGGACTGAGCATGGGCGGACACATCGCCCTGCGGGCGGCGACCGAGCTGCGCTTCGAATTGGCCGCCGTCTTCTACCCGGGGTGGCTACTGAACAGCGGCTTCCCCCTGGTCGGCCCGGTGCCCTCGTTGGAGACCAGTGAGCGGATCGCCGAGGGCGGCGCCTTCCTGCTGGGCTTCCGCCGCGAGCTGGACCACATCATCCCGGCCGAGGAGTGGGAGCAGGCCGAACGGCGGCTCACCGAGGCCAAGGTGCCGCACGAGCTGGTGACCTACCCGGGCGCGCGGCACGGCTTCGCCTGCGCGGACCGCCCGGAGGACTACGACCCGCACGCGGGCGCGGATGCCTGGCGGAAGGTCTATGCCGCCTTGGCATCGCACCTCTAGGGATGGCAGTGACTGGTCACTCGGGCAGTGGTCGGTCACTCGGGCAGTGACCGGTCACTCGGGCAGTGGTCGGTCGTCGATGACGTTCTTCATCACGAGGGTGGAGGTCAGCCGCTGGACGCCCGGCAGCTTGGCCAGCTGCTGGTCGTAGAGCTGCTGGTAGGCGGCCAGGTCGGTGGTGGCGACCCGCAAGAGGTAGTCGGGTTCGCCGAAGAGGCGCTGGGCCTGGATCACGTGCGGGATGGCGGTCACGGCCTCTTCGAAGGCGGTGACGGTGTCGCGGTCCTCCCAGCGCAGAGTGGCGAAGACGAGAGCTTCGAAGTTCAGGCCGATGGCAGCCGGCTCGACGACGGCGCGGTAGCCGCGGATGGCGCCCTCGCGTTCGAGGTCGCGCAGGCGGCGGTGGCAGGGCGACACGCTCAGCTGCACGCGGGCGGCCAGCTCCGTGACGGTCAGGCGGCCGTCCAACTGCAGCTCGGTAAGAATTTTCCGGTCGAGGGCATCCATGGAGAAGATTCTCCCTCACGAGCCGCGATCTTGGGGTAAGAACAGAAACACTTTCTGGCTGGTCCAGCCTAGGTTTTCCTCTCAGAGCAAGGAACGTGAGAGGAATCGATCGATGCACATGACAACGCTGGCGGCTTTTCTGGCGGTGGATCTGCTGCTGGTGTTCACTCCGGGCGCGGACTGGGCCTATGCGATCTCGGCGGGGTTGCGGGACCGGTCGGTGGTTCCTGCGGTCGCCGGGCTGATAGCCGGATACGCGGGCTACACGCTGCTCGCCGTGGCCGGCCTGGTGGTGCTCGTGGCGAGCTCGCCGCCCGTGCTCACCGCGCTGACCGTCGCCGGTGCCGCTTACCTGATGTGGTTGGGCTGGGGCGTACTGTCGCGGCCGGTGGCCCTGGGCGCGGCCACGGAGACGAACTTGGACGCGCCCACGGCGACGAAGGCTTCCACGACGGTGGCATCCACAACGGTGGCATCCACGACGGTGGCCCCCTCCGCGGTGGCCCCCTCCGCGGTGGCCCCCTCGACGGTGGTGTCCTCTACGGCGCCCTCCTCAACGCTGGTGTCCTCTGCGGTGGCCTCCTCGACGACGGCCGCGTCGCGCGGGCGGATCATGCTCAAGGGTGCCGGCATCAGCGGTCTGAACCCCAAGGCGCTGTTGCTGTACTTCTCGCTGTTCCCGCAGTTCATCAACCCTGAGGGTGGCTGGCCGGTTGCCGCACAGACCGGTCTGCTCGGCATTCTCCACATGACGGCCTGCGCCCTGGTCTACCTCACCGTCGGCGTCCTGGCCCGCACCGTCCTGAAGACCCGCCCTTCGGCGGCCCGAGCGGTCATGCGGGTCTCCGGTGCCATGATGATCGTCATCGGCGCGTTCCTGCTCGCGGAACGCCTCGCCGGCTGACGCACCCGCCCCACCGGACCCACCTGTCCAAGGCCGCGGGAATCGAAGCGCTCGACATGATCGAGACGGCGCTGGAGGCCGCGGGTCTGCTGCCACTGGTCGACTCGACCGAGGCACCGGTCGACGCCGCGCCGGGTTCGTCATCAAGGCAGCCGTGATCACCCCAGCCGCGATCAACCCAGCCGCCCCAGCCGCGATCAACGATGTTCGTGATCGCTCGGTTGGTGATCGCTCACGTTCGTTCTCAGGTACGAACGCACTCGCCTATCCTCGTCCGCACGCACCAACCCGGGGGCCGGTAACGGTCCTAACCTGCGGAGATGATCAGGCGCATGTCGTCGCACCCCGCCAGAAGCTTGAGCCGGGTGCTCAAGGACTTCGGCTCCACCCTGCTGGACCTGTCGTACGGCGACGCCGAGGCGGCCGAGGAGATCGGCGGCGTCGGCATCCACGACCCGCATGACGACCAGCAGTATCCGCAGCGCGCCATCGTGCTCGGCGTCGGTGTTCATGGAGCCGAGCAGATCTCCCGGCTCCTGCGGGAGCTCGCCGTTCCTCGGGCCGCGGCTCTGGTGGTCCGGGGCCCGGTCGAGGACGCGGGCGAGCTCGAACAGGTCGTGGCCGAGACCGGTGTGGCGCTGCTGGCCCTGACCCGTGGCGCGTCCTGGGCCCAGCTGGCGGCGATGCTGCGGACGCTGCTGTCCGAAGGGGACGTCGGCGAAGCGGGGGCACACACGCTCGGCGGGGTGCCGTCCGGTGACCTCTTCGCGCTGGCCAACGCGATCGCCACCCTGCTGGACGCCCCGATCACCATCGAGGACCGCCGCTCGCGGATCCTGGCCTTCTCCGGCCGGCAGGACGAGGCCGACACCGCCCGCGTGGAGAGCATCCTGGCCCGGCAGGTGCCCGATTGCTACCTGCGCGTCCATGAGGAGACCGGGGCCTTCAAGGAGCTGTACCGCAGTGCGGGCCCGGTGCACATTCCTCCGCCGGCCGTCGGTGACGAGGTCGCGCTGCCACGCGTGGCGATCGCGGTGCGCGCGGGGGACGAGATCCTGGGGTCGGTGTGGGCGGCGCTGCGGAAGCCGCTCACCCCCGAGCGCGACCAGGCGTTCCGGGAGGCGGCCAAGCTCACCGCGCTGCACATGCTCCGGTTCCGCGCGGGCACCGACGCCGAGAACAGGCTGCGCGCCGACCTCGTCGCCACCGCTCTGGAGGGCGGGGGAGGGGCGGTCGACGCGCTCGGCCGGCTGGGCCTGGTGAACGAGCCCACCTTGGTCATGGCCATGGGGCCGGCCCCCGGCGCCGGCGAGGACCACGCCCACCTCACCGCCGAGCGCCAGCGCCTCGCGAGCGCCCTGGCCGTCCACCTCACCGCCGTCCAGCCCCGTTCCGCGGTGGCCCTGCTGGGAGACGTGGCGTACGCGCTGTTCCCGGTGGCCGGCGACCCGGCCCAGGCCCGGGAACGTTCCGTGCAGGTGGCGGAGAACTTCCTGCAGCGCACCGGTGGCCGGGCCGGCGCCGTCATCGGCATCGGCCCGGTCGCCCAGGAGCCCGCCGCCCTCCCGCGCTCGCGGGCCAACGCCGACCGGGCGCTGCGCGTACTGCTCAGCGGCGAGAGTGCCCAGCGCGTCGCCTCGATCGCCGACGTGTACGTCGACGCCCTCCTGCTGGAGATGCGGGACCTTGCGATCGCCCACCGCGACGAGCCCTCCGGCCCGCTCGCCCGGCTGACGGCCTACGACACCAAGCACAACGCCCATCTCGTCGAGACGCTGCGGGCGTGGCTGGACGCCTTCGGGGACGTCATCGCCGCCTCTGCGAGCGTGTTCGTCCACCCCAACACGTTCCGCTACCGCCTCCGCCGGGTGGCCGAGGTGGGACAGCTGGACCTGCAGGACCCGTCCGCCCGGTTCGCCGCGATGCTCCAACTCCGCCTGATGGGCAACGGCGAGAGCGGGGGGACGCGTACCGGAGGCGCAGGCCTCCCGTGACCGTATCGAGGGCCGGGCGGCGGTGACCTCTCAGACGCAGTGCCGGCTTCGACCAGGCATCAGTTCCCCATCATGGACATCAGAAGCCGGTGGGTTTCCCGGTCGGCAGCCGCGACGAGGCCGCGACCTGCCGGCCCGACCGGGGCGCCGTCGATCCCCGTGACCACGCAGCCGGCGGCCCGGCACAGGGCGATACCGGCGGCGAAGTGCACGCTCCCGGACAGGTCGCCGCCGTCCGTGACGTACGCGGCGCGCCTGCCGGCGGCGACCCAGGCCAACGCCAGCGTCGTGGAGGCGACCCGGGGCCGGAACCGTTCGGCGAACGCGGGGTGGGCCAGCAGGTCCACGGCCCGGAATCCGGGCGCGCTGGGGAACGGCGGGTCCAGGTTGACGTCCACGAGTGGGGAGGCGGGCGTGGGTGCCAGTCGGGTATCCGCCCCGTCGTGCCGCACCCAGGCGGTCTCACCGTCGGTGCAGAAGATCTCGCCGCTGAACGGGTCGGCCACCGCTGCCGCCCCGTCGCGCAGCGCCACGTTGACGGCCACCAGCATGGTGCCGACGGCGTAGTTCAGCGTGCCGCACAAGGGATCCACCAGCCACTGGCGCGCGGCCTTCGCGGCACCCTGCTGTCCGCCCTCCTCGCCGAGGACGGCGTCGTCCGGCCGGGCGGCACGGAGGACGCCGAGGATCGCCGTCTCGGCCTCCACATCGGCGGCGGTGGCGAAGTCCCCGCCGCCCTTGTCGATACGGGTGAGCCGCCGGCCGTACATGCTGCGCACCACGTCCGCGCCGGCGCGGGCCGCTGCTCTCGCGACCCCGGCATCGTCAAGGGCTGCATACGCGTGGGACATGGCCCGCAGGATAGCGGCGACACCCGGCACACCCCGCCTACGGATGTCGCGCGGGCCGCCCCCGCGCATGTCCGACCGGTGCCCGGCGGGCGGCCGGTCCGCCGGGCACCGGCGTTCCTCACGGATTCGGTTCCGGGCACCAATCGGCTCCCCAGATTGTCACCGGGCTACCAACCAGGCCCTGGTCAGCGTGCCTAGCGTGGCGGTCATCCCACCCCTGGAGGACCCGTGCCGGTTGACCCCGCATCCCGTTCCGCGCGAGCGGACCGTAGGGCGAGCCTCGACGCCATGCTCGCCGACCTCGAAGAACTCGTGACCTGTGAGTCCTACTCCGCCGACCATGCGGCCGTGGCCCGCAGTGCCCAGGTCGTCGCCGCGCAGGGCGGCCGCCTGCTCGGCACCCCCGCGCAGACGTTGGTGATCGGCGGTGTCACCCACGTCCAGTGGACCTTCGGAACGCCGCGCATCCTGCTCCTCGGCCACCACGACACCGTCTGGCCGATCGGCTCCCTCACGACCCACCCCTGGTCGGTGGAGCAGGGCATCGCCCGCGGCCCGGGCGTCTTCGACATGAAGGCCGGCCTGGTCCAGATGTTCCACGCGCTGGCCTCGCTCCCGTCCCTCGACGGCATCTGCGTACTGGTCACCGGCGACGAAGAGGTCGGCTCGAACACCTCCCGCCGGCTCATCGAGGACCTCGCGCGTCAGTGCACGGCCACCCTCGTCCTCGAACCCTCGGCCCCCGGAGGCGCGTTGAAGACCAGCCGCAAGGGCGTCTCCCTCTACGACATCACGGTTCACGGCCGGGCCGCCCACTCCGGGCTGGAACCCGAGAAGGGCGTGAACGCCGCGACCGAGCTCGCCCACCAGCTCCTCGCCCTGCAGCACATCGCCGACAGCGTCACCGCGCGCACCGGGCCCGGGACGACCCTCACCCCGACCCTGATGTCCGCGGGCACCGCGAGTAACACCGTGCCCGCCCGCGCCGAATTGAACGTGGACGTGCGCGTGCCCACCGCCGCGGCACAGGCAGCGGTCGACCAGCTCATCCGGACCAGGCAACCGCAGATCCGCGGCGCCCGTCTGCAGATCGACGGCGGCCCCAACCGTCCGCCCCTGGATCCCGACGCCTCCCGTGAGCTGTTCGCCCTGGCCGCCGAACAGGCCGCACAGCTCGGCCTCGACCCGTTGCGGCAAGCGGCCGTCGGCGGAGCATCCGACGGCAACTACACCGCCGGAGCCGGCTGCCCCACCCTCGACGGACTCGGTGCTGTCGGCGACGGCGCCCACGCCGACCACGAACACGTCCTCGCCGCCACCATGCCGGTCCGGGCCCGCCTCCTGTCCCACCTCGTCGGAGCACTGCGATGAACGGACCCGAGATCCGCGAACTCCACGCCGTGGAGGAGTTCGCCACCGTGAGCCGCCTCTACGCCGACATCTGGGGCACGGAGACCGCCGGCCCGCCCGTCTCCGCCGAGGTCATGCGTGCCCTGGCGCACGCCGGCAACTACGTGGCCGGGGCCTACGAGGACGGCCGGCTGGTCGGCGCGTCCGTCGCCTTCTTCGGCGACCCCATCGCGACCACCCTGCACTCCCACATCACCGGCGCCGCCATGGGCCGCGGCATCGGCCTGGCCCTCAAACAGCACCAGCGCCGGTGGGCGCTCGCCCGCGGACTGAAGCGCATCACCTGGACCTACGACCCGCTCATCCGCCGCAACGCCTACTTCAACCTCGTCAAACTCGGCGCCCGCCCCGAGGAGTATCTGACCTCCTTCTACGGCGCCATGGACGACGCCATCAACGGCGGCGACGAGTCCGACCGCGTGCTGGCCGCCTGGGACCTGACCGCACCCACCGAAGCACCAGGGCCGGGCAACGCATCCGCTGGGCTCGCCGACGCGGCACACGCCCTGCGGAACCGCGGCGGCCGCCCCGAAACCGGACCGGCCGACGCCGACACCGTCCTCGTCGACCTGCCCGACGACATCGAAGCCCTCCGTCGGCAGGACGCCGGCGCCGCCCGCGCCTGGCGACTGGCCGTCCGGCACACCCTGGGCGGCCTGCTCGCCGAAGGCGCGCGCGTGACCGGCTTCCACGACCGGCGCAGTTACGTCGTCCACCGCACCCCCACCTCCATCGCCTGACCCCTCAACTCTCCATCCAGCCACAGGAGTTACCCCACCATGAAGATCAAAATCTCCGGCGTCGAACTGCGCCGGATCGCGATGCCGCTCGTCGCACCGTTCCGCACCTCCTTCGGCGTCCAGACCAGCCGCGACGTGCTGCTGGTCCGCGTCGTCACCTCCGACGGCGAGGGCTGGGCCGAATGCGCGGCCATGTCCGAACCCCGCTACTGCTCCGAGTACGTCGACGGCGCACAGGACGTCCTGCGCAAGTTCCTCATCCCCGCCCTGCCCAAGGACGGCGTGGACGCCGCCGCGGTGGGACGGATACTGGAGCCCTTCACCGGCCACCACATGGCGAAGTGCGCGCTGGAAACCGCGGTCCTGGACGCCCAACTCCGCATCGCCGGCGAGTCCTTCGGCTCCTACCTCGGCGCCGCCCGGGACCGCGTCCCCTGCGGCGTCTCCGTCGGCATCATGAACTCCGTCCCGGAACTCCTCGACGCCGTCGAACGCTACGTCGCCGAGGGGTACGTCCGCATCAAGCTGAAGATCGAACCCGGCTGGGACGTCGAACCGGTCCGCGCCGTCCGCGAACGCTTCGGCGACGACCTCCTCCTCCAGGTCGACGCCAACGCCGCCTACACCCTCGTGGACGCCCAACAGCTCGCCAAACTCGACGCCTTCGGCCTGCTCCTGATCGAACAGCCCCTCGCCAACGACGACATGGTCCAGCACGCCCAGCTCGCCAAGATGCTGCGCACCCCGATCTGCCTGGACGAGTCCATCGAGTCCGCCGCCGACGCCGCGGCGGCCATCTCCCTCGGCGCCTGCTCCCTCATCAACATCAAACCGGCCCGGGTCGGCGGCTACCTGGAAGCCCGCCGCATCCACGACCTGGCCCGCGCCCACGGCATCCCCGTCTGGTGCGGCGGCATGCTCGAAACCGGCATCGGCCGCGCCGCCAACGTCGCCCTCGCCGCCCTGCCCGGCTTCACCCTCCCCGGCGACACCTCCGGCTCCCACCGCTACTTCGCCACCGACATCACGCCCCCCTTCGTCCTCACCGACGGCCACCTCAACGTCCCCACCGGCCCAGGCCTCGGCATCCAGCCGCTCACCGACCTCCTCGACGAGGTCACGACGGCCAGCGAATGGATAGCCCTATAGCCGCGGGCGCAGAGGCCGAGTGATCGCGTGATCGCGTGATGCCCGGGCAGCGCCGCTCCCGCCAACCCAAGGCATCGCTTGGGTATTTCCCAGTAAACCCATGGATTGACTTGGGTTTCCCCGAGGCTTGATCATCGTCACAGGGCCCAGGGCGGCAACCCGCCGCTGCTTTCTGCGTGATCCGGACGCGCGAGAGTACGGCGGGTGCCGACCCGCACCCCGTGCCAGGGAACCGTCGTCGCCCATCCACCGATGCACACGGCCTACATGCCTGGCGCCTCGACCACCCCGACCACACCCATCACGCCCATCCCACTCATCACGCCCATCACACCCATCACACCGATCAGACGGTCTCGTCAGGACAGGAGCAGACGCGTGAGCACAACCAACCTGAGGGTGGCCGTCCTCGGACCCGGCGGCGTCGGCGGTCTGCTCGGCGCGCTGCTCGCCCGTGACGGACACCGCGTCATCTGCCTGGCCGGCGAGCAGACCGCGGCCACACTCCGCCGGGACGGCCTCCACGTCGAGAGCGCCCGGTACGGGAACTTCACCGCAGAGGTCGAAGCCGACACCCGTCTGCGCGAGCCGGTGGACGCCGTCTTCGTGACGGTCAAGCAGACCACCCTGGACGAGGCGCTCGACCGGGTCCCGGCCGACATCCTCGGTGAGGCGCTGGTGGTCCCCCTCCTCAACGGCCTCGACCACCTCGCGGTACTCCGCCGGCGCTACCCCGCCGCCGGTGTCGTCGCAGGGACGATCAAGGTCGAGGCCACCCGTACGGCACCCGGCCGCATCGTCCACACCAGCCCCTTCGCCCACCTCGAACTCGCGGCACCGCTCGACGCGCTCGCCGACGGCCTGCGGCAGGCCGGCCTCGGCGTGACGCTGCGCCCCGACGAGGCCGCGATGCTCTGGGACAAACTCGCCTTCCTGGCCCCGTTCGCCCTGCTGACCACCCGCTACCGGGCCGGCCTGGGGACCGTACGCAGTGAGCGGAGGCCGGAGCTGGTCGCCGTGCTCGACGAGATCACCGCCGTGGCACGGGCCGCCGGCGCGGCGGTGACCACCGAGTCCCTGCTGTCGTTCTTCGACGGCGCTCCGCAGTCGATGAAGTCCTCGATGCAGCGCGACGCCGAGGCCGGACGCCCCCTCGAACTCGACGCCATCGGCGGAGCCGTCCTGCGCGCCGGAACCGCCCACGGCGTCGAAACCCCGGTCACGGCACGGCTGGTGGCCGAGGTGGCCCACGCGGCGGACGAGGCGGCGGCGTGATGCAGCAGGGCGACCTGACGGACGGCGGCTCTTCGGCAAGCCGAAGCGGAAGCGGCAGGGGAAGCGGCCCGGGTGGTGCCACGGCGCGGCCGGACATCGATGACTTCCTGCGCACCCGGGGCGCCGACCGGGTGCCCCACCCCGGTGGCACACTCCTGGAACACCTGACGCGCGTCGCGCAACTGCTGGACGCGTGGGGCGCCGGCCCGGCCGTACAGATCGCGGGGCTCTGCCACGCGGCCTACGGCACGGACGGATTCGGCCACACACTGCTGGACGTCACCGAGCGCGCCGTCCTGGCCGAACTGATCGGCGAACGGGCGGAGGCGCTGGTCCACCTCTATGCGAGCTGCGACCGCGATGTCGTGTACCCACGGCTCGGCGGCGGGCGCCCCGTGGTCTTCCGCGACCGCTTCACCGGCCGGGAACACACGCCGCCGGAACCGGACGTGTGTGCCTTCCTGGAGATCACCGCCGCCAACGAGCTCGACGTGCTGACGCACCACGCCGATCTGGCCGAGCGCTACGGCCCGGCCCTCTACCGGCTGTTCACCCGCTCGCACGACCTGCTGTCCGCCCCGGCCCGGGACGCCTGCGAGCGCCACCTCGGCCGGTACGCCCCTGACCACGGCGCAGGATCCGCATCACCGGCCTGACGTGCCGGACCACCTGACGCCGCCCCTCACCACCGCCCAACGGGCCGTCGCCATGAACGGAAGCACCGCCAACTACCCTGCCTAGCAGCCGAAGTTGCCAACCGACAGGAGTCCTCGGCATGCCCACGAAGCTGACCACGGTCGTCATCGAGGCGTCGGACCCATCGCGCCTGGCCCGCTTCTGGGCGCAGGCCCTGGAATGCGAGCCGCCCGCCCCCGCCGACGGCTCGATCGCCGACGGCTCGATCGCCGACGGCTCGATCGCCGACGGTACGGCCATCCGGCCGCGCGGCGCGGGCGATGTCGGCCTGCTGTTCGTCCCCTCGGAGCGGCCGAAGACCGCGAAGAACCGGGTTCACCTCGATCTCGCCGGCGACGCGGACGACGTGCGGCGCCTGCTGGCCCTGGGCGCCGGGCGCCTGGACATCGGGCAGGGCGCGGTTTTGTGGGAGGTGCTCGCCGACCCGGAGGGCAACGAATTCTGCGTCCTGCCCCAGAAGGGCTCCCACGGTCGCCTTGCCCAGATCTGCCAGGACGCCGCCGACCCGACCACGCAGGGCAGGTTCTGGGAAGAGGCGAGCGGCTGGTCCCTCGTGGACAAGGGCGACTGGGGCGTCAGGCTCGCCCCGGCAGCCGCCGACGGACCCACGCTGGTCATGGGCCCGCCAGTGGCACCCAAGACCAGCCGGAACCGCCTCCACCTGGCCCTCACGACCAGCGCCGGCAGCGACCTTTCGGCCGAGGTGCAGCGCCTGCTGGACGCAGGTGCCGCACACGGGGACGCCGGAGCGCACGAGTCACCCCGACGGCTGCTGACCGACCCCGAGGGGAACGAATTCCTCGTCCTCGGCCCCTCGCAGGCGTAGAAGCGGGACGCTCAACGCACGAGACGCCGCGAGACACCACCTAACCGTTCACCGGCCGGAGCCGAGACGTCCTTCGGCCGCAGGACGCCCGAGAGGCACCGCCTAACCGTCCTCCCGGCCGGGGAGTGGTGCCCCCTGGAGAAACGCTCGGTAAGCGTCTGCGGCATCGCCCTCTATGGTCGGCCCCTCCGGTCCGTACCGTGTGTCGCCCCGGTCGCGTTTCGGTCCAGAGATCCAGAAGTCCTCATGGGTTTCGACGTCGTAGAAGTTGGCGTCGGACAAGCCGAGACCCGTGCCACGCCGCAGGGTCCGCCCGTGGAAGTAGGCCGTCTTCCAGGTCTTGGAGAACTCCACCCATCCGATCCACGAGGGTCCGCGATCGGTGTCGTAGCCCGTTTTGAGCTGCACGAACATGATTCTGCGAGGCATGGCCCCAGCTTGGCCGATCGCGCCGGCCCAGGAAACCGAATTCGGTGACCGAGCCGATGAGCCCGAGACCCGTGGACCTCCACGCCACGAGAGGGCTCGCCGGAAACGGAAGTGCGGGACGGGAAGTGCGGCCGGCCGCGCCAAGGCATGGCCCTTCGGGCAGCCGAACAATGCGGAGAGCAAGCGGCGTTACGCGGTGGAACAGCGCCAGGCGGTGCTGCGTGCGCTGGCGGCGTATGCCCCGCAGACCATGGCCGTCTTCGACGTGGACTTCGGGCACACCGATCCGCAATGGGTGATCCCGTACGGCGGCTTGGTGAGCGTGGACGGCCCGGCACGGCGGATCACCGTGACGTACTGATCCCGGCTCAGCGGAGCTCGCTCGCCAGCAGGCCCATCGTGAACATGTCGTACCACTGGCCGTCACGACGGAAGACCTGGCGCAGGCGGCCCTCCTCGACGAAGCCGGCCTTCTCGTAGACCCTGCGTGCGGCGTCGTTCTCCGTGACCACGGTGAGCGTCACCTTGTGCAGGCGCATGTCCTCGAAGCCGTAGCGGCAGATCGTCCGTACCGCGTCAGTGGCGTAGCCCTTGCCCCAGTACGCCTTCTCGCCCAGGTAGATGTCGAGTTTCGCGATGCCCTTCTCCGGCTCCGCGTCCTGCAGCATGACCAGGCCGCGCCTCGGCGTCCGCCGGGCCCATCGCCCGCTGTTTCACCAGTTCTCCGAGCGGCACGCCCACCGACCCCCTACGCATCCCGTGACCATGTGAGGAACCACGAAGTGGTGCCACGGTCATGATCGCTTGCTCAAGCGGTTTCCGTGGGGGCGGGCGGGCGTCCGGCCGGGGTGTCAGGCGCTGGTCAGGACGACGAGTTGCCGGGTGGCTCGGGTCATCGCGACGTAGCGGTCGACGGCGCCTTCGATGCCCTGGCCGAAGGCGTCCGGGTCGATGAGGACGACCAGGTCGAACTCAAGCCCCTTGGACAGCTCCGGGGGCAGCGACCTGACGCGGGACGTCGCGGGGAACGTGGGGTCGCCGATGACGCAGGCGGTCCCTTCGGGGTGTGCGGCGAGCCAGGTGTCGAGGATCGACTGCAGGTCGGTGGCGGATCCGTGGACGACGGGGAGGCCGTTGCTGCGGATGGAGGTCGGTACGTTGGCGTCGGGGAGTGCGGTGCGGATGACCGGCTCGGCTTCTGCCATGACCTCTTCCGGGGTGCGGTAGTTGATGCTCAGGGAGGTGAGGTTGATCCGGTCGAGGCCGATGCGTTCGAGCCGTTCCTGCCACGACTCCGTGAAGCCGTGTCTGGCCTGGGCGCGGTCACCGACGATGGTGAAGCTGCGGGAGGGGCAGCGGAGCAGCAGCATCTGCCATTCCGCGTCGGTCAGTTCCTGGGCCTCGTCGACCACGATGTGGGCGAACGGGCCGGCGAGCCGGTCCGCTTCGAGGGCGGGCAGTTCGGACTCGTCGACCAGGCTGACCTGGGCGTCCTGGCCGCGCAGCATCCTCACCAGGCCCTCGCCGTCATCACCGTCGGCGCCGGAGCTGGCCGCGGCCTCGATCAGGTTGTCGACGACCTGCGTCATGCGCTCGCGCTGGGCGGCGAGGATGGCCTTGTGCCGTCGCTGTCGTCGAGCCGCCTCCGGGTCGCCGAGGCGCTGCCGTGCCGCATCCAGGAGCGGCAGGTCGGACACCGTCCAGGCCTGGGGGGTTTCCTTGCGCTGCAGCCTGCGCACCTCGTCGCGGCTGAGCCAGGGAGCGCACATCCGCAGGTACGCGGGTACCGACCACAGGTCTCCGACGAGGTCGGCCGCTTCGAGCAGCGGCCACGCGCGGTTGAGCGTGGTGACCAGCTCTTCGTCGTGCAGCAACGACCTGCGGAACAGCTCGGGGGAGACGTCACCGTCGAGCTTGTCCAGCAGGATCGTGACCAGCGCGTCCCAGATCTGCTCGCGCGCCTCGTTGTGCGGAGTGCCTGGTTCGGGTGCGTCGAAGGCCTCGGCCCATTCGTCGGCGCTCAGCCAGATGTCGGACCAGTCGGTCGTGACCGTCATCCCCTCGGCGGGTGGCTCTTCGTAGAACCTGACGGCCGTCTCGATCGCCTTCACCATGTCCGCGGACGACTTCAGACGGGCCACCTCCGGGTCGGCCTCCACCGCTGCGGTGGCTCCCTCGGCGACGAGGTCCCGCAGCACGGCCGTCTGCACCCCCTCCTCCCCGAGGCTGGGGAGGACGTCGGCGACATAGGCCAGGTAGGGCCGGTGAGGACCCACGAACAGCACACCGCCCCTTCGGTGACTGAGGCGAGGGTCGGAGTAGAGGAGGTAGGCGGAGCGGTGCAGGGCGACCACGGTCTTGCCGGTGCCCGGACCGCCGTCGACCACCAGGGCGCCGCGGGATCCCGCGCGGATGATGGTGTCCTGGTCGGCCTGGATGGTGCCGAGCACATCGCGCATCCGTGCCGAGCGGTTGCTGCCCAGACTGGCGATGAAGGCGGACTGGTCGTCGAGCGCGGCGTGCCCGACACCTCCGTCCGGGGTGAACACCTCGTCCCAGTAGTCGCTGATCCGGCCGCGGGTCCAGCGATACCTGCGGCGGCTCGCCAGACCCATCGGGTTGGCGTGGGTGGCTCCGAAGAACGGCTCGGCCGCGGGGGAGCGCCAGTCGACCAGCAGCCGGCGACCCGTGCTGTCGGTGAGGCCGAGTCGGCCGACGTACACCGGTTCCGAGCCGTCCGCGCCGACCATGTGTCCGAGGCACAGGTCCAGGCCGAAGCGACGCAGCGCGCGCAGGCGGGCGGTCAGCCGGTGGATCTCCGCGTCCCGGTCCATGGCCTGCCGCCCCATGCCACCGGGGGCCTTGCGCTCGGCTTCGAGGCGGCCGGAGAGTTCGGCGATGGTCTGCTCAAGGCTCTCCGCGATGGCCGCGAAGTGCTGC
Organism: Streptomyces sp. NPDC021749; assembly: GCF_040640655.1. NCBI lineage: Bacteria > Bacillati > Actinomycetota > Actinomycetes > Kitasatosporales > Streptomycetaceae > Streptomyces > Streptomyces sp. NPDC021749. The sequence continues at coordinate 112,699 of NZ_JBFACE010000009.1, read as the reverse complement.
TCGTCGCCGGCGATCAGCGTGGGATCGGCCTTGGGGGAGAGGTGGTCGGGAAGGTCGAACACGCTGGTGGTCAGCGGGTGCACAGCAGGGCTCCGATCTGCGGTCGCTCGCTCGCGACCGTTGCGCGCGGCAAGGGTTCTGGTTCTCGGTCTCGGCTCGACGGTCCCGGTCCCGGTCCCGGTCCCGTGGGATTCACCGGACGTCGGTGGCTGTTCTCAGCCGACCGCGTCGAGCAGCAGCTTCGCGGCCACCGCCGCGCCGTCGGTACGGGCCGTCCCGGCCACGGCGGCCGCTCGTGCGCGGGTCTCGGGGGCCAGGGCGGTCTTGAGGGCGGCGGACAGTTTCTCGGCCACCGACAGCGCGCCGGCCGCGGCCGGCAACATGCCGGTCGCCACCAATGCGTCACATCCTTCGGCCGCCGCGGCGACCACCTGGAACTGGGTGGCGATCAGCTCGGCCGCGTACTGGGGCAGCGAAGACGGCGGCGGCGCCGCGGTGGTCAGCTCGCGCGCCGACGGACCGACGGGCACCAGCGACACACCGATGCCGGCCAGTCGCTCCGCGAACTCCTCATCCGGCGGCGCGCACACCCGTACCTCCGCGCCGAGCTCCCGCAACCGCACCGCGAGTCCCGCCAGCGGTTCGACGTCCCCCCGCGACCCATAGGTCGACAACAACACACGCACTTCGCGACACCCGTTTCCGCAGATTGTGGCTTCGGCCGGCGATTCTGCGGCACGAGGGGGGCCTTGCGGCAAGGCCCCCCATGCGCTATATGTTGAGAGTGGCAAGGAGTGGATGACCTCCTTGCCTTTGTTTTTGCCCTGGTCCTGGCTTGCCGACCTCGCGAAAGTATGTGGCAAGTACCCAGAGGCGGCACGGCAATACGCTCTTTTTCGCGGATCCCGGGCTGGAATGCGAGGGGGTATCGACTTCTCGCAGCGATACGGCTTGCGCTGCATCGAAGGAGACGGATCGTCCCCTGGGCCAGGCCGTCAGCCGTCACCGTGGCCCGGGCTGCTCACTCTCCGCGTCCTTGGCCTGGACGGCGGTTCCGCTGCCCGATGTTGCGTGCCGGTACAGGACCGAAAGCGCGTCGTCGATGGGGTGGTGTTGCGGCTTTCCCGAAGCGTCGATCCTGTTCCACCTGGAGAGGTTCATCGCGAGGGACAGCTGCCGTTTTCCGTCGGCGCGGGTCAGGGAGATCGTTGCGGCCCCCCAGACGGTGCCGTGGTGGCCCCAGAAGGTGCCGCAGCCGGGAACCGTGACCTTCTGCAGACCGAGACCGTAGTCGATCAGCTGTCCGTCCAGGGCGCGGACCGGGACCGTGCGCTGCATCTGCGCGAGCGACGAAGGGCTGACGATCCGGCCGTCGAGCAGCTCGCCGTAGAAATGGTTGAGGTCTTCCATGGTCGATACCAGCCCGGCGCCTGTGCGCACCCATGACGTGCTGTAGACGCTGTAGTCGCGGGGCGGATCGATCAGGCCGTAGAACGCCTCGTACATCCGCGAGTGTGGTCCGTCGATATGCGGTCCGGCCGGGAATTCGGTGTGCCGGAGGCCGGCGCGCTCGATGACATTCCGGGTGATGCACTCCTCGGCCGTGGTGCCCGTTGCCTGTTCCAGGAGTTGGCCGAGGAGCAGGTAGTTGGTGTTGGAGTACGTCCCGGTGGGGCCTCCCGGCTCGCCGGCGGGAGGCGCGTTGAGTCCGCTCTCGATCAGTTCCTCCGGGCGGAACTCCCGGAACCGGTTGTCGTCCAGGCTCTCGGGCGAGATGTCCGGCAGGGAGGGGAACTTACCGAGGGACGGGAAGGCGTAGGGGAGGTAATCGGGAATGCCGCTGGTGTTGTTGAGCAGCATCCGGACGGTGATTTTTTCGCCGCGTTCTCCCGGCACCAAGTGCGGCAAATAACCGCCGATCGGTGCGTCGAGTTCGATCCGGCCGCCTTCGACCTGCTGCATGACGGCGGCGGCGGTGAAGGTCTTGGTGATGCTGCCCACGCGCTGCCGCATGTCGGCAGCGACGGGACGGCCGGTTCGGAGATCGGCGACGCCGGATGCGCCGCGCCATGTCCGGCCGGCCGCGCGTACCTCCGCGTAGACACCCGGCGTCCCCGCACGGTGGATTCCGTCCAGGGCGGACTGCAGCGCCGCAGGATCGAATCCGCTCGACGGATGCGTGCTCCCGGCCGGTGCGGCTCCCGTCTCCTCGGGCGTGGGGACCGCCGCGACCGGGCCCGCGCCCACGCCCAGCGCGGCCGCACTTCCACTTGCCTCGGGTCGGATCTTCATGACACTCGTCCTCTCGTGATCAAGGGGCGCACCGGGGACTGGCCCGGTGCTCTTCGACATCCCTGGCCCGGCCGGGACGCCTCGCCTCCACGGCCCGGCCGGGCCTCGTCCACGGCGTCGCAAGGGCTCCTCCACGGGGCCGCCACGCGCCGTCCAGGGCTCACTCGGCCAGGGCGCGGCGCAGGACGGCGCCGAGTTCGGCGATCTGCCGCTGTGAGATCTCGGCGGACAGGATCGCCTGCGAGCCGTGGAAGGTGCCGGGCCACTGGTGCAGCTCGACCGAGACGCCGGCCTGGAGCAGGCGCAGCGCATAGCTGATGTCCTCGTCGCGGTTCGGGCAGAGTTCCGCGGTGGCCACGTAGGCGGGCGGCAGACCGGACAGGTCGGCGGCCCGGGCCGGGGCCGCGTACGGGGTGGCCGGCGCGGAGCCCAGATAGTGGCGCCAGGACGCGGTGACCTTGTCGCGCGTCATCCAGGGCGTTTGCCGGAAATTCCGCGCCGACCAGGTCTCCTGCCGGTCGTCGAGTCCGGGCTGGTTGAGCAGTTGGAATCGGATCGGCGGCCCCTGCCGGTCACGCGCCCGCAACGCCACCGCGGCCGCGAGCCCTCCGCCGGCACTGTGCCCGCCGACCGCGATCCGTTCCGGGTCGATGCCGAGCTCGGCCGCGTGCTCGGCCGTCCAGGTCAGCACGGTGTAGGCGTCGTCCAGGGCGGCCGGGAACCGGTGCTCGGGAGCCAGTCGATAGTCCACCGAGATCACCACCGCGCCGGATGCGTCGGCGATCCGGGTGGCCCACGGATGCTCGGTGTCCAGGCCGCCGTAGACGAATCCGCCGCCGTGCAGCCACACGATGGCGCCCTGCGCCTGGTGCGGGCGGTAGATCCGCACCGGCACGTCCGGATCGCCGGGCACCGTGCGGTCCTCGATCTCCATGCGCGTGGTGTCCGGGGGCGGCAGCTTGGCCGCCAGGTCGGCGAAATAATTGCGCTCGGCGACCGGGTCGAGCAGGTCGACCTGTGGGAACAACGGTATGAACGCTTCGAGTTCGGGATCCATGTCGGCCATCCTCGCGGTTGCCGTCCATGGGATCACCCGCCGACTGTCGGGCAGTGCCACCCGATCACGCACCGAACGGCGCCTCTCCTCCCTGCCTGCCCGTCCTATCCTCCTGCCATGGAGGCACTGGCCGTACGGCTGTCAGGAATGGATTCGCACGTCGACGGCGCGCTCCGCATCGTCGCGTTCTACGACACACTGATGCGCCGGCGGGTGGATCTCCCGGCCCTCGCCCGGGCCTCGGCGGGCCTGGCGGAATGCGTCGCCGGAATCCAACTCCACGGCACGGAACGGCCGATCCGCATGGCCCCCGACGGCAGGCAAGCGCCTGCCCCGCCGGCACCCGCGTCCACCACGGTGCCGATCCTTCTCGATGAGGAGGAGATCGGCACGGTGTGGCTGGAACGCCCCGGCGCGCCCGGCCCGTCCGGCTCGCTCGACCTCGACGAGGTGCTGCTGGACCGGCTCGCCCTCGCCGCCGCCGCGGTCGCCGAGCGGTACGGCCCGGCCCGCACCACCATGGCCGACCCCGCCCTCGTCGAACTGGTCATCAGCGCCGACAGCGACGAGGCCGGCCGTGCGCGGGCGTTGCGGCTGCTGGGATTCGCCGCCGACCTGCCCGTCCGCGTCGTCGCCGTACGGTCGCACCTCCCGCTCGACCGGATCGGCAGCCTCATCTGCCCGGGCCGCCCGGTGAAGGCGGCACCCCTCGCCGACGTGGGCGTCATCCTGGCCACCGCCATCGCTCCGGATCGGTTTCCGGCCGGCGTCTGCGCGGGCCTCGGCGCCGCGACCAGCCCCGACCGGTCATGGCGGGAGGCCCGCACCGCCCTCCGCTTCACCACCTCGCGCCAACCAGTCGTCCACCATGACGAACTGGGCGCGCTGGCGCTCCTGGCCGAGATACCGCAGGACATCGCACGCAACAACGCCGATGTGCTCGCCGTCGCCCGCATCGCCGACACTCCACACGATCTGGAAACCCTCGACACCTACTGCGCCACCGGCTCCCTGCGCCGGGCCGCCGACCTCCTCCACCTGCACCACAGCAGCGTCGCCCGCCGACTCGAACAGCTCGGCAGGACCCTGGGCCTGGAACTCACCGAACCCGCCGGCCTGTTGCGCGCCAGGCTCGCCCTCACCACGTGGCGGCTGCTCAACGACTGAGGAAGCCCCGAACCGCAGCCAGGGCCCGTCCGCGCCCGACGCCCTGCGTTCCCCGCCTCCTCCCTCACCTGGCACGAACTCACGCTCCCACCACCGCCGTTACGGGGCGGCACTTGCGCAGAGCATCCGTGCATCCCCTATCCTCGTACAGTGTACGTAATGAAGGAGGGGGAACCATGTCCTCACGCATGCCCGAAACCGTGACCAGGCCGTCCTGGGTGCCGTCTGCCAAGAAGCCACCGCTGTCCGCACGGATGTTGAGGGCGACCTGGCGGGGCCTCCCGGCGAAGCGCCACGAGGTCGGATACGAGCCGGGGCTGGAGGTGCCGGCTGCCGACGGCATCCCGTTGATCAGTGACCACTACTTCCCTCGCGCCGAGGGTGACTTCCCCACCCTGCTGGTCCGTTCGCCGTACGGCCGGGGGCTGCCGTGGGCTCCCATGTACGGCCTGCTCTTCGCCGAACAAGGCTTCCACGTGGTCCTGCAGAGCTGCCGGGGCACCGGCGGCTCGGGCGGTGAGTTCTATCCGTGGCGCAGCGAGGCCGCTGACGGCCAGGCCACGGTGGCCTGGCTGCGCGAACAGCCCTGGTTCGACGAACGGCTGGGGACGATCGGCCCCAGCTACCTGGGATACGTGCAGTGGGCCCTGGCCGCGAACCCGCCACCGGAGCTGAAGGCGATGGTCGTGCAGCTGGGGTTGCACGATCCTTCCGCCTTCTTCCACACGGACGGTGTGCTCCACCTGGAGAACGCTCTGGCCGTCGGCGCAGGCATGACGTATCAGCACCAAGGCGTGGCACCGCTGCTGAAAGCGAGCCTGCGTCTGCACAGGCGCCTGCGTGACATCACCACCGCGCAGCCGCTGCGTGGCGCACACGTGTCCGCCATCGGCGAAGTGCCCTGGCTGGACGACGTGATGGCCCACCCGGACGCCAACGACGCCTACTGGGACGGCATCTCGGTGGCCGAGACGGCGGACCGGCTGCAGGTACCCACGAGTCTGGTCGGCGGGTGGCGCGACGTACTGCTAGACCAGACCCTCGAACAGTACGGTCGACTGCGCCGGGCCGGATGCGAGACCGCCCTGCTCATCGGCCCCTGGACGCACACCTCCGCCGTGCAACAGGGATGGCCCGAGGTGTTCGCCGAAAGTCTGGCGTGGCTGCGCGCCCACCTGTACGCCGATCCCTCCGACCTGCGCCCCACCACGGTGCGCCTACACATCGGCGGCGAGGACGCCTGGCGGGACCTCGACGACTGGCCGTCGGCCCCGGCTGCCGCCTCGTGGTACCCCGTTCCGGGCGGCCATCTCACCCGGCAGGCCCCCACGGACTCCGCACCGGTGACCACGTTCCGCTACGACCCGGCCGACCCCACCCCGTCACTCGGCGGCCCCCTGCTCTCCCGCACCGCCGGACCTCGTGACAACGCCACCTTGGAGGCCCGAGACGATGTCCTGACATTCACCGGCCCCCCACTGACCGAGCCCGTGGACATTCTGGGCCCGGTCTCCGCGCGGCTGACCCTCTCCACCGACACCGGCCACGCCGACGTCTTCACCCGCCTGTGCGACGTGGACGAACAGGGCCGCTCCGTCAACGTGTGTGACGGGCTGGGCCGGATCCGGGCGGCGGAACACACGCCCTCGCAGGTCACCGTGCCGATGAGCTCCACCGCCCATCGCTTCGCCGTCGGGCACCGCATACGCTGGCAGATCAGCGGCGGCGCCCATCCGCGCTACGTCCGCAGCACCGGCACCGGGGAGTCGCCCGTGGACGCGACCACCTTCACACCGGTGCGCATCACGCTCCACGCGGACTCGGAATTGCTGCTTCCGCACAGCTCCGGTCTCTCGTGATGCTCCAGCCCTGATGAGGGCAACGACCGACGAGCCGGGCCCGGCCGGGCCCGGCTTTTCACGGCCGATCTGCGGCCGGTCGAGGTGCTGCGCTCCGCACGAGCCGCTGGTTCTGCCACACGGTGATGCGCCTGATGATGACCAGCACCAGCAGACCGGCGACTACATCGAGCACGGTACTCAAAGTGGACAGCTTCGCGGCGCTCAGCAGGCTCTCCTCGGTGATCTCCTCCGACACGTAGAGGCCCAGGAGGGCCCGGCCGAGGACCGCGCTCACCACGAGGGGCGCCCACCAGGCCAGGACCAGTCCAGTGGGGACCGGCCGCCGGGGTGCGCTGGCCCGCCAGATGTCCGACACGACCTGGTACGGAACCCACAGGTTGGCCACCGGGGTGAACCAACCGCCCACCACCCAGCCCCGGGAACGGCGCTGCGCGGCGGCGCCGCCCAACAACTCGGCGTTGAACCGCGCCCGCCACAACCAGACGAGGAACACCACGCCGGCTGCCACCCATGCCACGACCGACGGCAGCGACACCAGCTGCGAGAAGTCGTCGGCCGCCTCAAGGTCCATGATCGCCGCCGCCCCGGCCTTGTAGTCGTGGACGACCAGGTAAGTGCGCCAGTCGGACACCGCGATCAAGACCTCGCCCACCAGCACCAGCAAGATCAGTGCCATCGCGGCGGTGCCCGTTCCGGTCACCGTCCTGGGCCGCTGCGGACCGGCCAGGCTCGCATGCATCGGCGTGGCTTCCTGCGGACCGTCCATGATTCCCCCGAATCCCGCGCAAACGCTGAACAATCCCTGAGGCGGGATGCTACTCCGGAGCGCCCTGACACGTCTGCCGTTTCTCCTTTCCCGCAGGCGGCGCTGTCAGGGGCCGAAGAGCTGCAGTGCCCGGGACACGAGCCAGGACAGCAGGCCCAGGGCCACGACCAGCGCCATACCTGCCCACAACGCGGCCTGCGCAGCGAAAAGTCCCTTCAAGGCCAACATCCGTCTGCGCACCCCCACCGACGCCAGAGCGGCCTTCACGGCACGGATCACGTCGTACGCGGGCGTGGTCACGGTCATCGACATCAGACCGACCTTCCTCAAACGGGCCACGAGGTACCCGAAACCGCCTCGCCGGGTCATGGTCCCGGCCCGCCGCTCCACCGGACGCACCTGGGGTGTCCCATCGGGGGCGAAGGCGATGACGGCGGAGATCCAGGAGTCACCCGCGATCACCTCGTCCAGCCGGGACGGTGCCGGCAGATGCTCGGCCAGCCGCTCGACCACGTCCGGCCGTCCGCCGGGCGCCAGCAGGACCAGCTTCCGCGCGGGCTGAGTGGCGCGGGCCCGCTCGACCTCCCACCACAGCCCCTCGCCCGATCCGAGGCCCAGCACGATGAGTTGGGACAGCTCCATCAGCCGCAGGACACCGGGCTGCCAGTCGTCCGGCGGCAGATAGAACCGCGCCGCTCCCAGGCGTGGCAGCGGCTCCCCGGGCTTTCCCACTGCAATGACGGGGCCGAAGGCGCTCAATGCCGCCGCGAGTTGCTCCTCCCGCGAATGGAGGTTGATCGGCGCCCCGTCGTCGACCGAGGCCGCGGTGTCGTCGTCGGCGAAGCTGCGCAGGTAGAGCACCGGCTTACGGCCGTCGGCCAGCAGGGCCTGGGCCGCGCTGCGCGCCGAGCGTGGACGGCAGTGACGCAGGATCAGGACGGCGGCGCCCAGCGCGGCCAGACCACCGAGCAGCAAGAGCACCTGTGCCTCCAGCGGCATCTTGTAGCCCTGCCGCTCCGCCCCGGTGACCGCGAAGGTGCCCGCCGCGAACAGGGCGTATCCGCACCAGCTGAACACCAGGAACACCGGTCGCCGCCACCACGGTTGGGGCGGGACGAACCGGCTGACCACGTCTACGACCTCCGCGGCGCCCGACCGGCGACGATGACGCAGCCGGAGCGCCGGCACGAGAAGCACCCCAGCGGGCACCGCCAAGTACAGCGCGGCCGCGGTCGACGAGCTGAGTTCCCGGTCGAGCCCCGCCTGATCCTGGGCGGTCTTTGCCGCCAGCCCGGCCAGGTGCTCGCGGGCCAGGGAAACCCTGCCCTCCTCGGCGTCGTCGGCGGCGGCGGAGATCGCTGACTGGCTCGCCCCCGACGGGGCGTTCCGGCCGAACCACGCGTCGATCCGCTGGATGTCAGCGCGCGCGGACCGCTCTCCGTCGGCGTAGCGGTCCAGTGCGGCGACGAAGGCAGCGGCCCGCACCGGCGCCTCGCGGAAACGGTCACGGGCCTGCAGGTCCAGGCATGCGGTGACGGTGAAGTGCAACGCGATGTAGGCCGTGATGACCGTGATCGCCGTGACCAGACGGGCAACCGCCCGTAAGCCGGAGGACACCTCGACCCCCCTCGCTCCCGTTGCCGCAGCACCGCGGTCAGGCGCGGTTTCGCTCCAGTGGTACGTGCAAGGTGTGTGTTCACCAGTGTGTCGGGCACTCAAACCGTCCGCGTGGTGTCCTTGTCCGGTGCCCGGTGGTGAGGGACGGTCCACCGTCGCACCAACCGGTCGTCGGAAGCCGTGGCGATCAGGGACATCCGGGTCCTGCGCTCCCTCGTCCGGCGACAGCGCATCCACTGCGCTGGAGAGAGGTGCGGTCCGCTTCTCGCCCGTCGACGAGCAGACCCACGGGAGGGATCGGTGTCCGTACCACTGAGCGAACGTCAGAGCCCGCTCAGGCCGCGCGCCGGACAGCGCAACGTGCGCGCGCGGCCATTCGGATGACCCTCCTCCGGAAACCTTGCCCGCCCCGTCACCCTGGTGGGTTACTTGGTGCGTCCAATCCGGTGAGCCGCCCATCTTCTCCGGGGGAGCACGTGACGGCGGTTTCTGTTCGCTTCCCGGTTTGGAGTCCCGGCCCCGCACCGGTCTGACGACGGCGATGCCTTACCGGTTCCCTCGGCAGAGGACCTGCCTCGCCCGCCCGTGCTGCTTCTCAGCAGGGCAGGAGCAGCGGCTCGCACGACCGCTTGGGGGCCTCATGCCAACCGCCCGTGCTCTTCGGTCGGCACTCGTGGTCTGTCCTCTGACCGCGGGCCTGAGGGCAGTACCGGCCACCGCCCGTGCCCAGGCCCCTGTGCGGTACGCGCCGGACGACTGCGCCTGTGCGGGAAGCATCCCGGGCTGCGCGGACTGACGGCACGGCCGAACCCCACCACCGGGCAGCCGGACGACACCACCGGCTCGCTGCGACATCAGGGCGCGCACCGCAGCACAGCAGAGCGCCCGGCCCGCGGGCCAGGCATGTCCCCCCACAGTGAGAAGAGGCACCATGCCCATCACCCCCAACCAAGGCTCCACCGGCGGTGGCACAGCCGTCACCAGCACCGGTACCCAGCTGACCACCACGCAGGCGGTCTCCTTCGGCGGTGGCCCGGCATCGTTCGACGTCATCGGCGACACCATCATTGCGGCCGTCACCCCACCCGGGGCCGCCGGCACGGTGGATGGAGTGGTGGCCACTACAGGCGGAGCGGCAACTGCTGCGGGCGCCTTCACCTACACCGCAGGGCCCGGTATCTGACACTACGGGTCGCTGAGCCTGGCCCCTCCCGGCCAGGCGCGCGGGGGCCTACCCGGAATTCCCCCCAACCCCCACCGGGCAGGCCCCCGCGCATTCCCCTTCCCACAGACAGCGGAGCATCCTGCCTCGCGCCGGTCCGGCGCTCGCACCGACCGCCGCGCCTTTTCGCAGGCAGCAACGTCTCCACCCCCACTGGGTCCGAGGGTCCGCCCCTCCGCGACAGGACGGCGACCGGCTCCGGGCCCACCACAGCCATCGGCAAGCAACGCAAGAGGTGCCCCATGAGGATGTCGAACGAGCGCCGGAAGAGGGTCGCCGCCCTCAGGCCCGGCTACCAGAGCGACCTGGCACAGGGCCTGGAGCGGTTCTTCGAACCCCGCCGGACCGAGTGCCCCTGGTGCACCTCCACCAGCCTGCGCCGGCGGCTGCGCACCAGAGACCACCTCCAGCGCAAACCGGGGATCTTCGTACTCGATCAGTGCTGCAGCTGCGGTCACGTCTTCCAGAACCCCCGACTCAGCGAAGAGGGAAGGGAGTTCTACTACCGCGACTGCTACGACGGCCTGGGACGGGCGACGATGGCGCGACTGGCCTCCTCGCCCCTTGCGGTCATGCTCTACCGGGCACGTGCCCGCGCAGTGCTGCCCTACGGTCGCCCGTCGCTGTGGCTGGACGTGGGAACCGGCCAGGGCCACTTCTGCGCCACGGCCCGGAAAATTCATCCGGACACCGAATTCCACGGGCTGGACCAGGGCGATGGCGTGCAGAGCGCCGCACGCGAGGGCCGCATCGCGCGAGCCCACCGAGGATCGTTCACCGACCTCAGTCGCCGGTTCGCCGCACGGTACGACGTGGTGAGCATGTACCACTACCTCGAACACACCCCCACACCGCGCAGGGAATTGGATGCAGCGCACCGAACGCTCCGCGTAGGCGGCCATCTCGTGATCGAGGTCCCCGATCCGCAGTCCCTCTCCGCCCGTCTGCTCGGCCGCTGGTGGGGCCCGTGGCTGCAACCGCAGCACCTGCACCTCCTTCCGCTGCAAAACCTCTGCGAGGCGTTGGACGAGCACGGCTTCACGGTGGTGGCCGTCGACCGGCGCACGCCACACATCCCCACCGACCTCACCTCCGCGGCGGCCAACCTGCTCAAGTCCGTTCTGCCGTACGAGGATCAGCCCTGGAATCCCAAGAGACCGGGCCCGCTCAGGCGCTGGCTCCGCAGGCTGTTGCTGCAGCAGACCGCACCCGCCCTGGTCGCCCTCTTCGCAGCGGACCTCCTGCTGGCGCCCGTCATCCGCCGCACCCGTCTGTCCAACGCCTACCGGGTGATTGCACGACGTAACTGATCGTTCAACACGCCTGCCAATGAAGGGAGTTGGCCATGCGTGTGCTGATAGCTTCCGCGGGTTCGCACGGGGACGTCGCCCCGTACACCGGCCTGGGGACTCGTTTGAGGACAGCCGGGCACGAGGTGGTGGTGGCGACGCATGAGCGCTCCGCCGCGCTGGTCCGCCGCTGTGGACTCGACTTTCTTCCGTTGCCGCTCGACCAGGGTGCGTCAGCCGGCCCCGGCACGCGGCGCCCACCGGCGAAGGCCGGCCTCTCCGTGACCGAGCAGATCCGTGTGGTGCGCGATCTGGGACCGGTGATGGGGGAGGCGCTGGCGGACGCCTGCGCCTCCGGTGCGGACCTCCTTCTGTTCTCCAGCGGCCTGGCTCCCCTGGCGCTGGTGGCAGCGGAAGGAACGGGACTGCCCAGCAGCGGGGTCTACCTGCAACCACTGGCCCCCACACGGGAGTTCCCCCCGGTCATCTCGGGTTTCCCGTCGCTGGGACCGCAGGGCAACCTGACTGCGGGCCACTGCGCCCAGTCATTGCTGGTCCGCCTCTACGCACCGGCGGTGCGTCATCTGCGGCGGCGCCTGCACGTGACGGCGCACGCCGTCCGGCGAAGGCGGGCGGCATCACCCGTGTACCACGGCTTCAGCCCCAGGGTCGTACCCAGACCTTCCGACTGGCGGCCGGGCATGGACGTGGTGGGGTACTGGTGGCCGGCGGAGGACCCTGACTGGACGCCGGACCCCGGACTGGCCGATTTCCTGCGGTCCGGACCGCCGCCGGTCTACGTGGGCTTCGGCAGCATGCATCTCGGGGACGCGGAGGACCTCGGGCGTCTGGTGGCCCGCGCCCTCAGGCTCGCCGGCGTACGCGGGGTGTTGCAGACGGGCCAGGCAGGCCTGTCCCTCCACGGAGACGACCTGCTGACGATAGGCCAGGTTCCGCATGCGCAGCTGTTTCCGCAGGTGGCCGCGGTGATACACCATGCGGGGGCCGGCACCACGGCGGCCGGTCTGCGGGCCGGGGTGCCGGCGGTGCCGGTACCCGTGATGCTGGACCAGCCGTTCTGGGCGTCCCGTCTGAGGGCCCTCGGAGTCAGTCCCGGTGTGCTGCCGGTGCGGCGACTTTCTGCGGAGAGGCTGGCGGAGGCCGTCCGGCACGCCGTGCGCGATCCCGGCTACCGTCGGCGCGCGCAGCGCCTCTCCGGGCTGATCGCAGCCGAGGACGGCGCCGGACGGGTACTGGCGGCCATCGAGCGCGGCGAGTGAGCCATCGAGAGCGGAATGATCCCCAACTATCTTCCAAGGCACGGAAGTTGGGCCAGTCGTCCGCTCGCTTCGCGGCGTTGCCGGCTTAGGCCAAACGGGTGCCTTGTGGTCAATGCCGGTTACGTGGGGCCGGTCCGCGTTGCTTTACTGGCTGCATCCGAACCGGCGGGCCGCCCATCCCTTCCCCGGGAAGTCGGCGCTATGACGCCCGCCCGCTCGCGCTCCCAACAGGCAAGCCATTGGCGGCTGTTGCCAGCTTTCCGCAAGCCCTCTGGAAGGGACCCGGTGTTCCTCCGGCACCCACTCTCCTTGCCGCTCGGCGAGGATGACACCTGTAGGGAGTTCCCATGAACCGTCTCCGTATCGCCGCCGCCACCGGCACGTCCGTCGTCGCGATAGCTCTTGCTCTGGGCGTCGCCCCGATCGCTTCGGCCGCGCCCGCGAAGGCCGCCGTATCGGCCTGCGTGACCGACCTCCAGGCCGCCCAGAACTCCAACAACGCTGCGATCGCGGCGGACCAGGCCAACAACACCGCCGCCGCCCGCAACTACAACCTGTCCACCACGACCTCGCTGCTGGGGGCAGCGGTCGACTGCCTCGGGCAGCCTTCGAATGTGACGGCCAACGTCCTCACCGCCACGACCAGCAACCTCTCCGCGACGGTGTTCAACCTGCTGGGGGCCTCGGCTGCCGCCCTGAACTCGGAGCAGTCGACGGCCTCGGCAATCAGCAGCGCTCTGGCCAGCGCAAGCTGACGGCTCCGTAGACAGCTGGGGGCCCGGGCCGCACGCCCGGGCCCCCACCGCTTTCCCCCGCGTTGTCATTCCGCCGGAATGCGCGCTGCGCTGAACGAGTGGCCCCAGGTCAAGGACGTTGTCCGGCGGCAAACCCTTCTGGGTTACTGGGGGTGCCTGTCGGTGGGCCGTCCATCCCCCTCGGGCTTCAGTGGTCGGTCCGCCCGCCAGCCCCCTGCACGCGGGGTGGTGAAGGAAGCCGACAGCGTGACGGCCCCTCTCCCCTCGCGAAGGTGAGCAGGCCCCTGCGCGCCGTCGTGTTCTCCTCCGGTACGGCCGGCTGCTGCCAGTGCTCGGACTCATGGCCCGTGAACACCTCGTTGCGGGCCGATCCGGGCGACATCCCGCAGACAGCAGGAGAACTTCCATGTGCGAATGCTCGAACACAGCGAATCCGCAGGTCCAGACGCAGCTCCAGGCTCCTCAGCTCCCTCAGCTCCCTCAGCTCCCTCAGCTTCCCCAGCTCCCGCAGCTCGGTCCGGTTCTGATCGCCGTGCTGCCCAATTCGGGACCCGTCGACGGTGATAACACGGTGACGCTGTTCGGCCTGGGGCTGGCCGGAACGACCAGCGTGCTGTTCGGGAGCTCACCGGCGACCATCGTCGGGCAGGATCCCCTCGGGCTGACCGTCACGGTGCAGGCCCCGCCGCACGACGCGGGTGTCGCGCAGGTCACCGCCACGAACGCCGCGGGCACCAGCAACCCGGTGCCCTACCTCTACGTGGTGCAGGCCCCGCCGCCGGTCCCGCAGCCGCTCGCGATCGTCCCCAACTCCGGTCCGTCCGCGGGCAGCACCCCGTTCATCATCATCGGGTCCGGTCTGCAGAACGCGACCGTGACGTTCGGGGACACTCCCGCGACCGTGCTGGGCACCGACCCCAGCGGCTCGTTCCTGTTCGGCCTCACTCCGGCCGGACCCGGCGAAGGCGGCAACGTCCCGGTCGTGGTGACCACCCCGGGCGGCAGCGGCACAGTCTCCGGTGGGTTCACCTACCTGTGAGGTAGGCAATCTCCCCAGGGCCTCGCCCCGGGCGTGGTGTCCCCGTCGTCCGGCCCCCGTCCCTCAGGGACGGGGGCCGGACTCTGCCGGGGCGCCACGGGCTCGTCCTAGCGCCCGGGGCTCGCGCTCGGCGGGAGGTAGCGCCGGACCTCGTCCTGCGGAGGGCGCCCGGCGACGTCGTGCAACTCGGACATCGGCATGCCGGCGTCCGCCATCCAAGTCAGCCCGGTGGGCCGCAGGTCGTTGCGCAGCAGGAAATCGTGCCCCAGCTCCACGACGACGTCGTCCCAACGGGTCGCCTCCCTCAGCAGCGGGGTGGAAAAACGGCCACCGGACGGTGCGGTGAACAGCCGGGTCTGCGGTGCCTGGCGTGCCGCCTGCAACCGCCGGGCCAGCAGTATCCGTGCCGCGGGACGCAGCGGCACCGCACGCCGGCTCCGGTTCCGGCACAGGCAGTCGGTCAGCCCGTCCGGTACGAAGACGGTGTGCCGGCATACGTGCCAGGTCCAGGTCACCGGGTCGATGTCCTGTGCGCGCAGGGCGGACACCTCGCTGAAGCGGGTGCCCGTCCAGGCCGTGAAGCGCACGATGTCGCCCCAGCCCTGGTAGCCGTCAGAGGACTGCTGGACGAGCCTGGCCGCCAGACGGTCGAGCGCCGCGGGGTCGGGCAGCGCCAGCGACCGCGGGGTGCTGCGTTCGCGTTGGGCGCGCTGGTACTCCTGCTGCCAGCCGGCGAGGCGCGCGGGATTGGCGTCGAGGACCCCGTCGCGCACGGCCTGTTCGAGGACCCGCACCAGCACCGCCAGGCTGTTCTTCACCGTCGACAGCCCGTATTCGTCCGCGATCCAGCAGTGCAGCGCCCGGTTGACGTCCCGTCGCGTCATCTGCCGTACGAGGACGTGCCCGAGGGCCGGGAGGACACGCAGCCGCCATCCCGCCTCGTACGGACACATCGTCAGGGGCTCCAGCCCCTCCATCGCTGCTGCCCACCGATATCCGCCGTACTCGGCGAGTGACATCGTGCGGCTGTCGACCGTGCGGGAAGACCGTGCCGAGAAAACAATCGTCATTCTCCAATTGCCCTTGTCTGATGGGGGAGTTGTCGCCCGTGCTAAGAGGTGGCGGAAATTGTTCGTACACGGTGAAGGCGGTGTCCGGCCGTGGGTACTTCAGAAAGATGTGCTAAGCCCCGTCACAGGTCATCGGGCATACCTACCGACTGGTTGACGTCCTGAGGCAACCGATTTTGTACCGCCCGAGCTCCCGGTGTGCGAATCCGGAGCATCGAGTTGGCGGTGGCGCACGTCATCTTTTCATTGCACAGCGGGTGGAGGTATGGCGGCGCAGCATCGGTCATGAGTGAATTAAAAGCACCCATCAATGCCGGTGCGCAAGTTGGTTGGTGCGAGTTCACGGTTTTTCGCGCTGCTCCGAATGGGTGGCCTTTTCGGTTGACTGTTGTAGCCCACCCTGAGTGCATGGATAACTATTCGCATCCAACCGGTGGGCCGCCCACCCTCTCCGGGGAGCGGCTCCGGCCTACTCGTTGGCCCGGCCCCGTGCCTGGTTACGGGTCAGACCGTTGCCGTATGGGCGTCCCCGGCGGAGGGTCTTGGATCCGTCAGCCGGCGCCGGATTTCCGGCGCCGGCTGATCGGCCCCCCACCGCCGAGCGAGGGGCGCCAGACTATCGACTTCCGCGTGGTGACCGTCCCCAAGGCCACCACGATCACAGCGGCCACCGCCTTCGCCGCTGTCGACCGTCCACTCACCGGCGCAGCCCCGCCGGTAACACGACAGGCACGGCCTTCGTCGCCCCTCCGGCAGGTGCCGCCCCAGCGGTGACCTCCACGCAGGTTCCCCCACCGCATCTCTGCATCGCCATCGGCCGGGAATCCGGCTGCGAACCAGAAAACCTGCGAAAGAACCCCGGAGTGGACCATGCCACGAAAAAACATCGTGATTCTCGTCGACGAGCCCGGGGGGACGGCCCTTCCCCAGAACTCGCGTGAAGAAATCCGGGATCCGGTACGGCTCGTGCGCGGCAGCGGCTACGAGCGTTTCGAATTCTACGGCGAATACGCCGAGCTGGACGGCGAACAAGTGCCCGTTTACCGCTGGCACTACCGCACGTCCATTGCCGAATAGGCAACGCGCGCCCCGAGGAAGAAACCAGTTCACAGAGGACGGCGCATGACGATCCTCGTGAGGGACGGAGTCCTGCCATGAAACCAGCCGTGTACCCCGAAGACCAGGACACCGGCCGCCGCGCCGTGGTGACCGGCGTGGGGTTCTGTCTGCCCGGCCAGACGAAACCGGTCTTCACGGCCGAAGAGGCATGGGACGTCGCCTCAAACGGCCGGTCGTGCCTCACGTACGACGAGGTCTACTACGGTGCCGTCGGCCTCACCCAGGAAATGTTTGACGAACATTTCCCGGACCTTCCGCCGTTCTTCTCCGGGCACTACACAACGGCACATCGCTACGGCCTCCTCTCGCTGGCACATGCCTGCGACAACGCCGGACTCAATTTCCGGGACGGCGAACTCGGCAATGCCGCGATCCTGGTAGGACGCGGGGGAGTGGACGCCAACATCGACAGTTATCTGTCGGTGCTCCGTGCCGACCCCGCGACGACCACCGCACCGGAGGCCATGGAGCTGTTCGTCGCGGCCCAACAGGCGGTGACCCCCTCCGACGTGGCACTGGTCCAGTCCGCGCTCGTCCGTTCCAACGGCCCCACGTACACGGTCTCGTGCGGGTGCGCCTCGTCCGCCGTGCAGATCGGCAACGCCCGGCAGATGATCAACCGGGGTGAGGTCGACATCGCCGTCGTCACCGGCGTCGACGTCTTCAACATGCACCTCATCCAGAACATCCAACGGCTGCTGCACGGCGCCCAGCAGAGCTACGAGAACGTACGGACGCCCGGCATGCCGGAGACGGTCCCGTCCTTCCTCTCGCTCATGCGCCCCTACGACCGCCGGGCGGACTGCATCAACCACGGCGAGGGCTCGGCCACCCTGATCATCGAGAGCTGGGACCACGCCGTCCGGCGCGGTGCGCACATCTACGGCCAGGTGCTCTCCACCGCCATGACCCGCGACGGCCTGGCCAACCCGCTCGCCTGCGACGAGACCGGCAGCGAACTGGTCACCGCCGTCCGCCGCTGCCTCGGCGACCGGTGGGACCTGGGCAACGTGCCGTACGTCCACGGCGGCAGCGACGGCAACGTCGTCGTCACCGCCTTCGAATCCGCCGCCATCAGGGAGTTGTACGGCGACGAGAAGCCCATCATGACGTCGCAGGAGGGCTGCTTCGGCCACAACGGCGCCCCGGCGGGCTGCACGGGCGTCGCCCTGACCCTGATGATGATCGAGCGAGGGCAGGTCTGCCCCACCGCCAACTGCGAGGAACCCGCCGAGGGGCTGCCCTTCGACCCCGTCCCCGGCGTCCGTCCCCGCCCGCTCGACTTCGACCTCGCGCTGAACTTCAACTACCAGGTCGGCGGGGTCAAGAACGCCATCCTCCTCGGCAGCACCCAGGTCGTGTGACCGCGGACCACGCCTACGTACGGAGACCCGATGAGCAACCACACGCTACCTCCGGCCGACGCGCCGCAGACCCCGACCGACACCGAGCGCATCGCCGTGATCGGCATGGGCTGCCGGCTCCCCGGCGACACCCCGTCGCCCGCAGCCCTGTGGCGGCTGCTCTCCGAGGGCCGGGACGCGATCGGCGAACTTCCCCCCGAACGCCGGCGCCTCGTCCAGGGCGACGCGCCCGGCCGCGGACACCCCGGAGCACCAACCTCCCTGCCGGGCGGCTACCTGCGCGAGGTGGCGGGCTTCGACGCCGCGTTCTTCGGCGTCGCAGGCGGGGAGGCCGATGTCCTGGACCCCCAGCACCGCCTGCTGCTCGAAGTCACCTGGGAGGCGCTGGAACACGCCGGCCTGCCGCCCGAGCAGGTGCACGGCACCCCGACCGCCGTCTTCACCGGCATCAGCTACGGCGACTACATGGACCACCTGACCGGGACGCCCCAGGAACTCGAAGGATCGATCCTGACCAACGGCCACTGCGTGGCGGCCGGCCGGGTCTCGTACCTCCTGGGAGTGCACGGAGCGAGCGTGGCCCTGGACACCGCCTGCTCGTCCTCGCTGGTGGCCGTGCACATGGCGCGCCAGGCACTGAGCGCCGGCGAGTGCGACCTGGCGCTGGCCGGCGGCGTCACCCTGACCTTCCAGCCACGCATCACCCGCTCCTTCGCCAGGATGGGCATGCTCTCCGCCAGCGGGCGCTGCCGCACCTTCGACGCCGGGGCCGACGGATTCGTCCGCGGCGAGGGCTGCGGCGTGGTGGTGCTCAAACGCCTCAGCGAGGCCCTTCGGGACGGCGACCGCGTACTGGCCGTACTCCGCGGCTCCGCGACGAACCAGGACGGTTCGTCCGACGGACTGGCCGCACCGTCGGCCGCCGCCCAGCGAGCCCTCTACCGGGAAGCGTTGGAGCGCGCCGGGGTCGACCCCCAGGACGTGGGAATGGTGGAGACCCACGGCACCGGCACCCCGGTGGGCGACCCCATCGAGTTCGCCGGACTGGCGGACGTCTACGGCGACGGCCCGGGCCGCTGCGCCCTGACCTCGGTCAAGACCAACGTCGGACATCTGGAACCGGCCGCCGGCGTCACCGGGCTGATCAAGGCCGTGCTGTGCCTGCAGCGCGGCGCCATCCCCGCGAACCTGCACTTCCGGAAGTGGAACCCGGCCATCTCGGCAGCCGACACCCGCTTCTTCGTGCCCACCGAGCTGACCGCCTGGCCCCTGCCGACGCCGGCCCGGCTGGCGGCGGTGTCCTCCTTCGGCTTCTCGGGAACCAACGCCCACGTACTGCTGGAGCAGGCTCCGAGTACTTCGGCCCCCCGGCGCTCCGAGGAGCCGGCCCCCTCGGCACCCGACGTCTTCCTCGTCCCGGCCGGCTCCCCGGACGTGCTGCCCGCGGCAGCCGGCAGACTCGCGGACTGGGTGTCCGGTGAGGGCGCGAACGTACCGCTGCGGGACCTCGCGCACACCCTGGCCCTGCGGCGCTGCACCGGCCGCGGCCGGCTCGGCGTCGTGGCCGCGGGACGCCGGGAACTCCTCGGCGCCCTCCGGGCGTTCGCCGACAGGCAGCGACACCCCGCGGTGGTGACCGGGGCGGTGGGCGCGGCGGTGGAGCGGCAACCGGTCTGGGTGTTCTCCGGCCACGGCTCCCAGTGGGCCGGAATGGGCCGCGGCCTGCTGACGACCGAACCGGCCTTCCGAGAGGCGTTGAGCGAGGTCGGCGAACTCGTCCGGGCACAGAGCAAGGTGTCGGTGGTCGACATCATCCGGAAGGGCAGACCCGTCAAAGGCTGCGGCGAGGTGCAGCCGGTGCTGTTCGCCCTCCAGATCGCACTCGCCGCCACCTGGCGCTCGTACGGCGTCGAACCCGCCGCGGTCATCGGCCACTCCATGGGCGAGGTCGCGGCGGCGGTGGTGGCCGGCGCCCTGTCGCTCGCCGACGGAGTCCGGGTCATCTGCCGCCGCTCCGGCCTGCTCAGCGACATCGCGGGCACCGGCAGCATGGTGAGCGTGGGGCTGAGCGCCGACGCGGTGCGCGAGGAACTCGCGGGCAGCGCGGCCGAGACCGTATCGGTCGCCGTGCTGTCCTCGCCGGACACGACCGTGGTGGCCGGACGCACCGCGGAGGTGAGCCGACTGGCCGCCGCCTGGGAGGCCCGGCAGATCCCGGTCTTCCCGATCGCCGTGGACGTCGCCTCCCACTGCCCGCTGGTCGACCCGGTCCTGCCCGCACTGCGCACGGCGCTGGCCGGGCTGACGCCGATGCCCCCCACGGTGCGGTTCTACTCGACCGTGGTGGAGGCAGGTGCCACCCCGTCCTTCGACGCCGACTACTGGTGCGACAACCTGCGCCGCCCCGTGCGGTTCGCCGAGGCGGTGGCCACCGCGGCGGCCGACCGGCACCAGGTCTACGTGGAGCTCTCGCCCCATCCCATCGTCACCCACTCCGTCGAGCGGAGCCTGTCCGGGCTGGTCACCTCCCCGGCCGTGCTCCCCACGCTCCGCCGCGAGGAGGACGAACCGACCACACTGCGGACCCAGCTCGCCGCACTGCACTGCGCCGGAGTCCCGGTGAACTGGCGGCGCCTGTACGACGGCGGGAACCTCGTCGACGCCCCCACCCTCACCTTCGACCGGCGCCACCACTGGGCCGAGGCCGCGCGCAACTCCGCGCCCACGGGCCCGGACGACTCCGTCCTGCCCGGCAGGCACTCCGAAGTGCCGGGCGAGCCCGTGCGGCACTGCTGGCGCGCCGACGCCGGCACCGACGTACTGCCCTGGCTCGCCGATCACCGGGTCCACGGCGACCCGGTCATGCCCGGCGCTGCCCACTGCAGCGTCGCGCTCGCGGCAGCCACCGAGGTCTTCGGTGCCGCCCCGAACGAGGTCGACGTCACCGACGTCCACTTCGAGCAACTGCTGCGACTGGACCGGCACACCGACGTCAGCACCGTCGTGACGATGGCCGCCCCCGACCGGGCACACTGCGAGATCCTCGCGCGGGGCGAGGACGGCGACTGGGAGCGGCAGGCCGACGCGGTGCTGCACCGGCTGACCGTACGACCGGAGCCCCGGCCCCGGCCCATCGAAGCCCTCACGGTGCGTCACCCGGTCCGGCTGGACCCGGGCGACCTGTACCGGAACCTGCGCGGGCGCGGACTGGAGCACGGTCCGGCCTTCACCGGCATCACCGAACTGCGCACGGAACGCCACCACGGCAGCTACCTCGCCAAGGTCACCCTCCCGTCCCGGGCGAAGGACCCCGCCCCCGGCCTCGCGGTCCATCCCGTCCTGCTCGACGTCTGCGCCCAGCTCGCGGTGGCACCGCTGATGCACGAGGACGACACCGCACCCGTGCTGCCCGTGGCCGTACAGGCGGTACGCGTCCTGGGCGATGCCGCGCAGGCCGCGTACTGCCACGCGCTCATCAGCGAGAACGCACCGGACAGCGTGGTCGCCGACGTCCGGCTCCTGGACGGCGACGGCGCGGTCGTGCTCGCCGTCAACGGCCTGCGCTTCGCACGGCGGGCCGCACGCAGCGCTCCGGCGGCCGACGACTGGCTGCTGGAGATCGACTGGCAATCCTCCCCCCGGACCGCAACCGGGGCCGGACAGGCCCCGGGGAGCTGGCTCCTGGTGGGGGAGGCGGACGGATCGGCCCGGGTACTGGCCGCCGCGCTGCGCGGCCGCTGTGCCCGCACCAGTGTCTGGGACCGCCCGCTGGACGACACACCCCTGGAGACCCTCCGCACCTCCCTCAGCGAACGCCTGGCCGCCGGACTCCAACCCCCGCGCGGGGTGGTGCTGGTGTGCGGCCGGCAGAGCCGTGCCGAGCCGACCGAGGAATCGCTGCGGCGCACCCGCAGACTGCTCGCCGTCCTGCAGGCCGTCACCGCGAGCTCGACGTCACCGCGGCTGTACGTCATCACCCAGGGCGCCCGCGACGTACTGCGGGACGACACCGTCGACGTCGGGCAGAGCAGCGTCCGGGGACTGGTGCGGGTGGGTGCCCTGGAGCACCCCGAACTGCGCCCGACGCTGGTGGACGCCGACGCCCGCAATGCCGACCCGACGGACGTGGCGGAGGAGTTGCTGGCCGACGCCGACGACGACGAGGTCGCGCTGCGCGCCGGCGAACGGTGGGTGGCCCGGCTGCGACGTGCCCCGGCCGAGCAGGAACGGCCGCTGACCCCCTGCGTCGTGCAGTACGGCGTGGACGGGTTCCGGCTGCGTGCGGCCCGGCTGGGCGATCTGTCCAGCCTGGAGTACGCCGCGGTCCGGCGGCGCCCGCCGCAGCGCGGTGAGGTCGAAGTGCGGGTCACCGCGGCCGGCCTGAACTTCCGGGACGTGCTGACGGCCATGGGGCTGCTCCCGGGCGACGAGGACGTCCGCTACCGCATCGGATTCGAGTGCTCCGGCGTCGTCAGCGCGGTGGGCGCCGGGGTGGAGCATCTGCAGGTCGGGGACGAGGTCGTCGCCATCGATCTGCGGGGCGGGGCGTTCGGCTCGTTCCTGACCGCCCCGGCCGAGGTGGTCGCACCGATCCCCGCCGGTCTCGGAGCGGTCACCGCGGCGGGCCTGCCGGTCGCCTTCGTGACGGCCTGGTACGCCCTGCGACATGTCGCACGCCTCGCGGCCGGGGAGCGGGTGCTGATCCACTCGGCCACCGGCGGCACCGGGCTGGCGGCGATCGCGGTGGCCCGGGCGCTGGGGGCCGACGTGCTGGCCACGGCCGGCAGCGAGGACAAACGCCGTTACCTCCGCGGCATGGGGATCCGGCACGTCATGGACTCCCGTTCCCTGGACTTCGGGGAGCAGGTCCGCGAGGTGACCGGCGACGGTGTCGACGTCGTCCTCAACTCGCTGTCCGGCGCGGCGATCCGCACCGGACTGGAGACGCTCCGCCCGTTCGGCCGGTTCGTGGAGCTCGGGGTGCGCGACATCCTCTCCGACGCCCCGCTGGGGATGCTGCCGCTGCGGCACAACGTCACCCTGCGCACCGTCGATCTGATCGAGTTGCGCCGCCAACGTCCCGACGCGTTCGCCCGCGTCTGGCAGGAGGTCCTCGACGAGTTCGAGGCCGGCCGGCTCACCCCGCTGCACTGCACCGAATACCCGCTGTCCGAAGCCACGACGGCCTTCCGCACCATGGCCGCCGCCGAGCACATCGGCAAGATCGTGCTGGCCGTGCCGCACGCCGGCCGGGCCCGCGCCGCGCTGCCCGAGATGCCGCTGCCGGTCCGGAAGGGCGGCGCCTACATCGTCACCGGCGGACTGCGCGGTCTGGGGCTGGCCACGGCACGCTGGCTCGCCGACAACGGCGCCGGGCACCTCGTCCTCAACGGACGTTCCGCCCCCTCCGCGGAGGCCGCACGGCAGATCGCCGACCTGGGCAAGGACGACACCAAGGTGTCGGTGGTGCTCGGCGACATCGCCGAACCGGGCACCGCGGAGCGGCTGGTGACGACCGCGGCGACCGGGGGCTTCCCCGTGCACGGGGTGGTGCATTGCGCCATGGTCCTGGACGACGCGGCCCTCACCAACGTCACCGACGAACAACTGGAGCGGATCTGGCTGCCGAAGGCGGCGGGCGCCTGGCGGCTGCACCACGCCACCGAGGGGTGCCCGCTGGACTGGTTCGCGGCGTTCTCCTCGATGGCCTCACTGCTCGGCAACCCCGGCCAGGGCGCCTACGCCGCGGCGAACTCCTGGCTCGACGGCTTCGCGGCCTGGCGCTCCGCCCAGGGCCTGCCGACCCTGGCGGTGAACTGGGGCCCCTGGGGCGAGACGGGTGTCGCCACCGACTTCGGCCGGCGCGGCTACCACACCATCCCCACCGAGCAGGGCATGGCCGCGCTGTACGGCCTGCTGTCCCGGCGGCGGGTGCAGACCGGTGTGCTCCCCGGGCCGTCGGAGACCTGGCTCCCCTCCGCGGGCCGGCACCTCCCCTTCTTCAGCGCGGTCCCGACCGAGCGCCCTGCCAAGGGGACCGAAGCCAAGGGCACCGAAGCCCCCGACGACGCCGGGGAGTTGCGGGCCTGGCTCAGCGCTCTGCCCACCGGCCTGGCGCGCAGAGCGGCACTGGAGGAGCGCCTGGCGGAGCACGTCCGGGCGGTACTGCGCCTGGGCGACGGCACCGTCGACCCGCAGATCCCGCTGAAATCCCTGGGATTCGACTCCCTCCTGGCGATGGAGATGCGGGTGCGCATCGAGCGGACCTTCGCCGTCTCGGTGTCCCGGAACTTCGTCTGGCAGCACCCCACCCTGGCCGATCTCGCCATGGGCGTGGCGGACCTTCTGGGACTGGAAATGGCCGCCACATAACACGGCCCTGACCCCCTCTCCCGTTCGGCGGACACCTGTGACGGTATCCGCCGAACGCGGTGCTGTCCGGCGGCGATTATTCAGCGACGACACCAATTGCTCGCCATTCCCGCGGCTCCCGCACAACGTTTTCTTGCGGTGATAATATTTCGCCTCGCCATGTCTCCGCACCCCTTTTTGCGCCTCTCGATGCGCCTTCCGTAATGTCATCCATACTGTTTCAATGAATGTGGAAAAACAGCCAAGGAATCCCGGGTGTTATTCCGCCTGAGGGTTCCCTCAATTGGTACGGGGGTCCGCAAGGAACCTGGGAAAGGGGTAGTCATGTTACCCAGCATTCAAGAGGCCGGTATAGAACTGACGGCCCACCAGATCGAGACCTGGCCGGACGCGAAGGCCACGGTCCTGTCGCCCGACGACTGGCGTTCCACCGAGCAGACCGCATTCAGCCTGCCACCACTGGAGCGCTCGGTCCCGGTCTGCCGCGCCCTGGCCCGCGCCTGGCTCGACGGGCAGCAGATCCAGGGCGACGACACCCGCTACCTCATCCTGCTCACCCTGTCCGAACTCGTCACCAACGCGATCCGGCATTCCGGCGCCCTCCGCATCACCTGCCGACTGCGCCGGTCCGGTCATCAGGTACACATCGAGGTCCATGACGGCGGCGGCACCCCATGGGTGACGCGCAGACGGCGCCCGGACCATAGGCAGGAAAGCGGCCGAGGTCTGGAACTCGTCGCCAAGTCCTGCCTGCAATGGGGCCGTCGGACCGAGCCCGAAAACGGCTGCACGGTCTGGGCAACGGTGTCGCTGAACACCTGCGCACCCGTCGGCCGCCTCCCGCAGCCGTGAGCCGCAGATGACCTGCGTCTCCCGCTGCACGCTCCCCGTGCTCCGCGCACCAGCCGCGGCCGCCGCGACGGTCGACGGCCGGCCAGGCCCGATTCCCTCTCCCCCCTCCGGAGCGGGACGATCTGCCCGGCTGCCGGCGCCGTTACCCGCGCCGGTCAATCGCTGGACGCCCGCTGCGCGGGGAGATGCGCCTCGCACTCCTGCATCAGGACGGCGAACGCGCCGGCAGCTTTGGTATCTCGGTAGGGGCGCAGTCCCGCCAGGAACTGCTCCAGATACTTCCTGCCCAGTGCCGACCGCAGCTGCCGCAGCAGACCCAGGGCCTCTTCGGCCACCCGGCATGCCTCTTCCACCTCACCGGCCTGCACTTGCGCCGACGCCAGCAGCAGCAGATCGATCGCCCGGCGGCGCACCCGCGTCCTCGGGTGCCGGGCCAGCGCTTCGGCGGCCCGGCGAGCGGCCTGCCGGGGCTGCTGCAGGTCCCGGTGGCAGTGCGCCAACTCGTCGGCCAGGTATGCCCGGTCGAAGTGCGCCAGCCATTCAGGCGCGTCCGCCGGATCCGCATGTGTCATCGCCTCCAGGGCCTTGTCCCTGAGCATCCCGCACGTCCGCGAATCGCCGAGCAGGGCGTACCCGCGGGCCTCGGCCACGTAGAACAGCGCCTGTGCAGCCGGTGGCGCCAGCCCCCTCGTTCCTTCCTGGGCGGCCCGCGCGAGCTGTACCGCCTCCCGGGCACAGCCCGCGTCCACGGCGAGCCGGCTCAAGCCGGAGGCCAGCACATAACCGCCGTAGCACCTCTCGTCCGCCGCCTGTGCGAGCCGCAGGGCCTGGATGTAGTACCGCTGCGCCAGGCCGGGTCGGCCGGTGTCCATCGCGGTGTACCCGGCGAGCTCGGTCAACCGTGCGGCAGCCGCGAACAGTTGGCGTCCGGTGTCCTCGCTGTAGCTTCCGGCGAACAGCCCCGACAGGACGCTGTTCAGACACGACACCACCACCGGCCGCACATAGCCGCCGCCCACCCTGTGGTCGAGTTCCTCCAGCGCCCGGGTGGTCATCCGCACCAGCTCGACCTCGTCCAACCCGGTCCGCGGCCCCGTCCGGTGGTCCTGTGCCACTTCCGGGTCGACGGCGCTGATCAGCCAGTCCCGCGTGGGTTCGACCAACGCCGCGGTGCCCATGGTCGTGCCGGCCAACGCCTCACTCGACTCCGCGTCCATCTGCCACAACTCGCGGACCTGTCCCAGCGCATCCTTCACATCAGCGGCAAAATGGAGCCCGACCCCGCAGGTCACACTGTTGCCATTGGCCATCCCGATCTGCTCGGTCGAGACCGTACGGCCGAGCCTGCTGCTCAACGCCTCGGCGATGATGGCGGGTACGCGGCCCCGCGGCTGCTGGCCCCTCAGCCACCGGCTGACAGACGTCTTGTCGTACCGGAGATCGAGCCCCTGCTCGCGTCCCAGCATGTTCACCTGGCGTGCAAGGGCGGAGTTGGACACCGCGGCCTCTTGGATGAGCGACCGTAGCCGCTGGTTGCTCTGACGTGCGAAGACAGGTCGGGCGGCCATCGTGTGCCTCCAAGCACATGCTGACAAAGCGTTACGTTGGCATATCCAGTGTTATGGGACTGCAAAGGTCATTACCCAACAACCGGGAATGATCCGTCATGACTCCAGTCAAGTCACCACCACGGCCTCGCGCACAGTAGTGCGGGCGCGTGACCGAACGCGGGTCGCCGCCCGGTGACGTTTGCCCGCCCCGCTCGCATCCTCCGGACGTCGCGCGCCGGTCATATGCACCCGCACAACCCTGACTGGTCCTGCTCGGCAGGAAACGAGGGCCTATTCACGCCAGCAACGCTTGTTCAGGCCAGGACGTACGGCCGTCGCGCGCCCCCGGTCACCGGCCCGCGCCCCCGCATTGCGGCGCGGGCCAAAACGCGCCGCCTCGCGGCCGGCTCCTCAGCCCCTCGGGGACGACGCCGCCTGCCTCGGGCGGGACTGCGCTCCCCGAACAAACGCACCACGGCGGCGCTCGTCTTCCCCGCAACGCCCGTGCTCATGCGTCAACAGTCGAGGAATAACGCCGAATTCCTCCGTCGAACAACTCGCGCAATGTGCGTGCAACCGGATAACACCGCATCCGCGAAACGCTTTAGGCCAAGAGCAGTCTGGTGGCCCTGTCGAGCACGTCGGCGCGACTGCGTGTGCCGTGGTCGGCCGCCAGGAAATGTTTTCCGACGGCGAGCGAGAAGGCGAGCATACTGCGGGCCTCGACCTCGTCCTCGTCGCTGCAGAAGGTGCTGAACAGTGAGCGCGCGTAGTCCATTCTCCGGTTGTCGACGCGACGCAGGCGTTCGGCGACTGCCGGGTCACGACGAGCCCAGTCCCGGACGGCGAGGTCGATCGGCAGCAGGGTGTCGGAAAAGGTGAGCGCGCCCGCGCGCCGTACTTTGTCCCTGGCGTCGCCGCCCTCGGTCTCGACGCGTTCGATCACCTCATCCGTGCTCATCCGCTCCCAGGTGTCGAGCATCTCCTCCAACAACGCGCCCCGGTCCTTGAAATGCCAATAGAAGCCGCCTCGGGTAACGCCCAGCGCTTTGGCCAGCGGCTCCACCCGAACGGTGTCCGGACCGCCCGCAGCAAGGGCCTGTAGCCCGGCTTCGATCCAGGTGCTGCGTGGGGTGCGCGTCGGTGCCGCCATCGGTTTCTCCTCGTGGGTGTCGTGTCCGCCAGGGAGTCTGCCTGCTTCGGTGCGCGGCTGCTACCATTCATCCATACATGACTGTATGGATGGGGTCGCTCATGACGCTTCCGCACACTGCACAGACCTCCCGGCCGTGGCGTATCCACGCCCTCACCAGCGGTTTCCAGCAGAAGACGAGCGGGCCCCTTCCGATGCAGGGCCCTTTCCGATGCCGCGCCCTTTCCGGCGCAGGGCGCTTACGACGCCAGGCGATTCAGGCGTCGGGGCGGTTGCCGGCCTCCCGGCTGCGGCGCTGATCGCCTCGGGCGGTCCACTGCCGTAACGCGCGTTGCCAGTCCAACGCCCCAACGCCCCAATGCCCCCGCAAAACTGAGGAGTAGTGATGGTTGATCCCACGCCACATCAGCAGGCCCCGGACCGGGTGCGCCACATCCCGGTGCCACCCGACGCACACGCGCTGAGCACACTCGCCCGGATCGACTACGAGAACGCCCTGCTCGCCGACCTGGGCCCGGACCAGGACCGCACCGCCGAGCAATGGGCGCGAGCGGTCCTGGAAGGCGCGCCCCCTGAGATGCGGCAGGCCCTCACCCAGGGCTGGACCGCGCTCGGCCTGCGGCTCGGCCCCGCCCAGTCCGAGGGATGCGTGCTCGGCTGGCCGGTGCGGGACAGTACCCCGGACTTGGTGCTTCTCTCCACCACGTCCACCCGTGGGTTTCGAGGCGAGTTGCTCTTCCAACTCCGGCCGCACACACTGCTGTTCGCCTCCTTCATCCACCTGGAGCACGACGACGCACGCGCCCTGTGGGCGTCGGTCGAGAGCCGACACCCCCAGGCCATGCACCACCTTCTCGAACAGGCCGTCTCCCGGACCGCGCCGGCCTGACCCACACGCGACCCGGGTCGAGGTGACTGGCCAACAGGCCACGGCCGGGGGGAATTTGCCGCCCCCCCCGGCAGCGCGCGTTTACGTGAGCTGCCGACTGCGTGGGGCTTGATCGGTGAGGGTGGGGACACGGTGTTGTCGACCGAGGCGACCGAGGCGACTGCGGCGACCGAGGCGGTCCAGGCGACCGAGTCGACTGCAACGACCGAGGTGACTGAGGCGACTGCGGCGACCGAGGCGACTGAGTCGACGGCGCTGCGGACTCCGCCGGTCCGCTCCCTGTCCGCGAGGCGTCAACCGAACGTGAGAACCGGCTTGATGACCTCCCCAGAGGCCGCGGCACGCGCGGCCGCCTCAATGTCACCGAAGGGATAACGGGTGATCAGCTTCTCTACGGGAAGCCGTCCCTGCTCGTGGAGCGCAATGAGGTGGGGGATGAACGTCTGGGGAGCAGCGTCCCCCTCGATGACGCCCCGCAGCTGAATCCCCTTGGTCATCACGGTCATGATGTCGAACTCGGCCGTCTTGCCGATACCCACCAGCGCCAGCGTTCCCCGCTGACGCAGGGCCGCGATG
This sequence comes from Streptomyces sp. NPDC021749, assembly GCF_040640655.1. Taxonomy (NCBI): domain Bacteria; kingdom Bacillati; phylum Actinomycetota; class Actinomycetes; order Kitasatosporales; family Streptomycetaceae; genus Streptomyces; species Streptomyces sp. NPDC021749. The sequence goes on along the minus strand of NZ_JBFACE010000009.1, from coordinate 83,408 downwards.
GCCTGGGAGATCACGGCCGACTGGCCGGTGGTGTCGATGGCGTGGTGCGCCCCACCCTGCGTGATCTCGCGGACTGCCGTAGCGACGTCGTCCACGTCCTCCGGGTCGAGCGTGGCGACGGCGCCGAGGTCCCGTGCCACCGCGCGCCGGGAGGCGACCGGGTCGACGGCGACCACGGAGCTGCCTTCGGCAACCGCGGTCATGACCGCGCTCAGGCCCACACTCCCGGCGCCGAAGACCACCAGCGACGAACTCGACGTCGGCCGCAGGACGTTGAGGACCGTGCCGGCACCGGTCTGCACTCCGCATCCGAGCGGTGCGGCGAGAACCGGGTCGAGGCCGGCCGGAATCTTCACGCAGTTGCTCTCGTAGGCGAGTGCGTGGGTGGCGAAGCTGCTCTGGCCGAAGAAGTTGCCGAAGACCGGCGAGCCGTTCCGGGACAGGGGTGTGCTGCTGTCGGTCCGGGTACCGGTGGCGTTCAGGGCGTGAATGCCTGCCTCGCAGTACGCGGGCCGACCGGAGGTGCAGTGGCCGCAGGTGCTGCAGCTGCGGTAGCTCAGGCACACGCTGTCCCCGGGGGCGACGGTCGTCACCGCCGATCCGACGGCTTCGACGACGCCGGCGCCTTCGTGGCCGAACACCATGGGCAGGCGTGGCCAGACCTGCCGGGTGCCGAGATCGGTGTGGCAGATCCCCGCTGCCGTGATCCGGACCAGGATCTCGTCCGGCCGCGGCTCGTCGATGTCGACGGCGCGCAGGGTGAAGGGACCGCCGGCGGACTCCACCAGGGCTGCCTGTATGCGCATGGGTGGGTTTCCCCCTGAACTGTCGGTCGTCGCACGGGCGACGGAGGTGAGTGACGGGCGCCGGCCACTGGGCACGAGCAGCCGCAGGTCTGTGGTCGCACCGGTGGTGGGGGAGTCAGCTCTCCTCCCGTTCCCGCTCCTGTTCCTGTTCCCGCTCCCGTTCCCGCTCCCGTTCCCGCTCCTGTTCCTGTTCCCGCTCCCGTTCCCGCTCCCGTTCTCGTTGGCCGGTGAGGAAGGCGGACCCCTTCCACGAGCCGAGGATCTCCTCCGGCCGCACGGTCTCCAGTAACGCCCACAGCCGGTCCAACTCGTCCGCGGTCACGCGTCCGCCGGCGGCTCGAACCGCTGCGATACGTGCGCGCGCCTGCTCGATGTCCATCCGGACTCCTTTCCGAGACACACCGACACGCCGATACCCAGACACGCCGATACCCAGACACGCCGATACCCAGACACGCCGATACCCAGACACGCCGATACACCGACACGCCGATACCCCGACATGCCGGTATACCGACACGCTGATACGCCCCGACAGTAACGCCTCCGCTCCCCGACCGTCGGTGGCGGCTCTTCGTCAGGGAGTATCCGGGGCCGCTCTTCCCACGTCGTACGCCGGAGGGGCGTGCATGCAGTGGTGGCGCGGTCCCAGACTTAGCGGGAGGCTTCCAGTCTTTTCTTTCAATCTCCCCTGGATTACGCGTTGTTGTGATGAGCCCTGGAGTTGGGGGCACAAGATCCCAACGATCTTCGTCGACCGGTGGGAGAGGACAACAGAGCATGGTGACCACCACACGCCGGCCGAGGCCCCCGCGCCGCCGGCCCGCCTTCAGCCTGCGGCAGCTGTCCGTCTCGTTCGGTCTGCTCGCGATCGGCGTCACGGGAGTGGGCCTGACACTGCGGAAGGCCATGGCCTACGCGAGTGCGCACCCCGGCCCTGCGGTGGTCGTCGGCCTGGTTGTGGTGGGGGTCGTGGCGCTGTTGCTGCCGCGTCGGGGGCGGCGCGGGCCGGCCGATGTGCCTCTGGCGGAGGAGGCCGCCTCCCGCCCGGTGGTGGGCGTCGACCCTCGCCCGCTGGAGATCGACGACTACGCCGCCATGGAGGCCGACGCGTTCGAGGAGGCGGTGGCGGGTCTGTGCCGGCGCGACGGCTGTGAGGACGTCCGGGTGGTCGGCGGCGCCTATGACCTCGGCGCGGACGTGGTGGCCGTGGCTCCCGACGGCCGCAATGTCGTCATCCAGTGCAAGCGCTACGGCGAGGACAACAAGGTGGGCTCCCAGGAGTTGCAGCGCTTCGGCGGCACCTGCTTCACGGTCCACGGAGCCGAGGTCGCCGCCGTCGTCACCACCAGCGCCTTCACCGACCCGGCACGGGAATACGCCGAACAATGCGCGATCCTCTGCTTCGACCACGACGACCTCGTCGGCTGGGCCTCCGGTAGCGGTCCGGCGCCGTGGGAGTGAGCGCGCCGGTTCCACGGGCGCAAGCCCGGGCAACGGCGTGGCCGGACGACGAACGGAGCGCCCGCGGGCAGTTGCGACGTGCTCCAGCGGTACGTCGACCGTCAGCCCCACGACCTGCACGACTGCGACTGAAGCGGGGGCGGGCGGGTAAACGGCCAGCGTTGATCGAACGGCCCGGCCCAGCCCGCCCGCTCCTGGGCATCCGCACGATGCGGGGCCGTCGCCCTCCTACTCGGGAGCTGATGGTGACCACTCATGCTGGTATCAGCGGTTCGCGGGCCGGTTCCGGCGGACGGCCGGGCGGCGCGCGGATGCGTCCCTTTGCCCATCTGTTCCGGTGGCTTTCGGTGGCGGCGCTGCTCGCGGCCGGCACCGGACTCGTGACCGCGGCGGTGCTGGCGTCGCCCTGGTGGTGGCCGCTGGCCCTGCTCTTCCTCGCCCTCGGCGGGGTCGGCACCGCAGACCTGGCGCAGCGTCGGCACTCGGTGCTGCGCAACTACCCGGTCATCGGCCATCTGCGGTTCGCACTGGAGGCGATCAGGCCGGAACTGCAGCAGTACTTCGTGGAGCGCAACTTCGACGGCCGGCCCTTCGACCGTGATGTGCGCAGCATCGTCTACGAGCGGGCCAAGGGCACCGAGGCGGAGGAACCCTTCGGCACCGAACGCGACGTCTATGCCGCCGGCTACGAGTTCATGGTGCCGTCGATGGCCCCCAAGCCCGTTCCCGACCGGCACCCCACGGTCCGGCTCGGCGGCCCGGACTGCACCCGCCCGTACGACATGGCGCTGCTGAACGTCTCGGCGATGAGTTTCGGCTCGCTGTCCGCCAACGCGATTCTCGCCCTGAACCGCGGTGCCGCCCTCGGCGGGTTCGCCCACGACACCGGGGAGGGCGGACTGTCCGAGTACCACCTCCGGCACGGTGGCGATCTCGTCTGGGAAATCGGGACCGGATACTTCGGCTGCCGGACGGCGCAGGGCGCCTTCTCACCCTCCGAGTTCGCCGACAAGGCGGCGCACGACAGCATCAAGTGCGTCTCGCTGAAGCTGTCCCAGGGCGCGAAGCCCGGCATCGGCGGCGTACTGCCCGGCGACAAGGTGAGCGCGGAGATCGCCCGGGTCCGGGAGGTGCCGGAAGGGCGGACGGTGACCTCCCCGCCCTACCACCGGACCTTCTCCACCCCGCGCGAACTGGTCCGCTTCCTCGCGCGGATGCGTGCCCTCGCGGGCGGCAAACCCACCGGCTTCAAGCTCTGCGTCGGCTCCCGACGGCAGTTCCTCGCGGTCTGCAAGGCCATGCTGCAGGAGGGTGTCACCCCGGACTTCATCATCGTCGACGGCGCCGAGGGCGGCACCGGGGCCGCACCCCTGGAGTTCGCCGACCACTTGGGCGCTCCGCTGACCGAAGGCCTGATCACCGTGCACAACGCACTGGTCGGCTGCGGGCTGCGGGACCGGGTCAAGATCGGCGCGAGCGGCAAGGTGGCCACCGGCGCGGACATGGTCAAACGCATGATCCAGGGCGCCGACTTCACCAACGCGGCACGCGCCATGATGATGGCCGTCGGCTGCATACAGGCCCAGCGCTGCCACACCAACACCTGCCCGGTGGGGGTGGCCACCCAGGACCCGCACCGGGCCCGGGCGCTGGACGTGGCGGACAAGTCCGCGCGCGTACACCGGTTCCAGAAGGCGACGGTGGACAGCGCCCTGCAGATCATGGGCTCGATGGGTGTCCAGCACCCCGACGAACTCCGGCCCCACATGCTGCGCCGCCGCCTCGACCCGCTCACCGTCCGCTCGTACGAGGAGCTGTACGAGTGGCTCTCCCCGGGCGAGTTGCTGGCCGTTCCCCCGCAGGACTGGGCCGCGGACTGGGCGGCGGCCGACCCCGACTGCTTCGCCGTCTGACCTCCTGCGCCGCACCCCGCCGACGAGCTGGACCGGGGCCAGAGGTCTGCGGGGCCGGCCTTCGGTCCGCGCGCGGTGTCTGTTCGAGGATGCCCCCACACCTGTCGGGTGCGGGCCCGCCGGTGACGGACCCGCACCCGACAGCTGTGACGGCTTACGGCGATCAGATTCTCAGTGTTCACTCGTCAAAGGCGCCCTTGACCTTTTTCGCCACGCCCCGCAGATGCCTTTCCGGTGACCTGCTCTGCCTTCGCCGGGACTTTCCCTCGGCGCTCTCGGGTCCCCTTCATCGATTTCCTTTCCCGTCATCGGTGCAGGGCGGCAGCAGGGATCTCCGCATTCCATTGACGAAACTCCCGCCGAACGGGAGCGGGCTTTCGGATAAAGCGTCGGGTCTGTATGGGCCGGAACGGCACGCGCTGGCGGCGGGACGCATATCCGGTGGCCACACGGTTGGGCCCCGGCACCTGGCGTGCCGGGGCCCGACGCTTTCACCGGGTACCACTCGTCACCAGCGATACCAGCGGCCCCGCTTTCCGGTGGGGCCGGCCGAGCGCAGAACGAAGCCCAGCAACCATGCCACGAGCACGATCACAGCCACGATCCACAGCGCCTTGAGCGCGAATCCGACGCCGAAAAGAAGCAGGGCAAGAAGCAGAACGAGAAGAAGGGGGACCATAGTTATCAACCTCCAAACACCGTGTGCCCGCACCCTGAACGACCACACCTTTCCCTTCGCAGATTTCTTATGTGGCGGGGCGCGGCATCCGGTGAGCGGCACGGCCGGAAGAAGTCCTCACCGCGGTCGTCGGCGAGCCGCAGCCGCAGCAGGCACCCGCCTGCACGCCGCCCTGGTCCACACACCGATCCGCTGATCCGCGACGAACGCCTCACAACGGCGGTCACCGCCCTGACCCGCCGCAGCGTGGCCCCTGAAGGCGGCCGCGAGCGCGGTGAGCACCGAGTCGCTGATCGCCCGGCAGCGGCTCTGCGCGACGCGTGACGACCGGAATAGCATGGAAAGAGCGGCACCGGTACGCGGCGCACCCGCCCGATGCATCCCCTTCGCGGAGGGGACGCGCACACAGGGAGGAAGAGCCATGTCATGGAATCTGACCGGTACGTATCTGGAGAGCTGCAACTGCGACGTGGTGTGCCCCTGCACCACCTCGGGCCTTACCGCTCCGGCCGACCATGATCGCTGCCAGGTGACCTTCGCGTTCCATGTCGACAGCGGGAACGTGAACGGCATGGACGTGGCCGACCGCAGCGTCGCCGTCTTCGTCGACGGGCCCCGGGTGATGGCCGAGGGCGGCTGGCAGGTGGCGCTGTACGTCGATGCGTCGGCCGACGACGGTCAGGCGACGGCGCTGAGCAAGGTCTTCTCCGGCCAGGCGGGCGGGCCGATGTCGGTGTTCACTCCGCTCATCGGCGAGGTCCTCGGTGTGCAGCGCGTTCCCATCGAGTACCGCGACGACGGCCGTCTCCACGCCGCACGGGTGGGCGACGTCATCGACATCGAGATCGAGGACCAGGTCGCCCCGCAGTTCGGCAAGGGCGGTCCGGTGATGGGCCTGACCGGCATGTTCCACCCGGCGAACAGCACACTGACGATCGCCCGGTCCACCCGGGCGACGGGCGACGGTGTGTACGGTCGGTCCTGGGACTTCACCGGCAGCAACGGACACTACGCGCCGTTCACGTGGACCGCGTGAACGGCAGACCGGTCACCGTCCGCCGCACGGCGGTCCCCACCGGGCTACTGCTGGTCGCGGCGGCGGCCGCGTGGGTCTGGGTGGTGACGCGCTGGGGCGGCATGCGGGCGATGCCCGGCACCATGGGACTGGGCCTGCCCGCATTCCTGGCCGTGTGGACGCTGATGATGGCCGCGATGATGCTGCCCGCCACGGGGCCCGTCGCCGCGCTGTACGCACGTACCATCACCGTGCACCGCGCGCCGCGCATGGTCGTCTTCACGGTCGCCTACCTGCTTGTCTGGGCCGCGGCCGGACTGCCGGCCTACGCGCTGGCCGTCGGTCTCGGCCGGGTGGCGAGCCTCCCCGCCGGGCCGGGGACCGCAGCGGCCGCGGCCGTGTTCGCGGTCAGTGGCGTCTACCAGCTGACGCCCCTCAAAGACCGCTGCCTGGCGAGGTGCCGCTCGCCGCTCGGACTGATGCTGCGCTACGCCTCGTATCCGGGGCCATCGCGCGACCTGCGGGCCGGGGCCCACCACGGAGCCTTCTGCCTGGGCTGCTGCTGGTCGCTGATGGTGCTGCTGGCGGCGTTCGGCCTGATGAACCTGTGGGCCATGGTGGTCCTGGCCGCCGTGATCACCGCCGAGAAGCGCGTTCCGGCCGGTCGCCTGGTGGCCCGTGCGGTGGGGCTCGCCTCGCTCGCCCTGGCCGTGGCCGTCATCTGGGTTCCGCAGCTGGCCCCGGGCCTGACCGGTGCCGGTAGCGCCGGAATGTGAGAACGGGCCGTCCCCGCCGGGCACCGCACCGTCCGGAACACCGCAAGCCTGGCCCCGGCGACCCACCGGCCAGTCACCGCGTTCCCAACTCCCGTTCCACGACCGCCCGGAAGGCGCGTGGCATCGGGACGGCCGGCACAAGTCAGTTGGCGGTCGTGCCAGTTGGTTTGTGAAGGCGTCAGGCAGAGCGTGGGGGTGATTCGCGGCCGTGCCTGAACAGGTGGCGTGCGGCCTGAGAGACTGGTGGGCATGGACATCGAGCGGAGGAACAACGTCGTCGTCACCGGTAACCCGCAGGGGCCGACGGTGCTGCTGGCGCACGGGTTCGGATGCGATCAGAACATGTGGCGGCTGACGGTTCCTGCCCTGGCCGAGGACTACCGGGTGGTGTTGTTCGACTACGTGGGTTCGGGCCGCTCGGATCCGTCCGCGTTCTCGGAGGACCGGTACGCCTCTCTGGACGGCTATGCCCGGGATGCGGTGGAGGTGTGTGACGCGCTCGACCTTCGGGACGCGGTGTTCGTGGGGCACTCGGTCAGCGCGATGATCGGGGTGTTGGCCGCCGGTCTGGCTCCGGAGCGTATCGGGGCGCTGGTGATGGTCGCTCCGTCTCCGCGGTACATCGACGACGACGGCTACCGGGGCGGGTTCAGCGCGTCGGACATCGACGAGCTGCTCGCCTCACTGGAGTCGAACTATCTGGGGTGGTCGGCGGCCATGGCACCGTTGATCATGGGGAACGCGGACCGGCCCGAGCTCGGCGAGGAGCTGAAGAACAGCTTCTGCGCCACCGACCCTGACATGGCGCGGGTCTTCGCCCGCACCACGTTCCTGTCGGATTCGAGGAACGACCTGAAAAGCGTGCGGGTGCCGACGCTGGTGCTGGAATGCACCCAGGACGTCATCGCGCCCCGCGAGGTCGGCGCCTTCGTCCACCAGGCGATCCCCGGCTCGCAGTTGGTCACCCTCGAAGCGACCGGGCACTGCCCCCACCTGTCCGCGCCCAAGGCCACCAACGACGCGATCACCGGATTCCTGGCAGGCCTGCGGTGATGTGCCGCACGGGGCAACCGGAGCCGCACGACGCGGGCGATGAGCGGACCTCGGACGCGGCGTTCGCCTCCCTGCTGGAGGACAGCGCCGAGGAGCTGTACGAGAGCGCGCCGTGCGGCTACCTGTCCACGCTGATGGACGGGACCATCGCCAAGATCAACGCCACGCTGCTGGGCTGGCTCGGCCTGGAGCGCGAGGCAGTGGTGGGCCGGACGCGGTTCCCCGACCTGCTGACCGTGGGCGGCAAGCTGTACCACGAGACGCACTTCGCGCCGCTGCTGCGGATGCAGGGCGAGATCAGCGGCATAGCCCTGGAGGTCAAACGGGCCGACGGCGCCCGGATGCCCGTGCTGGTCTCCTCCGTGGTCAAGCACAGCGACACCGGCGAACCGCTGCTGATCCGCACCACTCTCTTCGACGCCCGGGACCGCCGGGCCTACGAGGAGGAACTCCTGCGCGGCCGGAGAGCGGCCGAGGAAGCACGCCAGCAGGCAGAGACCGACCGCGCCCGGCTGCAGGAGGCGCTCGCCGTCCTCCAGCAGTCGCTGCTGCCCGCCACCCTGCCACCGGTGCCCGGGGTGGAGACGGCCGCCCACTACCACACTGCCTCCCCGGACCGGCTCGGCGGCGACTTCTACGACGTCTTCCCCGCTGACGGCAAACGCTTCGCCTTCTTCCTCGGCGATGTGTGCGGCAAAGGCCCCCAGGCCGCCGCGGTCACCTCACTGACCCGCTACACCCTGCGCGCCGCCGCACTGCACGACCCCGACCCCGTCTCCGCCCTGTCCACCCTCAACAAGGTGCTCCACGAGCGTTACGCCGGCAGCGGCGACCCGCGCTACTGCACCGCCGTCTTCGGCACCCTGGAACCCGACCCGGCGACCGGGCAGGTCGCCGTCCACCTCGCCTCCGGCGGCCACCCGCCGGTCCTCGTCCTGCGGGCCGACGGCACAGCCGGCTTCCTGCCCACCCCCGGCGGTCTCCTCGTCGGCATCCTGCCCACCGCGCGCTTCGTCACCGCCACCACGTGCCTGGCCCCCGGCGACACCCTCCTCCTCTACACCGACGGCCTCACCGAAGCCCGCACCGGCCAGGACCGCACCGGCTTGTACGGGGACGAGGCCCTGCTCGCCTTCGCCGCCCGCCAGGCCGGCAAGTCCCCGCCCGACGTCATCCAGGCCCTGACCGAGCTGCTGGACAGCTTCGGTGACGGCCTCGACGACGACACCGCCCTCCTCGCCCTCGGCGTCCCCGTCCCCGCCCCTCTGACGAAGCACACACGATGAGCCCGCTGAAGATCACCACCCGAGACGCTGCGACCGGTCCCGTTCTGGAGATCACCGGCGAACTCGACTACGACCATGCGCACGAGCTGCGCGAGGTGCTCACCACGCTCACCCTCCGGCCGGGTCAGCGCCTCACCCTGGACCTCGCCGGCATGGAATTCTGCGACTCCAGCGGCATCACCGCCCTGATCGCGGCCTACCGCCATGCCCAGGCCGCCCAGGCAGACCTCGCGCTCGCTGCCGCCCCTGCCCGTACCGTGCGCATCTTGCGCATCGTCGGCCTCGACCAGATCTTCAGCCTCCACCCCGACAGCGAGAGTGCCACCCGGCCCTGACCCGCGACGACTTGCTCGGTTCGGACCCGCCTGCCCGCAGGCGGGCCGGACGAGGCGCGTGCCTACGGGATCCAGGCGTTGACACCGGGGGCCGAGTCAGGGGTGCGTTTTTCAGGCGTCAGGTAGACGGCCGCCACGGCGGTGGTGAGCCGAGCAGCCCGAGGCGCACGGAACGGCGTGGGGTGTGACTCCTCGCCCTCTGTCGCACCGCTGCCGGCCGTGCTCTGCGGTGTGGTGTCGTGTTCCGCCATGTGGGCCCCACCTTTCTGATGTCCGCTCGTGATCGACGCACATCATGCAGGCCCCGCCGGTGTGGTAAACGGGATATCGGTCAACTTCCCCCCTGCCGGGGAATTTTGCGGCGCGCCCTTCACCTTGGCGTAACGCTCCGTAACGGCAGTCCCGGCGGCGCCGCATCCTGTGTCGCGGGGCGGCGACTTCCCGTCCGAAGAACCGGGAGTAGCCCGTGATCATCGGGGCAGACGATGAATCGTCACAGGTCAAGCACGACATCCGTCCTCACCGGTGCGCGGTCCCGCAGTCATCGGATCGTCCAGCAGGGTGGGCGTCATGGGTGGTGGTCAGGTCGAAAGCGGCCGCGCCGTCCGGGAGTACGGGTGACGGGTTCGAAACGGAGAGGCGAAACGGAGAAGGGCCATGGCTGAATTCCTCACGGATATCGAAACCATCCGGAAGCGAGCGCGCCTGGAGATCGAGAAGGGCCCGATCACGGATGCCTACGGCGCGGACCTGGAGCGGGTCCTCCAGGTGCTCAACGAGGCCCTGGCCACCGAGATCGTCTGCACGCTCAGGTACAAACGGCATTACTACACCGCGTCCGGGCTGTATTCGGAACCCGTAGCGGCCGAGTTTCTGGAACACGCCGCAGAAGAACAGCAGCACGCCGACAAACTGGCACAGCGCATCGTCCAGCTCGGTGGCGAACCGGATTTTGACCCGGACACCCTGACGAAGCGTTCGCACGCCGGGTACGACGCCAGTACCGACCTGGTCGAGATGATCAAGGAGGACCTGGTCGCCGAACGCGTGGCCGTGGCCTCCTACACCGAGATCGCACAGTGGCTCGGCGACGGCGATCCGACGACCCGCAGGGTCTTCGAGGACCTCCTCGCGCAGGAGGAGGAACACGCCGACGACCTGCGTGGCCTGCTGGAGCGGATCCCCCGGCACACCACGAACGAACTGTCCGACCGGACCTGACCGGGAGCCCGGTGTCCTCCCGGCGAGCGAGGACACCGTGCATTGTCGACCACAGCGAGGGAGCCCCACACATGCCTGATTCCGATCTGCTCAGCGTGGAAGTCACCGTCATCGACGAGCGGACCGCGGTGGTCGCGGTGGGCGGTGAGCTCGACACCGACACCGGCATCGCCCTGCACCACCAGCTCGCCAATCAGCTCGCGCACGGCCGCCGGTATCTCGTGCTCGACCTGAGGGACGTCCCGTTCATGGACTCCTCGGGGCTGAACGTCATCATCAGGGCGCACAATGACACCCGGAAGGTCGGGGGGAGCGTGCACCTGGCCGCCGTGTCACCGACCGTCCGGCGCCTGCTCGACCTGACGGGGATCAGCTTCACCACACCGGTCCGGGACACTCCGGAGGAAGCACTGTTCGAACTCGCGGCCGCGTCCCTGCCGGACGGGGGCAGCCGCCCGGCTTCCCCGACTTCTTGAACCGGTCGCGACGCGTTTCCAACGGGAGGCGCAACTCGTCCTCGGGGCCCGGGCGCTCGCCCTCCCGCTGGGCGCGTCCGGCCGCCCGCCGCGTGCCGTCCTCCTCCTGGACGACCGTCTCTGCCTCGGACGCGGCCGTGCGCACGCATGGCGTCGAAGAGCACTGTTCCGGCGTGCGGCTGCGCTGTGCTCAGCCGGTCGTACGCAGCAGCAGCTTGCCGGTCGAGGTGCGCCCGCCCATCAGCCGGTGGGCCTCGGCCGCGTCCGACAGGGGGAACTCCGCGGTGATCGGCAGGGTCACGGTGCCGTCGAGGACTGTGCGGAAGGCCCGTTCGGCCAGCGGGCGCAGTGTCCGGGGCGCCGACTGCGCGAGCGCCAGGATGGAGAAGCCCGCGACGGAACGGCCCTGCGCGTAGAGCTCGGGCTGTCCCACCTGCCAGGGCTCCGCCCCGCCGGCGTTGCCGAACGACACCAGGCGGCCGAAGACGGCCAGCGCGTCGAGCCCGCGGCGGAGGGTGTCGCCGCCCACCGGGTCGAGTACCAGGTCGACGCCCCTGCCGTCGGTGACTCGGCGGATGTCGTCGGGGAAGGTGTCGGCGGTGAACACCTCGTCGTAGCCGTGCTGGAGGGCGGCCTCGGTCTTGGCCGTGGAGGAGACCACACCGTACACGGCACCCGCGCCGGCAGCCCTGGCCAGTTGCCCGGCCACGGTGCCGACACCTCCTGCCGCGCCGTGCACCAGGATGCTCTCTCCGGCGCGCAGGCGTCCCACCTCGTGGAGCAGGGCGTGGGCCGTCGGCAGCACGGTGGGCAGCGCGGCTGCGGTCCGCAGGTCCAGGCCCTCGGGGAGAGGGAAGACCGTGGCGGATTCGGCGAGCACCACCTCCGCGTAGGCGCCGCTGTTGACGAGTGCGACGACCTCCTGCCCCGGACGCAGTCCCTCGACGCCGTGGCCGACGGCCCGGACGCGTCCGGAGACCTCCAGGCCCGGGCGGAAGGGCAGCGAGGTCACCCGGTACCCCTCGGCACGTGCCTTGAGGTCCGCGAAATTCACGCCCGCATAGGCGGTATCGATGGTGACTTGGCCCGGGCCCGGCGAGGGCGGTTCGGCCTGGACGACCGTGAGCACCTCGGGGCCGCCGTACTTCTGGAACTCGATTGCACGCATGAGGGGGACGCATCCTTCGACCGAGTGTTCAATGAAAAGCGAACACTGGGACTGTACGATGCTCATCGAACACTCGGCAAGGGCCGGTACGACGCAGATGTCCGGCAAGGACGCGTACGGTGAGGAGAGGGGTATGGCGAACCAGACCACGGGCGGCAGCCACCGCGCGGTGCCGGTGCACACCGATCCCGAAGAGGTTTCCCTCCTGGCCGCGTTGTCCGCGCTCGCCGACCCCGTGCGTCTCCAACTGGTCCGCGAGCTGGCGGACTCCGCCGACTGGACCCGCAGCTGCGGCAGCTTCGACGTACCGGTCGGCAAAGCCGCACTCAGCCACCACTTCTCGGTCCTGCGCGGCGCCGGACTGGTCGAACAGCGCGACGAGGGGCCCAAGCGGGTCAACCGACTGCGCCGGGCAGAGTTCGACGCCCGCTTCCCCGGGCTGCTCGACCTGGTCCTCCGCGCCGACGACCTCGACTGAAGGATCGGCACCGCCCCGGCGACGTGGCCGGGACGGAACGTCTCAACGTCTTGTGGATCACCACGAGGTTTGTCGTCCCCGACCACGAGAGGGTGGTGGCGGTGCCGGGGAGCGGCAGCGCGGTGGGGCCTGCCGTGCCGCCCACGTCGTCGGTCGGGCCCTGGCGATCGGGGTGAAGTGGCAGGTCACCGTGTTGTGTCCGGATGATGAGATGCGGGGTACGACGCAACCCCGGCCCGCAAGCCCACGTCTGCCAAGCCGAAAGAGGAAGCAAGGGCCAAAAGTAGGGGCCAGATGAACGACGGTCGCAGCAGTGACGGAACCGCCCGGGACGAACCGCCGGGGGCGGGTCCCCCTCGGACCGGACCGTCGGCCCACGAAGGCGCGCTACCGCTGGTCGGGCGCGGCGATGAGCTGGCCGCCCTCGACGCGGCGGCCGAGGAGGTGCTGGCGGGGCGGACGCGCGTGGTGCAACTGGTGGGGAACGCCGGCATGGGCAAGTCGGCTCTGCTGCACCACTGGCTGGACGGTGTGCCGGGGTTCCGGAACGTACGGGTGCGCTGCCGCCGGCTCCAGCGCGACTTCGCCTTCGGGACCGTCCGGCGGCTGCTCCATCCCCTCGTCGCCGCGGCCGGTGAGCAGGACCGCGGGGCGCTGCTCGACGGAGTGGGCGAGCCGGTCCTGCGCATCCTCGACCCGGAAGGGGCGTGGGGCGGCGACTCCGGGGCGTACGCCGATGCCGCGGACACGCTCGCCGGGCTGGACCGCCTTGCCTTCCGGCTGTCGCGCCGGGGGCCGTTAGTGCTGGCGGTCGACGATCTGCAGTGGATCGACCCGCCGTCGCTGCGCTGGCTGGCGCACCTGGTCGACCGGGCGGACCCGCACCCTATCCTGGTGGCCGTCGTGACCCGCACCGGGGAACGGCCGGCGCCCGCAGATCTGTACGACGCGCTCGTGCACCCCTCGACCTGCCGCACCCTGCCGCTGGAGCCGCTCGGCCCGGCGGACGTGGCGCAGCTGGTGGCGCAGGAGTTCGGCGTGCCCGGACCGGACCCGTCCTTCTGCGCCGCCTGCCACGCCGCCACGGAGGGCCACCCGCTCTTCCTGCGCGCCCTGTTGTGCGACGCACGGCGCGGCGGCGTGCGGCCCACACCGGAGGACCGGGACAAGATCCGGACCTTCGGGCTCCCGACGCTGCTGCGCGAGGTCGGGCACCGGCTGGGCCAGGGGTCCTCGGCCATGGCCGAGCTGGCGAGGGGGCTCGCGATCCTGGGGGACGGGATGCCGTGGCCGCTGCTCGCGGCGTACTGCGGCACCGGTGAGGCCGTGGTCCGCTCGGCCGCGGCGGAGCTGCGTTCCCTCGGGCTGCTGGGCGCCAGGGACGACCCGCGCTTCGTCCACCGGGTGGTCCGCGAAGCCGTCCTCGCGACGTGGACGCCCCAGGAGGTCGGTGCGGCCCACGCACGGGCGGCCCAGGTGCTGCACCTCAGCGGGCGTCCCGACGAGGAGGTGGCCGCCCATGTGATGGCCGCAGGACCGGTGGCCGGCAGCTGGCCCCTGGCGGTCCTGCGCCGGGCCGCGCGGGAAGCCCTCCGCCGCGGTGCGGCCGAGACGGCCGTGACCTGTCTGCGGCACGCCGCCTTCCAGCCGGCCGCGCCGGGGGAGCGCGCCCAGGTGCTCCTGCAACTGGCCGTCGCCGCGAGCCACTACGACACCTCGCTCGCCGTCTCGTACGGCACGGCCGCCCTGGAGGACCTCAGCGACGACACGGCCCGCTCCGAGGCCGTCGGGGTACTGGCCTACGCCCATCTGCTGTCCCGTGGAGGCCGCGCCGACGGGCCGGACCTGGCCCGGCTGACCGCGGAGCTGACCGCGCGCACGGACCCCGAGGGAGCGGACCGCGAGTCCTCGCTGCGCATGCGGGCGCTGGTCGAATGGCTGGAGTTCGAGCGGCCCTCCATGCGCACGGCGGAGCACACCCGGCGCGCCCTCCCCGTCGCCGACCTGGCCGGCCACACGCCCGGAGAGCGGCAGCTGCTCGCCGTCCGCGCCTTCGCCGCCCTGCGGGCCGGCGAGCCGGCCGACCGGGTCACCGAGCTGGTGGACCGAGCCCGGGTGAACCTGCCGGTGTTCTCCCACGAACTCTTCCCGCTGCACTACTTCGTCGCCCAGTCGCTGCTGTACCTGGACGCCCTCGACGCGGCCGACGGACTCTGCGACCGGCTGCTGCACGGGACGCAGGACATGGGGATGGAGCTGCTGGCCTCCTCGCTGATGGTCTACCGGGCCGCCATCGCGCTGCGCCGGGGGGACGTGGGACGGGCCGCCGCGGTGGCGCGGTCCGTGTCGGCGCGCGGCTGTGCGGCGGGTGAGCTGCCCTACCGCCTGTCGTTGGACACCATCAGGATCGACGCCCTCCTGCACCTGGGCGACGTGCAAGGCGCCGAGGTCATCGCCGCCGCCTGTTCCACCGCGGAACCGTCCGACACGTCCTGGGAGTGGCCGCGGTTCCTGATGAGCCTGGCGGCGTTGCGTACCGTCCAGGGGGACCGGCGAGGAGGGCTGGCGCTGCTGCGCGAGTGCGGCATGCACTTCGAGGCGGTGGGCACCGTCAGCCCGGTGATCGCCCCCTGGCGCTCGCGTGCGGCCGTGGTCGGTCTCGGGCTGGGGCACGGGCGCGAGGCGCAGGCGTTCGCCGAGGAGGAACTGGAGCTGGCCCGGCGCTGCCGGATACCGCGGGCCGTCGGCGTGGCCCTGCACGCCGTCGGCCGGGTCGCAGGAGGGGTGCGCGGCCTGGAACTCCTGGCCGAGGCGGTGAGCGTCCTGGAGTCCACCCCCGCCGAGCTGGAACTCGCCCGGGCCCTGCAGACGTTCGGGTGTGCGCTGCTACGGCGCGACGACAAGCCCGGGGCCCGTACGGCGCTGCGCCGCGGGCTGGACATCGCGGTCCGCTGCGGAGCCACCGCGGCGGCGCGGGACCTCCAGCAGCAGCTCCATGAGGCGGGGGGCCGGGTCGGCAGCCGGGGAGCGGGCGGCTGTCCCCTGACGGCGGGTGAGGAACGCGTCGCCGTACTGGCCGCCGAAGGGTGGAGCAACAAGCAGATCGCCGCACACCTCTTCGTCTCCCTGCGGACCGTGGAGACGCATCTGACCGGTGCCTATCGCAAGCTGCGGATCGGCGGACGGCATGAACTCCGGGGTGCGCTGAGCGTGCCGTCCGCCCGGAGCCGACCGACGGCGTGACGCGGTCAGCGCGGGGCCCTCCGTACTTCCCGGCGTCCTCATGGGGCCGGTCGGCACGGAGGGCCGCCGCTGTGTCACCGGTGCCGGGTCAGCAGTTCACCCGCAGGACCTCGGCGACGTTCGGCCAGACGCCCTCAAGGTTGTAGCAGTGGTCCTTGTCGGCGTCGTCGATGGTGACGGTCTTCGGCGCTCCGCCGGTGTAGCCGGCGAAGGTGACCTTGACGGTGGCTCCGGTCGCCTCCGGCGGGAAGTACGCCTTCCAGGTCGCTCCCTTGGCCTTGGCGTTGTGGCAGTAGTTCTTCTTCTCCACGCCCTCCGGTCCCTGCCATTCGTAGCAGGTGTCGACGAAATACAGCGCGTTGTTGGTGAACGTGATGGAGTTGTCCGAACTGGCGGCGGCCGACGGTGCGCTCAGGACTCCACCGCCCACCACCATGGCGAGAACGACCGCACCGTATCCGCCCGCCTGCTTCATCCGGCGCCTTCCGGCATTCATGGCTTCGCTCCTCCCGGTCCGGCCTAGCACTGCTTCTCGGTGATTTTCGGGCCCCAGGTGTAACCGGAAAGCTCGTAGCAGTAGCCGCGCTTCAGGTCGGTGATCTGCGGGGTGATGTTCCCGCCGCCGATCTGTGCGTCCACCGTCACGCTCAGCTCCACGCCCGTCGCGTCCTCCGGTATTTCCACCCGCCAGTCCTGGTTGATGGTCTTGCCGGAGTCGCAGCTGTCGGAAGTCGTCGAACCCTTCCATTTGTAACAGGTGTTGGCCACGAACCAGCCCTTGTTCGAGAACGAGATGTAGTGGCCCGAGCCGGCGAATGCCGGCGGCGCCGTCACCACCGCCCCGGCCAATGAGATGCCGATCGCGGCGGCGGCACAGGCCACCGCCCGTCTGGTGTTCTTCATGGTCGCGCCCTTTTCCCCGGTCCGGTTCACTGCTCCACCAGCAGCTTCTGTCCGCACTGCACGATGTCGGGAGCAGCGCGCTTGACGCTCTCCTTCAGGGGAATTTCGGTGCGCAGCCCCGAGATCTTCGCCCCGCCGAACTTCCCGCCCTGAACGGTGACATCGGAGACGATCCGCTCCATGTCGTGGCCCACCTTGAGCATGCCGCGCTGCCCGGGCTTCACGGTGATGTCGATGCTGCCGGTCTTCGTTTCGGTGTTGGTCTCGTTGTACTGGCCGCTGGCCCCGATTCCGACGCCCTTGGTCAGCTCGATGTCGATGGACCCTCCCACGTTCCAGCCCCAGGCGAACGCGTGCATGCCGCCGATCGACTCCTTGATGTCCGACCCGTTCTGCCCGCAGTTCTCCAGCGGACCGGTGCCGGTTCCGGTGTTTTCCACGTCGAACCACTTCGTCACCCTCTCCGGGGTGCCGACCGTGGTCGCCGCACACGAAACCGACTGGCTCTTGCACTGCTCGAAGGCTTCCTTGACCCGCGCCGGGTCGGTGTCCGTGAGGCCGTTCTGGTAGACGACCGTGGGCGTCGCCTCGTTCACCCAGTTGTCGGTGTGGCCGTTCACCGCGGTGTATTCCGGCTCGCCCGCGAAGGCCGCCGGTACGGTGCAGGCGAGTGCGGTGGTGAGGGCACCGGCGACCACGCCCATGCGTGCACATTTCATGGCTCTGTTCTCTTCCTCGTTTGTCAGCAGCCGGTTTCGATCAGCTTTTCCGAACCGAGCAGTCCCTGGATCTCGAAGCAGTGGTTCTTGCTGGTGTCCTTGACGGCGGCGCTGTCCCGGATCGCTCCCCAGGGCGAGAGCTTCAGATCGACCACGGCCGACGTGGCGTCCGCCGGGAAGTACGCGGTCCAGGAATCACCCACCGGCCTGCCCTGGTGGCAGTAATCCTTTCCGCTGGTGCCCAGCCACTCGTAGCAGGTGGTGGCGACGATCCCCGCCTTGTTCGTGATCTTGACGTAGTTCTCGGGCGCCGCATGAGCGGCCGGTGCGAGGGCCACGGCGGAGGCGCAGAGTGTCGCGCCGGCCGCCAGGCCGAACACGGTCCTTCGGGCAGTTCTCAAGGTTCCCGGCCTTTCGTTGAACCGTTTTTCATTGAACTGTGGTGTGCTGCGCGGAAAGGCGTCGCCGTGCGACCCCGTACCGCGTTCCCACAGTTATGCCGGGTCCGGATCATCGCGGGGAAGAAAGAATGCCGAGAACTGCGGTGCCCTGGAAAAAGT
Source organism: Streptomyces sp. NPDC021749 (assembly GCF_040640655.1). NCBI lineage: Bacteria > Bacillati > Actinomycetota > Actinomycetes > Kitasatosporales > Streptomycetaceae > Streptomyces > Streptomyces sp. NPDC021749. The sequence continues at coordinate 65,313 of NZ_JBFACE010000009.1, read as the reverse complement.
CAGCGGGCGACCACGAATATCCAGGACGGGAACCACGGTTTCTGCAGCCCCGGGTAGCCGCGGGTCGCCCCGGCCGCCTCCGGGCGACCACACCAGGAAGTCCCCTTGGACCAGCACCTCTACGAGGGCCCAGACCTCCAACAACGGGTCACGGTGACCGTATCGCCGTATCCGCAGGGGGTTGCGATGCCCCCGAGGCTTCGTCAGGTCAGGCGGCGGTGAGCCCCAGGTCGGCGGAGAGCCGGGCCCGGTGCCACCTCGGCGGGCCGAAGAGCTGGGCCGCACCGTGCGCCCGCTTGAGGAAGCGGTGGGCGTCGTGCTCCCAGGTGATGCCGATGCCGCCGTGCAGCTGGATCATCTCGCCCGCAACGGTCGAAAACGCCTCAGAGCAGGCGGACTTGGCGACGGCGGCACAGCGGATGAGCTCCGGTGAGTTCTCGGCGGCCGCGAAGGCCGCCCCGAGTGCGGCCGAGCGCGCCGACTCCACCAGTACGTACGCGTCCGCCAGCCGGTGCTTCACCGCCTGGAAGGAACCGATGGGCCGGCCGAACTGGATGCGCTCCTTGGCGTAGGCGACGGTGAGTTCCACAGCGCGGTCGGCCGCGCCGACCTGTTCGGCGGCGAGCGCCGTGCAGGCCAGGTTCAGCACGTGCCCCAGGATTCCGCCGCCCTCGCCGTCCGCGCCGATGAGCCGGCCCTCGGCGGCGTCGAGCGCCACACGCGCCAGGGCCCGGGTCTGGTCCATCGTGACCACCGCCTCGCGGCGCACTTCCGGGCTGTCCACGGCCACGTCGAAGAGCGAGATCCCGGCGCCCGTACGGGCCGCCACGAGCAGCACGTCGGCCCGGGCGCCGTCCAGCACGTGCTCCTTGGCCCCGGTGATCAGCCAGGTCCCGTCGGGCCCGGGGGCGGCCTCGGCCCGGATCGACGCCGGATCCCAGGAACCCAGCTCGGCCCATGCCAGGCTCCCCACCGCGCGGCCCTCGGCGAGGCCCGGCAGCAGCCGCGCGCAGGCCGCCTCGTCACCGGAGGCGAGCAGCGCCTGCACCGCGAGCACCGCCGAGCCGAGGTAGGGAACGGGACTCAGCGCGCGCCCCAACTCCTCCATCACGACGTGGACTTCACGGGCCCCGCAGCCCGCGCCGCCGTACTCCTCGGGCACGGCGAGTCCCGCGACACCGATCTGCTCGGTCAGGGGCCGCCAGGCTGTCGCGCCCTCGTGGCGTGCGAGCAGCGACCGCACGGCGGACCGCAGTGCTTCCTGTTCCGCCGTCAGCCTCACGCATCTGCTCCTTTCCGTACGGCGGGCCGCGGTGCGCCCGGGCAGGGGGCAACGACGCGGGCCCGGCAGGCGCTCGGGGTGCCCCAGGCACCACGCAGCGCGCGGGCCTTGCGGATCCACAGGGAGAGGTCCAGCTCTTCGGTGTAGCCGAGGGCGCCGTGCAGATGGAGGGCGGTGCGGGCCGTCGCGTACGCGGCCTCGCAGGCGGACACCTTGGCCGCCGCGACCTCGGCGCCCGACGAGTCCGAGTGCCCGGCCAGCGCCAGGGCCGCGGCGTACACCAGTGGCTCGGCGAACTCCAGGGCGATCAGCGCGTCGGCCAGCCGGTGCTTCACTGCCTGGAACGAGCCGATCGCGACCCCGAACTGGGTGCGCTGACGGACGTATTCGACCGTCCGGGCCAGCAGTGCCCGGCCCAGCCCGAGGGCCTGCGCCGCCGTCGCCAGCGCCGCGACCTCGGCGGCGTGTGCGGCCGCGGCGGGCACTCCCGCCCCGCGTGCCAGCAGCGTTCCGCCGAGCGGCCGGGACAGCCGGCGCGCGGGGTCGGCGGACGGCTGGACGGGCCCGGCCCGCTCCGCCAGGCGGACGGTGTCCCCGTCGACGACGAAGACGGCGTCGGCGGAGTCGGCGTCCAGGGCGTACGGACTGTGGGCGTACGGGGTGCCGTCGGAGGGCAGGCAGAGCGAGGCGGTCGTCTTGCCGGACGCGATGCCCGGCAGCCGGGCAGCGGCCGTCGCCTCGTCGCCGAGCGCGCCCAGCCGGTCCAGCAGTGCCGCCGCGGCCACCGTCTCCACCACCGGCCCGGGCACCGCGTGCCGGCCCAACTCCGTGAAGGCGACGCACAGTTCGACCGGCAGCGGTCCGAGCCCGTCGTGCCGTTCCGGTACGGCCAGGGCGAATACCCCGGCCTCGGCCAGCCGGGCCCAGACGGCGCGGCCGGGCCCGGTGTCCCCGGCCGCCCAGGCCCGTACGACCGCTGGGGTGTCGGCGGCCGCCAGCATGCCGTCCAGCGAGTGGGCGAAATCCCGCTGCCCGCCATCGAGGAGGAACCGCATCACCGGCGTCCCTTCGGCAGACCGAGCAGCCGCTCGGCGATGATGTCGCGCTGGATCTCGTTGGTGCCGGCGTAGATCGGCCCGGCGAGGGAGAACGTGTAGCCCTCGGACCAACTTCCGTGCGCCGGGGCCTCCTCGGCCTCGTCCGACAGCTCGCCGTACGGGCCGAGCAGGTCGAGTGCGGTCTCGTGGAGGGCGATGTCCAGCTCCGACCAGAACACCTTGTTCAGGCTCGACTCGGCGCCGATGCTGCTTCCCGTGGCGATCCGCGCGGCGTTGGCGTAGGTGAACAGCTGGTACGCGCGGGCGCCGATCACCGCGTCCGCGACCCGGTCGCGCAGCGCGGTGTCCGCCGGATCGGCGTGCTCGCGCCAGAGCGCGGTCAACCGCTCGGCGGCGGCCGTGAACCGGCCCGGACTGCGCAGCGTCAGCCCGCGCTCGTTGCCCGCCGTGCTCATCGCGACCCGCCAGCCCTGTCCGGGTTCGCCGATCACGTCTTCGTCCGGTACGAAGACGTCCGCGAGGAACAGCTCGGCGAAGGCGGGTTTGCCGTCGAGGCGGCCGAGGGGCCGCACGGTCACACCGTCCGCGTCCAGCGGGAACATCAGATACGTCAGCCCCCGGTGCGGCTTGCCCGCCGCCGGGTCGTCCCGGTCACTGCGGAAGAGACCGAAGGCCCGGTCGGCGAAGGCGGCCCGGGACGACCAGGTCTTCTGGCCGTTCAGCAGCCAGCCGCCGTCCGTCCGCACGGCCGTGGAGCGGAGCGAGGCCAGGTCGGAACCGGACTCCGGCTCGGACCAGGCCTGGGCCCAGATCGCCTCGCCGCTCGCCATGGGCGGCAGGATCCGGGCCCGCTGCTCCGGTGTGCCGTGCTCGAAGAGGGTGGGTGCGAGGAGGTGGATGCCGTTCTGGCTGACCCGGCCGGGCGCGCCGGCCGCGTAGTACTCCTCCTCGAAGACCAGCCACTGAAGGATCGAGGCGCCCCGGCCGCCGTACTCCTCGGGCCAGGAGACCACCGACCAGCGGCCCGCGAACAGTGTGCGCTCCCACTCCCGGTGCGCGGCGAAACCCTCCGCGGTCTCCAGCGAGGGCAGGGGCACCGACGGCACGTGGGCGGTGAGCCAGGCGCGGGCCTGCGCGCGGAACGCGTCCTCCGCCGAGGTGAAGTCCAGGTCCATCAGCCGGACGCCTCTCGGGGGTAGGGGGGCCGCCCCTCGGAATGCTGCCGCATGGCGCGGATGTCCATGCCGCCCAGGGAGTCCCGTGCGACCTCGGCGTTGTGCGCGTGTGCCACGTGGTGCAGTCCGAAGACGGAGTCCAGTCCGGTGTGCAGGCCCTGAAGATCCTCGGCCTGGTTGACCGCGCGCTTGGTCAGCGCCAGTCCCAGCCGCGGCATCTCCGCGATGCGCAGCGCCAACTCGCCCACGGTGTCGTCCAGTTGGTCGCGCGGGACGACCCGGTTGACCATGCCCACCTCGTACCCGCGCCGCGCGCTCATCCGGTCGCCGGTGAAGAGGAACTCCTTGGCGATACGCGGGGGCATCACCCACGGGTGGGCGAAGTACTCCACGCCCGGAATGCCCATCCGCACCACCGGATCCGCGAAGAAGGCGTCCTCGCTGGCGACGATCAGATCGCAGACCCAGGCCAGCATCAACCCGCCCGCCACGCAGGCCCCTTGGACGGCGGCGACCATCGGCTTGGGCAGTTCACGCCAGCGGCGGCACATCCCCAGGTAGACCTCGGACTCCCGGGCATAACGGCTCTCCGCGCCCTCCTTGTCCGAGTGGTCCCACCACAGCCCGGCCTTGCGGTCGAACGGCAGATGCGCGTCCCGCTCCGGGGTGCCGATGTCATGGCCGGCCGAGAAGTGCTTCCCCGCCCCGGCGAGCACCACGACCTTGACCTCGTCGTCGTCGGCCGCGCGGTAGAAGGCGCGGTCCAGGGCGTAGGTCATCGCGGAGTTCTGGGCGTTGCGGTATGCGGGCCGGTCCATCGTGACCACGGCGACGGGCCCCCGGCGTTCGTAGCGGACGGGCCCCGAGGGTGCAGTGCGGGCAGCGGACATCCGCCCCTCCTTCCCTAACAATTGTTTGGTAGGTTAACGTACGGGCCCGCGGCCGTCGAGGGCCGTCAGCAGCCGCCGAACGCCGTCCGGAGCCGCCCATGAGCAGCAGCGTCGAGGAGTTCCGCACCGAGTTCCGCGGCTGGCTGCGGGCCCACCTGACCGGGGAATTCGCGAGCCTGCGCGGACGCGGCGGCCCGGGCCGGGAACACGAGGCCTTCGCCGAACGCCTCGCCTGGGAACGGCACATGGCCGCCGAGGGCTGGACCTGCGTCGGCTGGCCGGAGGAGTACGGCGGGCGCGGCGCCACCCTCGCACAGCAGGTCGCCTTCCACGAGGAGTACGCCCTCGCCGACGCCCCCGCCCGCGTGAACCACCTCGGCGAACAGCTCCTCGGCCCCACCCTGATGGCCTTCGGCACCCCCGAGCAGCGGAAGCGCTTCCTGCCGCGGATCGCCGCCGTCGAGGAGCTGTGGTGCCAGGGCTACAGTGAGCCGGACGCCGGATCGGACCTGGCGAACATACGGACCCGGGCCGAGCTCGACGACGCGGCGGGCGAGTGGGTGGTCACCGGCCAGAAGATCTGGACCTCGCTCGCGCACGCCTCCGACTGGTGCTTCGTCGTCGCCCGCACCGAACCCGACTCCACCCGCCATCACGGGCTGTCCTATCTGCTGGTGCCGCTGGACCGGCCGGGCGTCGAGGTCCGGCCGATCACCCAGCTCACCGGCACCTCCGAGTTCAACGAGGTGTTCTTCGACGGCGCCCGCACCGCCGCCGGGAACATCGTCGGAGCGCCGGGGGAGGGCTGGAAGGTCGCCATGGCGACCCTCGGCTTCGAGCGCGGGGTGTCCACCCTTGGCCAACAGGTCGGATTCCGCCGCGAGTTGGCGGCCGTCATCGAGCTGGCGAAGCGCAACGGCGCCGCGCAGGACCCGCTGATCCGCGACCGCATCGCCCGGGCCTGGACCGGCCTGGAGATCATCCGCTGCAATGCGCTGCGCATGCTCGACGGCGTCGCCGCCGGCGCCCCCGGCCCCGAGGCGTCCATCGGCAAGATCTTCTGGGCCACCTGGCACCGCGAGCTGGGCGAACTCGCCATGGAGGTGCGCGGCGCCGACGGACTGACGGCCGCCCAAGCGCCGTACGACCTCGACGACTGGCAGCGGCTGTTCCTCTTCTCCCGCGCCGACACCCTCTACGCCGGGTCGAACGAGATCCAGCGGAACATCATCGCCGAGCGCGTGCTCGGCCTGCCGAAGGAGGTTCGCCCATGAGCTCGGCGCCGCACGAGCCCGCCGCCTCGGGCCCGCCCCCGTACGTGCCCGGCCACCGGCTGCTCGCCGGCCGCAGCGCCGTCGTCACCGCCGCCGCGGGCGCCGGAATCGGCGGTGCCACCGCCCGGCGCCTCCTCGAAGAGGGCGCCAGCGTCGTCCTCTCCGACGCCCACGCCCGCCGCCTCAAGGAGTCCGGAGCCGAACTGGCCGCCACCTTCGGAGCCGACCGCGTCACCGCTCTGACCTGCGACGTTACGGATGAAACCCAGGTCGCGGCACTCTTCGACCTCGCCGAGGAGCGCCACGGCCGGCTCGACATCGTCGTCAACAACGCCGGGCTCGGCGGCACCGCCGACCTCGTCGACATGACCGACGAGCAGTGGGACATGGTCCTCGACGTCACCCTCAACGGCACCTTCCGCTGCACCCGCGCCGCACTGCGCCGGATGAAGGCCGCGGGCGGGGGCGGGACCATCGTCAACAACGCCTCCGTCATCGGCTGGCGGGCCCAGCAGGGCCAGTCCCACTACGCCGCCGCCAAGGCCGGCGTCATGGCCCTCACCCGCTGCGCCGCCCTGGAGGCCGCCGACTACGGAGTGCGCGTCAACGCCGTCTCGCCGAGCCTCGCCATGCACCCCCACCTCGTGAAGGTCACCACGCCCGAGCTGCTGGCGGAGCTGACCTCCCGGGAGGCGTTCGGCCGCTACGCCGAGCCGTGGGAGGTGGCCAACGTCATCGTCTTCCTCGCCAGCGGCTACTCCTCGTACCTCACCGGCGAGGTCCTGTCGGTCAGCAGCCAGCACCCGTGAGACGACGATGGTCAGGTCCCGAGAGCCGGCGGTAGCCGTAAGAGGACCGCGATGATCCCGGCGCCCGAGCGGCGCGAGGAGATCCTGGCCACCGCCGCCGAGGTGTTCGCCGCCCAGGGTTACAACGCCACCACCGTCCGCAGGATCGCGGACGCGGCCGGCATGCTCGCGGGCAGCCTCTACTACCACTTCGACTCCAGTTCGAGGAGACGTGGCGGGGCACGCTGGAGTGCGGAGTGGCCGCCAAGGCCTTCCGGGCCGACCTCGACATCCCGCTCACCTACCGCTTCGTGCGCGACACCGTGTGGGTCGCCGCCTCGTGGTACCGGCCGGGCGGACAGCGCGGCCCCGAGGAGATCGCCCGCCAGTACCTCTCGACGGTGCTGGAAGGCATCGCCGTCCGGGAGCCCGTCCGGGAATGACGCACGACCTCAGAACGTAGACATACGAAAAGGAGTCGCCATGACCGAGGCATACATCGTCGAAGCGGTCCGCACCCCGGTCGGCAAGCGGAACGGCGGACTGTCCGCCGTGCACCCGGCCGATCTCGGCGCGCACGTGCTGAAGGCGCTGATGGAGCGCTCCGGCGCCGACCCGGCGGCCGTCGAGGACGTCGTCCTCGGCTGCCTGGACACCGTCGGACCGCAGGCCGGGGACATCGCCCGCACCTGCTGGCTGGCCGCCGGTCTGCCGGAGGAGGTTCCCGGAGTGACCGTGGACCGGCAGTGCGGCTCCTCCCAGCAGGCCCTGCACTTCGCCGCGCAGGGCGTCCTCTCCGGCACCCAGGACCTGGTGGTCGCGGGCGGCGTGCAGAACATGTCCCAGGTGCCGATCGCCTTCGCCAGCCGCCAGGCCGCCGAGCCGCTCGGCCTCACCCAGGGCCCGTTCGCCGGCTCGGAGGGCTGGCGGGCGCGCTACGGCGACCAGCCCGTCGACCAGTTCCACGGCGCCGAGCTGATCGCGCAGAAGTGGGACGTCTCCCGCCGGGACATGGAGGAGTTCGCACTGCGCTCGCACCAGCGCGCCGTCCGCGCCATCGACGAGGGCCGCTTCGACCGCGAGACCGTGGCGTACGGCGAGGTGACCACGGACGAGGGCCCGCGCCGCGACACCACCCTGGAGAAGATGGCGGGCCTCCAGCCGCTGATCGAGGGCGGCCGGCTCACCGCCGCGGTCTCCTCCCAGGTCTCCGACGGCGCCTCCGCCGTCCTTCTCGCCAGCGAGCGCGCCGTACGGGAGCACGGGCTGACCCCGCGCGCCCGCATCCACCACCTCTCCGCGCGCGGCGAGGACCCGATCCGGATGCTGTCCGCGCCCATCCCCGCCACCGCCTACGCGCTGAAGAAGGCCGGGATGACCCTCGACGACATCGACCTCGTCGAGATCAACGAGGCCTTCGCCCCGGTCGTCCTCGCCTGGCTCAAGGAGACCGGCGCCGACCCGGAGAAGGTCAACGTCAACGGCGGCGCCATCGCCCTCGGCCACCCGCTCGGCGCCACCGGCACCAAGCTGATGACCACCCTGCTGCACGAACTGGAGCGCACCGGCGGCCGGTTCGGCCTGCAGACCATGTGCGAGGGCGGCGGCCAGGCGAATGTCACGATCATCGAGCGGCTGTGATGCACCGGGGGCGGCCAGCGGTCGTCGGCCTCCTCACCTCACCAGCCGCGCGCGGAGGCGGAACGCGGAAGTCCACCACGGTCCGCAGCCGCAGTGCCGACAGCTTCGCCGCATCGGCGTCGGTCAGCCTGCCGAGCCCGTCGGCCCGGAACACCTGGCCGTAGCGGACGTGCCGCCCGTAGCCGGTGCGGTGACCACCGAGGTCGCGGACGTTCACCGCGCCCTGCAGCGCGATGGGGTGGACGGCGTCGGCGGCCCGCTCGGGGCGCGGGGCGGTGGCGACGGCGGCCCGCGCCGGGGCATCGGCTGCGGCGCAGCCGGAAGGACGCCGACGGTGAGAACGGAGACGACCGCGGCCGCGGTCAGTCGTACAGGGGTGGTGCGCATGACCTCAACTCCCTGTCGATGAAGGGGAATCCCGTCCCTGCGGGGGGACGCGGCTCGCGAGGGGAAGGGCGCGCAGGGTGTGCTGCGCCTCGGTCATGACGCGGTCGACGAGTTCGGCGCAGGACGGCAGGTCGTCGATCAGTCCCGCCACCTGGCCCGAGGCCATCACCCCGAGGTCCGTGCGGCCCTCGACCATCGACGCCTTGAGCAGCATCGGGGTGTTGGCCGCCAGCAGTACCTGACTCCATGTCAGTTCCTTGCCGTGCTTCACGGCCAGGCCGTCGCGGACCATCTGCGCCCAGCTCATGCCGGAGTCGCGCTGGAACGCGGCGGCATGGCGCACCGCCCGCAGCAGCGCCGTCACCCGGCCCGAGCGCTCCAGGGCGTCGACCAGCTCACTGCGCAGCATCCGGTGCGGCAGGCCGTCGACCTTGGTGGTGACGGTGATGTCCTTGACCGTCGCGGCCAGGTAGGTGGCCTTGACCGGGTCCGGGACGGTGCTGTCGGAGGTGAGCAGGAAGCGTGTGCCCATGGCGATCCCGGCGGCACCGTACGCCAGCGCGGCGACCAGGCCGCGGCCGTCGTGGAACCCGCCGGCCGCGATCACCGGGATGTCCACGGCGTCCACGACCTGCGGCAACAGCACCGTCGTGGCCACGTTCCCGGTGTGGCCGCCGCCCTCGCCGCCCTGCACCACCACCGCGTCGGCGCCCCACGCGGCGACCTTCTCCGCGTGCCGCTTGGCGCCGATCGACGGGATGACGACCACTCCGGCGTCCTTGAGGCGGGCGATCAGCTCGCGCGAGGGGGCGAGCGCGAACGAGGCGACCTTCACGCCCTCGTCGACGATGATCCGGACGCGCTCGGCGGCGTCGCCCGCGTCCGCCCGCAGATTGACCCCGAACGGCGCGTCCGTACGGGACGCGACCTCGCGCACGGCCGAACGCAGCTGGTCCGGGCTCATGGTGGCCGAGGCGAGGATGCCCAGCGCGCCCGCGTTGGCGGTGGCCGAGACGAGCCGGGGGCCGGCGACCCACCCCATGCCGGTCTGCACGAGGGGGTGCCGGACCCCCACGAGCTTGGTCAGCGGCGTCTCGATCCCGACGTCCGTCATGAGGGTGGCACCTCCCGCTCCCGCAGCCCCTTCGGGTCGACGACCTCGCGGATCAGCCGCAGCTCCTCGGCCGTCGGCTTGCGGGTGTACGGCACCCCGTCCGGAACGGTGAGCGCGAAACCGGTGGCCTCGGCGACCTGCTCGACGGTGACGCCGGGGTGCACCGAACGCAGCCGCATCGTGCGGTCCGGGGTGGCGAAGTCGAGGACGCCCAGGTCGCTGATGACCTCGGGGATGCGGTGGTAGCGGCTCGCGGCCGGGCCGGCCGCCGCGGCGCGGTCGTAGCCGACGCCCGACACCATGTCGACCCGCTCGACGAAGACGCGCCGGGAGTGCCGAGGAACCCAGTAACTGGTCGGATTGTTCAGGGTGTTGATCGGCGCGCCGCGCACACCGAGCAGCTGGCGCTTGGGCCGGGCCCAGTCGCCGATGCAGGAGATGTTCTGGTTGCCGTACCGGTCCAGCTGGCTGGCGCCCATCATCACGTGCCGCCGCCCGGTGGCCACCAGCGCCAGGTGCTGGCGGTACGGCAGCCAGCCCTCGACCACCTCGGCCTGGGCGCCGACCGCCGGTACGTCGCCGATGAGCAGTGCCTCGCCGTCCGTCAGCAGCAGGTCGGGGGAGAAGGTGAGCTTCGCCAACCGGGCCCCGGCCATCGGGATCGTGCCCATGGGGCTGGCCAGTACCTCGCCCGCATCCCGCCAGGCCTCGGCGCAGGCCACCACGCAGTACTCGGCCCGCGTCGCCGGCACCGTGCCGGTCCCGCTCATGCTTCCTCCTCGTGGAACGCCGCCACCGCGGCCTGGTACGCGTCCTCGTCCCCGGACAGGAACCGCCCGGTGAAGGCCCGCCAGGCCTCCGGATCGCGGGCGGCCCGGGCGTAGGCGCGTTGGAACGTCTCGTCGCGGTCGTAGTCGGGGGCGCAGGAGGTGAAGTGCGCGCCGTTCGGGGTCTCCACCACGCCGTTCACGAACGCGCGCTTGACCAAAAGTGACTGCGGGCCGTGCTCCTTGAGCAGGTCCGGGGTGTCCACGATCCGCTCGCAGGAGAGGTACGCCCGGTCGGCGGCCTGGCAGAACAGGTCGTCGAAGTACGGGTCCGGGCCCAGGTACTGGCCGTTGCCGTGCGCATCCGCCCGGTTGAGGTGGACCAGCGCGGCGTCCAGCCGCAGGGCCGGTACGGCGACGAGCTCCTCCCCGTCCTCGTAGGGGGACCTGACCGTCCGCAGCTGCGGATTGACGGTCATCACGTCCGAGGCGAGGCCGGCCCGAATCGGCATGAACGGCAGGCGGTGCGAGGCCGCGGTCAGCCCCCACAGGAACATGGCCTCGTCCAGCTCCACCATCTCGAACGCGGCGCGCTGCCGGGCCGCCCCGAAGTTCGGCTCCAGCGGGATGGAGTCCAGGGTGGCGAAGGCGGCGACCAACTTGCGGATCTTCCCGGCGGCGGCGAGCAGCCCGACGTCCGGGCCGCCGTAACTCACCACCGTCAGATCGGTGAGGCCGGACCGCAACAGCGCGCGGACCAGCGCCATCGGCTTGCGGCGCGAGCCCCAGCCGCCGATGCCGAGCGTCATGCCGCTCTCCAGCCGGCCGACCACCTCCTCGGCGGTCATCGTCTTGTCCCGGCTCATGAGTGCTGCTCCTCTCCGTTGACGGTGGCGGCGCCGACGCCTGCGCCGAAGGTGTCGCGGACCCGGTCGGCGACGCCGCTGAGGTTGGCCTCGAAGGTGAAGCCCTGCTCGAAGCGGTAGCTGCGGCGGACGTCCACCGGGTCGATGCCGTTGATGGCGGCCTTGGCGAGGCGGATCAGACAGCCGTCCTTCGCCGCGATCTCGCGGGCCAACTGCAGGGCCGCGTCGGGCAGTTGCTCGCGCGGGACCACCCGCCACACCGAGCCGTGCTGAAGGAGCTCCTGGGCGGTGGCGGTGCGGGAGGTGTAGTACAGCGCCCGCATCAGGTGCTGGGGGACCAGCCGGGCCAGGTGGGTGGCCGCGCCGAGCGCGCCCCGGTCCAGCTCGGGCAGCCCGAAGGTCGCGTCCTCGCTCGCCACGATCGCGTCCGCGTTGCCGACCAGCCCGATCCCGCCGCCCAGGCAGAAGCCCTGCACGGCGGCGACCACCGGCACCTCGCAGTCGTAGACGGCGGCGAACGCGTCGTAGCAGCCGCGGTTGGCGCCGATCAGGGCCTGGTGGCCCTCGGTGCGCTGCATTTCCTTGATGTCGACCCCGGCGTTGAAGCCGCGGCCGGCGGCGGTGAGCACCACACAGCGCACCTTCGGGTCGGTCCCGGCGGCACGTACCGAGGCGGCCAGGTCGTACCAGCCCTGTACCGGAAGGGCGTTGACCGGCGGGAAGTCCACGGTGACGACGGCGATGCCCGCTTCGGGGGCGGAGGTGGAGACACCCATGAGCAGATCAGCTACCTTTCCACCAAACATTTGTTAGGCGGAAGATAGCAGCGGTCCGCGCGCTGCGGGAGGTGTGCCTTGCCAGCGATCACCGATCTGTCCGGACACGTCGCCGTCGTCACCGGGGGGACCCGGGGCGTCGGCGCGGGAATCACCCGCGCCCTGCTCGCCGCCGGCGCCGACGTGGTGACCTGCGCACGACGCCCCCCGGACCAGCCCGTCGAAGCCGCCGGGCGCACCGCCCGTTTCGTTCCGCTCGACGTTCGCGATCCGGACGCGGTCGGCGCGTTCTTCGACCGGGTCCGTGCCGACCACGGACGGCTGGACACCCTGGTCAACAACGCCGGCGGCACCCCCTTCCGGCTGCTCGCCGACTGCGACACCCACCACGCCGCCCGGCTCGTCGAACTCAACCTCGTCGCCCCGCTCACCGCCTCGCTCGCCGCGTACCGGATGATGCGCGATCAGGAGCGCGGCGGGGCGATCCTCATGATCGGCAGCGTCAGCGGCACCCGGCCGTCACCGGGCACGGCGGTCTACGGCGCCGCCAAGGCGGGTCTGGACAACCTGGCCCGCTCCATGGCCGTGGAATGGGCACCCCGCGTGCGCGTCAACACCCTCGTCCTCGGCATGGTCCGCACCGAACTGTCCGCTCTGCACTACGGCGACGAGGACGGCATCGCCTCCGTCGGCCGCACCGTCCCGCTCGGCCGGCTCGCCGAGCCGACGGAGATCGGCGACGCCTGCGTCTTCCTCGCCTCGGACCGGGCCGCGTACATCAGCGGCGCGAGTCTCCACGTCCACGGCGGCGGCGAGCGGCCGGCGTTCCTCGACGCCGCGACCGTGAACCACTGACCTTCACCGAGAGGACTCCACCATGACCGGAATCTGCACCGGACGCGTCGCCGTCGTCACCGGCGCGGGCCGCGGACTCGGCCGCGCACACGCCCTCGCCTTCGCCGCCGAGGGCGCCCAGGTCGTCGTCAACGACCTCGGCGTCGGCCTCGACGGCAGCGGCGGGACCGCCGGCCCCGCCCAACAGGTCGTCGACGAGATCCGGGCACTCGGCGGCGAGGCCGTCGCGCACTGCGGCGACATCGCCACTACCGAGGGCGCCGCCTCGCTCGTCACCACCGCCCTGGACGCCTTCGGCCGCCTCGACACCCTCGTCAACAACGCCGGATTCCTGCGCGACCGCATGCTGGTCAACCTCGACGAGGACGACTGGGACGCGGTCATGCGCGTCCACCTCAAGGGCCACTTCCTGCCGCTCAGGCACGCCGCCGCGCACTGGCGCGCCGAGGCGAAGGCCGGCCGCACGCCCGAGGCCCGAGTGATCAACACCGGCTCCGGGGCCGGTCTGCTCGGCAGCGTCGGCCAGGGCACCTACTCCGCCGCCAAGGCCGGCATCATCGGCCTGACCCTGGTCGCAGCCGCCGAGTTGGGCCGCTACGGCATCCAGGTCAACGCGATCGCGCCGGCCGCCCGCACCCGGATGACCGAGCAGACCTTCGCCGACACCATGGCCGCCCCCGAGGGCGACGACTTCGACGCGATGGCCCCTGAGAACGTCTCACCGCTCGTCGTCTGGCTGGGGTCCGGCACCTGCGTCGGGGTGACCGGCCGGGTCTTCGAGGCGGAGGGCGGGCGGATCACCGTCATGGAGGGCTGGCGGCCAGGCCCCACCGCCGACAAGGGTGCCCGCTGGACCCCCGCCGAGGCGGGCGAGACCGCCCGCAGGCTCCTCGCCGACGCCGAGCCCCCGCAGCCGGTGTACGGAGCGCGCTAGCGGGCGCGGGACCCCGTACGACCGTCAGCCCAACCGGTCGGCCCGCCCGAGCCGCACGACGGGGCCGCTTCCGTACGGGCCCGCCACCGCTGCTACGTTCGAGCCCGTGCATCCCGATGTAGAGAAATTCCGCGAACGCAGCGTACGCACAAGGGACATGGGGTTCGGTCTCGCCGTCATCGCGGCCCTCTTGTGGGTGTGGTGCGGCGTGCTGCTCCTCATGCCCTACGAAGTGCGGCACGGGCCCGAGGGCTACTCCCAGAAGTGCGCGGCCCGTCTGTTCACCGACGAGGGCACCGCCAACGGAGGATGGTTGGAGGATGCCTGCGCGGAGGAGCGGGACTGGCCCGAAGTGATTGCCGTGTTGGGCGTTTCCCTCCCCATCTCCGTGGTGGGAAGCGCGCTCATCACCTATGGCAGCCTCAGCATCCGAATGAGCAAGTACGCGGCCGCCCTGGACGGCTTCCGTGAATCGGCAGTCCGCGAGAAGGAGCAGGAAGAGCAGGAAGAGCAGGAAGAGCGGGAGGAGGAGAAGGAGAAGGGCGGAGAATAGCCCTGCACAAGCGGAAGGGTTTGTACCGGTTGCCTGGGTGATCTTGCCTTGCGTAGTGTCCCCTGGAATATCGGGCAACCGTTCGCGTTGTCCCTCGATTCCGACTCCGCAGGTGGGAAGACAGATGCAGCCGACGTTCGTACTGGTTCACGGAGCCTTCGCGAACTCCTTTTCCTTCGCACCGCTCCAGGCCGAACTGGGCCTCCTCGGGCACCGTTCGGTCGCTGTCGACCTCCCCGGCCACGGTTTCGGAGCAGGCTACCCGCGCGCCTATCAGGCGCCGCAGGACCTCGAAGGCCTCGCCGCCGTGCCCGGCTCGCTCAAGGGGGTCACGCTCGCCGACAACGCCGCGCACCTGATCGGGATCCTGGAACGGGCCAAGGAGAACGGGCCGGTGATCCTGGTCTCGCACAGCCGTGGCGGTATCACGGCCACCGCTGCGGCCAACGCGCGGCCGGACCTGATCGACCGCATCGTTTACGTCGCAGCCTGGTGCCCGGTCGATCTGGACGTCAACGACTACTACGCCGAGCCGGAGATGGCCACCGTCGACGCCGCTTCGCTGGGTCTGGCGATGGCCGGGAACCCGGCCGAACTCGGTCTGCTGCGCGTCAACTTCCGCACCGCGGATCCGGACGCCCTCGCGGCGTTCAAGGCGGCCTTCCTCGCCGACGGCACCGACGACGAGTTCTTCACCTTCCTGAACACCTTCCAGCCCGACGAGAACCTGGACGTCGGCACGTCCGCCGACCGGGCCCAGGCGGCGACCTGGGGCCGCATCCCCAAGGCGTTCGTGCGTCTGGCCGACGACGCGAGTCTGCCGCCCGTCATGCAGGACCGGCTGATCCGCGAGGGCAACGCCCTGACGCCGGACAACCCGTACGAGGTCCGCACCCTCGAAGGCAGCCATCTGAAGTGGCTGATCGACCCGGCACCGGCGGCCCGGGTTCTGGGCGAACTCGCGGAGCTCACGGCCGGATCCGCCTGATTCGGTGCGGCAGTGGCCGTGAGCCGGTCCTAGCAGGAAGAGCGGGCCGGGGAGGAAGGGCGGCCGCCGCGCGGGTGCAACGCACCGCCCTCCTCCACGTCAGCGACCGGGTTCGCCTCGGCGCCCCGGGACCCGCCGCCGGTCCGGCTCCGCTCGTGAGGGACGGGACAGACCTCAGGCGCCGGCCAATTCGGCGTTCGACCGCTCCGTGAGCAGCGCCAACACACGGCCGGCGACCGCCAGGTCCTTGGCCGGAATGCCGGCGTACAGCCGGGCGGAGATCTCTGCGGTCTCGGCGGCGGTGCTCTCGCACAGCTCCCGTCCGGCGTCGGTGAGCCGCAACCGGGAGGCCTCCGCCGGATCCGCTTCCAGCAGCTTCGCAGCCGTCAGCTCGTCGATGACGCCGTGCACGACCGACTCGTCGATCTTCAGTGAGCCGGTGACGTCGCCGACGAGCTCGTCCCGACCGAGGGACCCGCCCGCGGTCACGGCGGCGCGGAGGGTCACGCTCTGGTGGAACGTGGCACCGCGGCGGGCCATGACGCCTTCCACGAGGGCGCGCCCGGCGTAGTGCGCCAGGGCTATGACCCGGCCATTGACAGTGGGGGCGGTGGGGGTCATGACTGCTCCTTGTCGTTCGCGGTGTGCGGATCAAGAGGTGCGTCGAGCAGGGTCGCCAGCTCGCGGGTGAACTGCCGGCTGCGCGGGCCGTCCTGTCCCCCGAGCGGTTCCAGCAACTGGTCCAGCAGGCCCTGGACCACCGTGATCGCGCGGCGTGTGACGTCGCGCCCTTGCTCGGTGAGTGACAGCTGCATGGCGCGCGGGTCGTTCGGGTCCCGGGTGCGGGCGACGAGTCCGGCGGCCTCCAGGGCGCGGGCGAGCTTGGAAACGTACAGCGGTTCCAGCGGCACCCCGAAGCGGCACCGGTCAGCAGCCGCGTCATCAGGCCGTACCGCGTGAGCATCGTCACAACTGCCCTTTCTCAAGGGTGTGTTGCCCACTCCGGGCTAGGCGTTGCTGCATGACAGGGGCTGGAGTTGACGTGATCGCCCGTGGGGCGAGTGTGCACGGTCCGAGAGGGCCGGTGTTCGAGGGCGTGGACCTGGACGTGCCGGCGGGCGGACTGCTGGCCGCACACGGGCCGGCAGGTTGCGGGCGTACGACGCTGCTGCTCGCGCTCGCCGGGCGCATGCGATTGTCCGGCGGCGCCATCCGGGTCGGGGGGCACGTCCTGCCCGCGGACGGCCGGCGGGTGCGGGCCGCGGTGGCCGTCGCCCGGGCGGCACCCGGCGTCGCCCTCGAAGGACGGCTGCGGGTGAAGGAGGTGATGGCGGAACGTCGCCTGACGGGAGCGGAAGTGACCGAACGACGCATCCACGAGGCGTTCGAGGTCGTGGACATCGCCCCACGCGGGACGGATCTGGTCGAGGACCTCGACCCGGTCGAGGCGTTCTTGCTGGCGACCGCGCTGGCGCTCGCCGAGCACCCCGGCGCCCTTGTCGTCGATGACGTCGACCAAGGACTGCCGCCCGATGCGCACGGCAGCGTATGGCAGGCGCTGGACCGGGTCAGGAACAGCGGACCCGGCCCCACCGTACTGGCCGGGTGCCTCCGCACACCGCCGCCCACCCCCGGCCTCGTCGCGCTGTCACTGCCGCGGCGGAGCCGGGACCGCCTCCCGGCCGGGACGGCCGTCGCCCGAGAGGACACCGAGACATGAAAGCCGTCAAGCTGGCACTGCTGGAACTCCGGCGCTTCCGAGGCCCGGTGCGCCGCCTGGTTCCCGTACTGCTCTGCCTGGTGCCGTTGCTGTACGGCGCGATGTACCTCTGGGCGAACTGGGACCCGTACGGCAAGACCGACCGGATGCCGGTGGCCGTCGTCAACCAGGACCACCTGGCGCACGCCAAGCAGGGCCGCCGGGTGGACGCCGGTGATCAACTGGTGAAACAGCTCAAGGCGTCCGGCACCTTCGACTGGCACTTCGTCGGCCGGGACGAGGCGCGCGAAGGGCTGGAACACGGCCGCTACTTCTTCACCATCGACATCCCGCCCGACTTCAGCCGCAAGATCGCCACCGGCGCCGACACCCGTCCCCAACAGGCCGGCATCCGGATCGAACTCAACGACGCCAACAACTACATCGCCGGCATCATGACCGAGGTCGTCCAGACCAAGCTGCAGGACCAGATCAACTCCGCCACCCACGCCGCCTATGTGCGCAGCATCTACGGCGAACTCTCGGACGTACGCGGCAAGTTGACCACCGCCTCCGACAGCGCACACCGGCTGGTGGGAGCCACCCGCGTCGCCCAGCAGGGCACGTCGACGATTGCCTCGGCCACCGCCACCCTTCACGACGGGGCCACCGGAGTCGCCACCGGGGCGCGGCAGATCGCCAGGGCCACAGGACAGATCGACGACCTCGCGGGCCGTCTGGACCAGGCAGCCGCCGACCGGCTTCCCGGGGCCGCCTCCGCCCTGGTGAGCACCGCCCGGCTCACCACCGAAGGCCTGGACGCCGTGCACACCGCCACCACCGCCACCCGCAAGGGCACCTCCCGGGCCGTGAACGACCTCACCGCTCTCGCCGACTCCCACCCCGAACTCCACGACGACCCCGCCTATCGCAGGACCCTGAGCCACGCCCGCAGCCTGGACTCCACCGCCACCGCCCTCGACGGGCGGGCCGCCGCCGCGGAGAACAACGCCCGCCGGGCCCTCCACGAAGCCGAACGCCTCCAAGCCGACGTCGGCTCGCTCCGAGGCGACGTGCTCGCCCTGCACACCCCGCTCCGCCTCGTCGACACCGGTTCCCACAGCGCGGCCGACGGCGCGCACGGCCTCGTCGAAGGGCTCGCCACCCTGGAGAAGGGCTCCGGCGCCCTGCACACCGCCGCCGAACAGGCGCACGGCGGCGCCTCGGACGTCTCCCGCACCGTGGACGACGGACTGCACAAGATCCCCCGCACCAGCCCCGACCAGGTCGCCCACGCCGCCGCGGTGCTGGGCACACCCGTACACATCGACCGGACGAACCTGCACCCGGCCGGGGTCTACGGACGAGGCCTCGCACCGTTCTTCTTCGGCATCGCCCTATGGGTGTTCGGCCTCTTCGCCTACCTCCTGCTGCGCCCCCTCAACACCCGTGCCCTGACCGGCCGGGTCAGCGCCTTCACCACCGCCGTCGCGGGATGGCTGCCGGCCGCCCTGCTCGGCGCCGTGGGCGCCCTGGTGCTCTACGGCGTCGTCGACCTGGCCCTCGGACTGAACCCCGTCCACGCCTTCTGGACGCTCGCGCTCCTGGTCACCGCGGCGGCGGCGTTCGTGGCCGTCGACCACTGTCTGCGCACCGTGTTCGGCGTGCCCGGCGACGTCCTGTCCCTGGTCCTGCTCATCCTGCAGCTCACCGCCTCCGGCGGCCTCTACCCGCTGCCCACCGAGCCGGCCTTCTTCCAGTTCCTGAACCCGCTCCTCCCCATGACCTACCTCGTCGACGGGATGCGCGTCACCGTCTCGGGCGGCCTCACCGGCAATCTCCTGCGGGATTTCGCGGTCCTTCTCGCCTGCACCGCCGGCTTCCTGGCCGTGACCACCTGGGCCGTCCGACGGCAACGGGTGTGGACGGTCGGACGGCTCCACCCCGATGTCTCGCTGTAGGGGAAGGCCGACCGTCGCGCCGGGCTCCTGAGCGGCGGCCTTTCCAGAAGCCGCTGCGGAGCCGGTGCGGCGCCATCGGGTCAGCGACCGTGCGGTGGTGCCGCCGGCCACCTGTCCGCCTACGACATGGCCGTCGGCGTCGCCCTCCCCGTCGACGGCGGCTACGTCGCCCGCCGACACCGCCACCTCGCCCGGTGGAGCCGCTGCCGCCCGCGTGGAAGACGCACCCGCTCGCTGGCACGATGGACCTCCATGACCGACCGGAAATCCGCTGAGACCCAAGCTCTGCACCTGGTGACGGCCCACTTCCCCCATGCTCTGGGTGCCGTACTCGGTGGCTCGGCCGCCCAAGGCCGCGCCACCTCGACCAGTGACCTGGACGTGGCCGTCCTCCTGCCGGACCCGGACAGCAGCCGCCGCGAGGTCATCCGGCATGAGGGCCGGCTGGCCGAGTTGTTCTTGAACAGCGTCGCGGACATGCCCGCGTTCTTCGAGTGGGACCGGGCCCGTCGCCGCGGGACCGTCCTGTTCCTCTACGCCGAAGGCCTGCCGCTGACCGATCCGCACGGCCATATCGCCCGGACCCGTGACCAGGCGCGGGCAATGGTCGCTGCCGGCCCTGCCCCGCTGACCCCGACGGAGTGGCAGCACGGCCGTTACGTACTCACCTGCTACCTGGATGACCTGCTCGATACCTCGCCCGCTGAGCGGTACGAACAGCTGTCCCTGGCCGACCACACCCTCCGCGAGGCAACACATCTGCTCACTGCCCACCACGGGGCGTGGACGGGTATCGGTAAATGGCTTCCGCGCAGACTGCTGACTGCGGACCCGGCTCTCGGCAAGGCCCTGTTGGACGGCCATCAGACGGTTGCCGAACGCGCCGATCCCGGGCCCTTGGCAACGGCGGTGGGGCAGGTGCTCGACCTGCTCGGCGGGCCCCTGCGGGAGGGATACGCACAGCGCTGGCGCCCTTGACCCGCCCGACGCGTCAACGGCCCTGTCTCCATGCGCTGACATGCGGAAACGTGCCCCGCTTCGGGTGGACTTCTCCTTGGGCGCAGGGCCGTCGAGGTGGGGAACGCCCGTCCGCGCAGCCCTGGAGACGTTGTGCCCACCACCTTTCCATTCGAAGACAGACGCTCATGTCAGGAAAGTGATGGTCATGCGGGTGTTCGTGGCTGGCGGGGCCGGGGGCCCGGGGCGGCGGGGGGTGCCGCAACTCCTGGGCCGTGGGCGCCATGGGGTGAGGGGCCACGACCACGAACGCGGCCGAGCTGCGCCGGCCCTCGTGGCGGGAGAGGTTCGAGGGGGAGTCGGTGTGACCGGAAACACGGAACGGGC
Source organism: Streptomyces sp. NPDC021749 (assembly GCF_040640655.1). Lineage (NCBI taxonomy): Bacteria > Bacillati > Actinomycetota > Actinomycetes > Kitasatosporales > Streptomycetaceae > Streptomyces > Streptomyces sp. NPDC021749. The sequence goes on along the minus strand of NZ_JBFACE010000009.1, from coordinate 44,961 downwards.
CGAGCAGTTCGAGGAGTTGCGGCCGCTGCTGTTCTCGATCGCCTATCGGATCCTGGGCAGCGTGACGGAGGCGGAGGACGCCGTGCAGGAGACCTGGCTGCGCTACGAGACCTCCGCCACGTCCCCCACGTCGGCCAAGGCGTTCCTGTCGGCCGTGGTCACCCGCGTCTCGATCAACGTGCTGCGCTCGGCCCGCGTCCGGCGCGAGGAATACGTCGGACCGTGGTTCCCGGAGCCGCTGCTGAGCGACCCGTACGAGGATCCGGAGCGGTCGGCGGAGCTGGCCGACTCGGTGTCGATGGCGGCCCTGTTGCTGCTGGAGCGGCTCAGCCCCCTGGAGCGGGCGGTGTTCGTCCTGCGGGAGGTGTTCGGGTTCGAGTTCTCCGAGATCGGTTCCGCGGTGGGCCGCTCGGAGGCGGCGTGCCGCCAGCTGGTGGTGCGGGCACGCCGTCACATGCACCAGGGACGGCCCCGGTTCGAGGCCGACCGACGCGAGCGTGAGGAACTCGCCAGGCGGTTCTTCGACGCCTTCGCCGAGGGGGACGTCGATGGGCTGCGGGAACTGCTCGCCGCCGACGTTCAGATGGTCGCGGACAGCGGCGGCAAGGCCCCGCAGTGGGCCACCGGCTTCTTCGGCGCCGATCATGTGTCCCGGGTGCTCGCCGCCCTCGTCCTGCCGTTCGCCCGGATCGACGGCGTTGTGGAACCGCATCAGGTGAACGGCCAGCCGGGGGCCATCTTCCGCGACCGGGACGGCAAGGTCATCCACACCTGGACGCTCGACATCCTCGACGGGCAGATCCAGACGATCCGCACGGTCAGCAACCCCGACAAGCTCGGGCATGTGGGACCCGTGGCGGATGCCTGGGCGGTCCTGCGCGAAACACAGCAGGCCCGCCGGGACCCGGGCTGACCGGAGGAGCTGCTGGCACGGCCCCACGCGCAGGCACGGCCCCACGCACAGGCACAGGCAGAGACACAGTGCCAGGCACAGGCACAGGCACGGACGCAGGCGTTCGGCCGGCTGCGTTTCGTACGGGAGCCGTGCCGCGCAGCTTCCCGGACCGCTCACCAGAAGGTTTCGTCACCAGAGAAGGACAGTCGTCATGCGAATCGCAGTCTTCGGAGCCAACGGTCCCACCGGCCGCCTGCTCACCGGCCAGGCACTCGCCGCCGGGCATCACGTCACCGCGGTCACCCGGCAGCCGGACTCGTTTCCCGTGCACCATGAGCGGCTCGAAGTGGTCGGTGCCGATGCGCTCGATCCCGAGGCCGTCGACGCCGCCGTGGCGCAGCGCGATGCGGTGCTCTCCACCCTCGGGGTCCCCGCGGGGAAGGAACCCATCAGCATCTATTCACGCGCAGCGGCCAATATCATCGCCGCGATGACACGGCACCACGTGCGCCGACTCGCCGTGGTCAGCCCAAGTGGGGTCGACCCGCAGCCGTACTCCGACGGCGGGTTCCTGTTCAACCGAGTCCTTCTGCCTTACGTGACCGGAGTGCTGGGCAAGACTCTGTACGACGACATGCGGCGGATGGAAGCGCTGGTCCGGGCCAGCGATCTGGACTGGACGATCGTGCGCCCCAGCGGTCTGTACCACCTGCCGTCGGCCACCGACTACACCGTTGTGGAGGGCCACGCGGACGGCAGGTTCACCGCCCGTGTGGACCTGGTCGCGAGCATGCTGGCCCTGCTGGACGACGACCGCTACCTCCGCACCACCGTCAACGTCATCACCACCGTCGACAATCCCACCTTGCTGAACTGGATCCGCCGCGAAGCGCTCGCCAAGAGCAGCTGAGCCGATTCGACGTGGGCTCGGACGGCGGGTGCACGGCACGACCAGGCGAACGGTGAGCGGCAGCGCGGTCGGCCCGGATCACCGCAGTGGCAGGTCGACGTGCAGCACCCACTGGCTGCCGTCCCGTCCCGCTCGGGCCGTACCTCCGAGGAGCGTGGCACGCTCGCGGATCCCGCGCAGCCCGCTGCCACCGCGCGGGCCGGCCCCCGGTGCCTCCGCGGCCAGCGGATTGCGCACCTCCAGCCGCAGCCGCGTCTCCTCCACGACGATGCGAAGGCCGATCCGTACGGGCCCGGCGTGCCGTAGCACGTTGGTGAGAGCCTCCTGGAGCATCCGGTAGGCCTCCCGGGAGACCGGCCCCGGCAGGTGCTCCAACGGCCCCGTCACCTCGGCGTCGATCTGTGCACCCGAGGACCGCGCGGAATCCAGCAGACGTCCGGCCGCGCCAAGATCCGGGCGGCTGCCGGCCGGCCGCCCCGTCTCCCGCAGCGCGAGCAGGACCCGGTCCAGGTCCGCCAACGCGTCCCGCCCCGTCTCCTCGATGGTCTCCAACGCCCGATCAGTGAACTGCGGGTCAGCCGTTGCCCGGGCGGCACCCGCTTGTACCACGGCCAGCGTGAGCGCGTGCCCGAGGGAGTCGTGCAACTCCTGTGCGATCCCGTTGCGTTCCAGCAACTGCTCGGTTCGCTCCTCCAACTCGGACAGCCGCTCCTTGACCGACGGCCCCAGCAGCCGCCGGGCAGCCTGAGCCATGAGTGCGCCTGCTCCGGCGACCGTGGCGACCAGCACCAACAGGGGGAGGGGCAGCAGCAGGACGTACACCCAGCTCCTGCCGGACACGTGCACGAGCAGGGCAGCGCCGCCGGGATCCCCGGCTGCCGCCCCGGCGAGCGACAGCGAAAGCGCCATCAGCCGATCCGTCACCAGCGCGACAGCGAGCCCGGTCTCCACACGTAGCACCAGCCAGGCACCGGTTCGTGCCCGGTCGCTCCACGAGGCGGACGGAACGGCGGAGACGCCCGGCCGCTCGTCGCTCCGCACCCGTGCGTGCGGGCCGGGAAACAGCATCAGCCGTGCCTGCAGCCCCTCCGCGCGGCGTACCGAGGGCACCATGGCGACGGCCAGGACCAGGGGAACCGGAAGGACCGTGATCAGCGCCCAGTCGCCCGGCGACGGACTGCCCAGCCCCGGGAAGACCATGGCACAGGCCATCGGCACCATCGCTCCCATCAGCAGGTGGAGCCAACGGGTGTACGTCACCGCTTGTGTCAGCGGCAGCAGGAGGCTGAGCATGCGGTCATGCTGGCAGAGCTGGCTCTCCGCCGTGCAAGGGAGGGCTGCAGTTCCTCATCCGTTGCCGGTCCAGCGGGTGAGCAGGCTGACGGCTCGGGCACGGTCGGTGGGGGAGAGGTCGGCGATGGTGACGCCGTGGTTGGCTCCGCCTGCCCACAACATGTGGGAATCACGGTCGCTCGGACGGAAGGGTTCGGCGACGGCCGCGTCCTGGGTGCCGTTGACGAAGAGCATGCGTTGCCCGTGGCGGCGGACCCAGCGGTCGATGTCAGGCATGGCGTCGGGGTCGAAGCGCATCGGGATGTCGCGCGGAACGAAAGTGCGGGGCTCCATGGCGTCCGGGTAGCGCAGCAGGCCGGTCAGATGACGGGTGGGAACGTCGAAGTACCCCAACTGCGCGCCGAGTTGGTAGAAGTAGGGGACGAAGCGCTGCGCGACCGGGTCGCCGTAGAGGGACAGTCCGGCGACGTCGTCAAGCCAGGCGTACAGCTCATCGGTGCCCGCTTCCGGGCCGGGGATGGCGGCGCGGTCCGCGTCCGTGCCGTGCTGCCAGAACATGAACGCCGCCCGCAGAACGGCGATTTCGAGAGCCTTGTCGGCGCTGCCGATGATGCGGAAGGTGGCCTTGTGCGCCCTTGCCCAGGCCTCATAGCGGGCCACCATCTCCGTGCGGCGGAGCAGGATCTGTCGCTGCGCCGTCCTGATGGCGTCACGGCAGGCGGCGTCGCCCACGCTGTCCAGGAAACGGAGGTAGGCACGGTCGTCACGGTCATCGACGTTGTTCGGGGCGGAGTAGGCCACGGTGGCGTCCACGTCGTGGGGGTGGAAGCGGCGGTGGTAGACGCTGGTCATGCCGCCCTTGCTGCTGCCTGTGGAGACCCACGCACCGCGGTACAGCGTACGGAAGAGGCGGACCACGCGGTGATGGTCGGCGGCGGCCTGACGGATGGTCAGGTAGGAGTAGTCGAGCGTCGCCGGGCGTGAGGTGCCGAAGAAGCGGTGCTCGACCTGGAGCTGGTTGCCGCCCAGCAGCACGGTGGGCTCGGCGCGCCGCGGCGTGAGGACTGCTTCGTATCCGGTGGTGAACAGTACGGTGGGCCGCTCGACGGCAGTGTGCAGCAGGGTGAGGCGCTGCTCGAAGCTGCCGGCCGCACGGTTCGTGTGGTCGATCGGCTGACGCAGCCCGAGGACGAAGAAGCGGTACCCCGGCTCTGCGCCCGGCCGTTCCTCGATCACCCTCAGCCCCGGCAGGGCCCGCAGGGCTTCAGCGATTCCGTCCTTCTCCGGACGAGCCGCGCCGGTGGCTGCTGCGGCCGCCGCGGGGGCAGCCGCCGTGCCGACAAGGCCCCCAGTCGTGGCGGCCAGGCCCCCGGCCAACGCTGCCGAACCCAGCAGCCGTCGCCTCGTCCACATACGCATCCTGATCCTTTCGTGCCACGGCCGCACCAGACCCCGAGCCCGATGGCGACACAGCGGCCCCGTGCCGTGAGGAGCTGACCGCTCCAGTACATCCGCCGGGCGCCGCAGAAGGATCCCGTACCCGGGGGAGTGTCTCCCCCGGGCGGGGGAGACGGGTGTCTGTCACGCATCCGCCAGGCACGGTCCGACCCCACCCGGCACGAGGAGGTACGGGGAAATGCGAGGCGGCGGCCGGGAGGTTCGCCTGACGGCCCGAGACGGGAAGGCCGGGGCGGCAAGGCAGGGGCGGGAAGGCAGGGGCGCTGGATGAGCCAGACCGCAGGCACGCCGCTCGCCAACCGGATACGGAACTGAGCGGTGCACCCGGTACGGAACCGAGTCCCGCCCGGTACGGAACCGAGTCCCGCCCGGTACGGAACCGAGTCTCTCGCCGTCGATGGGGACCACCGGCCAAGGTCCGGGGCCGGCGCAGCTGGCGGTGAGGGCGTGCGTCCACGAGGCCGACCCTCGACGTGCCGGGTGAAAAAACCCTTCTGCTGCCGTCGGCGCGCACGGCGGTAGCTCGTCCTGTTCCGCTAACGGACTTCCGTGCCTTCACTCCCACTGTCAGTGCGGCATGGAACGCTTGTTCGTCGAAGCGATGGATCGATCTCAACTCGACGATGGGAGAGGCCTTTCATGGGCATGGTCATCTCGTTCACGCGCATGACACCGGAGGAGCTGGACAGGGCCGAGAAGGACATTGAGTGGGCGAGGGAGTTCCTCTGGGAGATCGACGAGCTCAGGCCGGACAACCCCGGCGCCTACCTGGACAAGGCCTGGGCCGGCCTGGAGTTCCTGCTCGGCGAGGCCGATGAGCCGCTTGAGTTCCTGATGGACGGCTACCCGATAGACGACGAAGGCACGCTGTTCGGCTGGAGCGCCGAGAGCGTCCAGGAGACGGCGAAGCGGCTGCGGGCGCTGCCGTGGGAGCGGTTGGCCACCTATTACGACCCGGTTCGGATGACTGAGGAAGAGGTGTACCCCAACATCTGGGATCCCGAGGATGAAGACGGCCCCGAGTATCTGGAAGGGGCTTACGAGACGTTGGTGAGCTTCTTCGAGGCCACGGCCCGCCTGGAGTCCCCGGCGCTGATGAGTTTCAGCTTCTAAGGAGCTGATCCCTGCCTTCGGCCCCGCGACGCGGTCCCGGACCGAGGTGTCAGTGCTCTGCCCTAGGGTGGCAGCGAGCTTGCATATGTCATACGGGGGGAGCCGCGCGATGGGCGCCAGTGGTTGGGACTACGTCACTCCGTACAAAGGCACCGTTGAGAAGTCCCTGGAGGCTCTGCACGCGCAGGTCTTCCAGGAACTCTACGGCGACGACGAGACGTACCGGGACCTCGAAGAGCTATGGAAAGACGAGGAGTTCATGGGGGAGGAGGGGACCCACTCGATCCTGGACATCGATCGCGTCGTCCACACAACCGCCGTGCCGTCGAGCCACAACATCGCGGACTACGGGACGCTGCGCCCGCTGTCACCCAAGCGCATCATGCACCACTTCGGCACCGATCGCCCCACGCCGAGCCAGTTCGAGGAAGTGCTCGCCCGCGCCCATGCGGACATCGGATTTCCGCCCGATCGCGCGGAGACGCTGTTGGACGAGTGTCGTATGCGGTGGACCGGCGTGTACGTCGTCCTGTACACCGGCGAGGTGCCCACCCACCTGGGAATATTCGGGTTCTCGGGCGACTGAGCCGCATTACGGGGAGCGCGCGGCAAGCGCATACGGCTGTTTCCATGACGGCCGTTTCTAAAAGGAGACGGCCGTTTCAATAAGGAGACGGCCGTTTCTATAAGGAGGGGGAGTCGGCAATGCATTCGTTCGACCGGGGACTGGTCCTGGGGAGCGGAGGTCCCGTCGGCACGGCCTGGATGGCTGGGCTGGCCCACGGGTTGCGGCGGGAAGGGGTGGATCTGGGCGAGGCCGACCTGGTCGTCGGCACGTCGGCCGGCGCGATCGTCGCCGCGCTGCTTGCCACAGGGCAGGACCTCGGGCGGCTCGCGACCACTTCGGCTCGCCCAGCCGGTCACCGGCCGGTGGCCGACCCGGAGCGGATGGGCGCGGTGTTCGCCGTGCTCGGTGACCATGGTCTGGAACCAGGTGACGCCAGGCGCCGAGTCGGCCGGATCGCGCTCGACAGCGCTGACCATAAGGCCGAGGAGGCGTTGATCGCGGGGCGGGGTGCCCTGATCGGTGCGCATGCGTGGCCGGACCGGCGGTTGCTGATCACCGCGGTGGACGCCGCTAACGGTGAGCCCGTGGTGTGGGGCCGCGACAGCGGCGTGCCGCTGGTGCACGCCGTGGCGGCGAGCAGCGCCTTCCCCGGCGTGGAGCCGCCGGTCACCATCAACGGCCGGCAGTACATGGACGGCGCTTTGCGGTCGGGCACCAACGCCGATCTCGCGGTCGGAGCCAGCACGTTGGTCGTGGTGGAGCCGATGGCGCACCTGCTTCCCCGTGCCTCGCTCGACCAGGAGTTGGCGGTCGTCGGAGCGCACACCGTGATGACCGTCGGTCCCGATCCGGCCTCGGTACGTGCATTCGGCCCGGACCTGAATGACCGGGCAGCCTGGGAACCGGCCTATCAGGCGGGCCTTCGCCAGGCCGATGACCTCGGTCGGCGGCTCCGGCCCGGTTGGAGACTTCGCCTGGCACCGCAGTGAGTGGCCGACCGGTGCCGTGCCGCAGGCCTTGAGGTCCGCCACGACGAAACGGGCCCCGCGGTCTGCGCGGCGTCCTGCACGCGGTGAAGCCCTGACGTACAGACGACGGGCAACCACCGGGCTGAGCGCGCCCGCTTCGCCGGGGCCGCCGCGGCGGCCCTCGGCCTCGGCCGGCCGGAACCCGGCGCGCGCCTTGTCGGCGGGCACTCGGCCTGGTCGTGGCCGTCGGCTCGGCTCCGTACGAGTGCGGTCGGCGGCCTGTGCGGAGATGCCCGTGGGGCCGGCCCGGTGTCCTTGACTGGAGCACTCCCCATGGGCGCCGATACCGGGCCTTCGGCCTGGCTCTCGGACTGCTCCCGCCACTCGCAGCCGCCTGCCTGCCTCATGTCATGGCGCGGTCACCGGGGCGCGCGCTCTGGGAGACGGACGGCGGCGCGCTCTCTGGGAGACGGACGGCGGAGGGCCTGGCAGCGCCGGGCGCGCCACCGGCTGACCTGACCTGGCCGGTCCGATCTGCCCGAGGGGCCCGACCTGCCCGACCGACCAGACGTGCCCGACCGGCCCGAGGGGCCGTCCTCGCCGGCTTCGCGCATGTCTCGCCGGCCGGAACTTTGGTCCGCCAGGTGTTCCCGGGCCCGCTCGGGGCACCCGGCCGAGTGCCGTGGGTTCTGTCCCGTGAGCCATGAAGCGGCTGCTGAGAGGCGCAGCGTTCGCGCGCGTGCGAGTCTGAATGCGCTGGATGCCGGCATCCTCCCGGAAGGAGCATGTCATGAGTGCCCTCACTGGGTTTCTTGCAGTGAGGCAGGGAGCGGATTGCCATGAGCACGTCCGGCCGTTCGGCCGCCGCCGGGGTGCGGACTGTCCACTCCCAGCTGTGTCGAGCCTGTCGCCCCGCCGACCCGCCGGCTCGTCGATCGCCAGACCCGCCGATCAGCAGACCCGCCGATCCGCCGGTCCGCCGGTCCGGCGTCGGACGCGGCCCGCGGTCGCGGCCGCGGCCGCGGCTTGAGGTCAACGCAAACGCCCGTTAAGGACAAGCAGCCAACAGAAGGATCTCGATACAGGAAGAAGGACGGACGTGTCCGGCAGCGAAAGCGAGAACCCAGTAATTTCCTCCCCGGCTCCCACGCCGACTCGGCCCAGGACGAACCGGGACTGGTGGCCGAATCAGCTGGACCTTCAGGTTCTCCACCAGCATTCGCCCCAGTCGAATCCGATGGGCGAGGACTTCAATTACGCGGAAGAGTTCGCGACCCTCGACCTCGACGCGCTGAAGCAGGACGTCTTCGAGGTGATGACGACGTCGCAGGACTGGTGGCCTGCCGACTACGGTCACTACGGGCCGCTCTTCATCCGGATGAGCTGGCATGCCGCGGGGACGTACCGCATCGCCGATGGTCGGGGCGGTGGCGGCGCCGGCGCTCAGCGCTTCGCCCCCCTCAACAGTTGGCCGGACAACGCGAGCCTCGACAAGGCGCGCCGTTTGCTCTGGCCGGTGAAGCAGAAATACGGCCGGAAGATCTCGTGGGCGGACCTTCTGGTATTTGCCGGTAACTGTGCCATGGAATCGATGGGCTTCAAGACGTTCGGTTTCGGCTTCGGGCGAGAGGACATCTGGGAACCCGAGGAGATCTTCTGGGGGCCCGAGGACACCTGGCTCGGAGACGAGCGCTACAGCGGCGACCGGGAACTCACGGGTCCCTTCGGTGCCGTGCAGATGGGACTGATCTACGTCAATCCGGAGGGGCCCAACGGCAACCCGGATCCGATGGCTGCCGCCAGGGACATCCGCGAGACGTTCGGGCGTATGGCGATGAATGACGAGGAGACGGTTGCGCTCATCGTCGGCGGCCACACGTTCGGCAAATGTCATGGCGCGGTCGATCCCTCGTACATCGGGCCGGAACCCGAGGCTGCTCCCCTTGAGCAGCAGGGCCTCGGCTGGCGGAACACGTCCGGCAGCGGCACCGGCCCCGACGCGCTGACCAGCGGGCTTGAAGGGGCATGGACCGCGGAGCCGACGAAGTGGGACAACGGTTATCTGGACAACCTGTTCCGGTACGACTGGGAGCTGACGACGAGCCCTGCCGGCGCGAAGCAGTGGACCCCCACGGATCCGTCGGCCAAGGACACCGTGCCTGATGCGCACGATCCGTCGAAGCGGCACGCTCCCATGATGCTGACGACGGACCTCGCGCTGAAGCTGGATCCGGTCTACGGGCCGATCGCGAAGAGCTTCCACGAGAACCCGGACAAGCTCGCGGTGGCGTTCGCCAAGGCGTGGTACAAGCTGCTGCACCGCGACATGGGGCCCGTGTCGCGTTACCTCGGCCCGTGGGTTCCGGAGCCGCAGCTGTGGCAGGACCCCGTTCCCGAGGTCGATCACGTGCTGATCGACGACCAGGACATCGTCGCCCTCAAGCGCAGGATCCTCGACTCGGGGCTGTCCCTCTCCCAGCTGGTCACCACCGCCTGGGCGTCGGCGGCGAGCTTCCGCGGCACCGACAAGCGTGGCGGGGCCAACGGAGCACGGATTCGACTCGCGCCGCAAAAGGACTGGGAGGTCAACGACCTGCCGGAGGTGGCCGAGGTATTGCGGACCCTGGAGCAGATGCAGCACGATTTCAACCGCTCTCAGAAAACGAAGGTGTCGCTGGCTGACCTGATCATCCTGGGCGGGTGCGCGGCCGTCGAGCAAGCCGCGAAGAACGCCGGGCACGACATCACCGTCCCGTTCGCACCGGGACGTACGGACGCCTCGCAGGAGCAGACCGACGTCGAGTCGTTCGCCGTGCTGGAACCCAGGGCGGACGGGTTCCGTAACTACCTCCAGGCAGGGGAGAAGCTGTCGCCCGAGACTCTCCTCCTGGACCGCGCCAGCCTGTTGACACTGACCGCTCCCGAGATGACGGTCCTGGTCGGCGGCATGCGGGCCCTGAACACCGGCTTCAAGCGGTCTCCGCACGGCGTCTTCACCCACCGGCCGGAGGCCTTGACCAACGACTTCTTCGTCAACCTCCTCGACATGGGAACGGAGTGGAAGGCGTCAACCTCCGCCGAGGACGTGTTCGAGGGGCGGGATCGCGCCACGGGCGAGGTCAAGTGGACCGCCACCGCCGTCGACCTCGTTTTCGGTTCGAACTCCCAGCTCCGGGCCATCTCGGAGGTCTACGCGTCCCAGGACGCGGGAGAGAAGTTCGTGCGCGATTTCGTGGCCGCCTGGGACAAGGTGATGAACCTCGATAGGTTCGATCTCGCCTGAGCCCAGGGGAGTCCCGGTCGGCCGCTGATCGGCCGGCCGGGACATCCTCGGCACCCGGGGCGGTGATGACGGTTGGTCCCCGGACGCCGCCACCACGCTGCCCTGTTGGACCCGCAGGAACGTCGAGGTGGCATTCTGTCCCGCGTGGCCGAACCGATCGATCCCTCGCTCGCCGATGCCGAACTGACCGCTTTCATCATGGCAGTTCGGCAGGACCCCGGGCGTCCCGCCCGTGCCGTGGGGGCGGCGGAGTTGCGGCGTGCGCAACGACTGCGCGCCGAAGCCCGGCCGCCGGGCCCCGATGTTGCCCACGTCGAGGATCTGGCGGTCGGCTCGGCTGCCGTGGGGGCCCGCCTCTACCGGCCTTCGGCGGCGTTCCGGCCGCTGGTGGTGTTCCTCCACGGCGGGATGTGGACGATCGGCGATCTGGAGTCGCACGATCGGGCCTGCCGTCGATTGGCGCTCGGCACCGGCGCGGCCGTGCTGAGCCTCGACTTCCGCCGTGCCCCGGAGCACCCGTGGCCGGCTGCCGTCGACGACTGCGTGGATGCCCTCCGGTGGGCAGCGGCCGGCGGAGGCTCAGGTGCCGGGATCGGAGGCCCGACCGTCGTCATGGGGGACAGTTCCGGCGGGAACCTCGCCGCGCTGGCCTGCCTGCGCCTGCGCGACAACGGCGGACCACTGCCCGCCGCCCAGATCCTGGTGTACCCCAACACCGATCTGACGCTCTCCGGTCCCAGCGCGCGGTCGAAGGCCACGGGTTGGGGCCTGACGGCCGACGATGTCGCGTGGGGGGCCGAGCAATGGGTCCCGGACCCGTCCCGGCGCGCCGACCCCGGGGTCAGCCCGCTGTACGCCCCCGACCTCGGCGGGCTCCCGCCCGCCGTTGTCGTCACCGCGGAGCACGACCCGCTCCGGGATGAGGGCGACGCCTATGCCGCCCGGCTCGCCGACGCGGGCGTTCCGGTCAGACACCGCTGCGAGGCCGGGATGGTCCATGGATTCCTCACCCTCGACACCCTTTCTCCCGCCGCCGCGGCGGCGGGAGAAAGGGTCTTCGCGGACGTCGCCGACCTGCTTGACCAGATCTTCTGACGCCTCGTCAAGCACCGGCGACCTCGGCATGATCAGCTAGGAAACACCGCGCTCGAAACGGTTCCCGATCCGGACCATGGGGGAGTTGACGCGGGGACGCGTGCCCTGTCCAGGGGGAACTGTCAGGTACCTGTCACCCATACGTGTAGAACTTGGTGTGGTCCAGTACGTCCGCCGGTGTCACGTCGTTCCACGGCTTCATCGTGTCGTGGAGGTCGACGACGTCGGGGGTGTCGCCGGTCGGCAGATAGCCCGAGGTGGGATGCAGCTTCTGCCAGTCGGCCCAGAGCTTGTCGATGAAGCAGTGGTGCAGCCAGAAGACCGGGTCGTTGGGGGAGGCGCCGGTGGTCATCTGCCCGCCGACCCAGACGTGCACCCGGTTGTGCAGGTTGGGGCCGCGCCAGCCCTCGACGCTGTTGCGGAAGCCGTCGGAGGCGCTGTTCCACGGCGGCGCGTCGTAGACGTTCATGGCGAGTACCCGGTCGACCTCGGCCCGTGTCGGCAGTTCGCGGACGCCGGCGCCCAGGGAGCGGCGCAGGAACGTCCGGCCGTCCACCCTGACGTTCATCGGCCACCTGCCGCCACCGAAGGCGAACGGACCGGAGGTCACCCGTCCGTCGCCGCTGCGCCCGTCACCCCCGAGGAAGTCGTCGGCCCACAGGGAACTGCGGGGGCTGCGGTCGACGGTCCAGTCCCAGTAGGGCAGGGTGACCGAAGGGGTGATGCTCTGGAGGGCCTGCTCGAACTGCAGCAGGAACCTGCGGTGCCAGGGGAGGAAGGACGGCGACCGGTGACCGGTCCGCTCCCCGTCGTCGGTGTCGCCGATGATGAACGCGTTGTGGGTGCTGATGAATTCGTCGTAACGGCCGGTGCGCTTGAGCTCCAGCACCGCGTCGACGAAGTTCCGCTTCTCGGTTGCGGTGAGGTTCGCCTGGTTCTTCCGAACTGCCATGTCGAGGACTCCTCGGTGGGGGGCGGGCAGGGTCGGGGTCTCAGCCGGTGATGACGGGGACCAGGTCGGCGCCCTGGAGCGCCCGGACGGCGGCGCGCGCCAGGGCGTGCGGGGTGTTGAACTTCTCGTAGTGGTTCACCAGGCTGATCCAGGTGCCGTCGGCGTTCTGCATCACATGGAGGTCGTCGTTGTCGATGCGGACGACGAAGTCCATGCCGTCGTGCGGGCCGGCGAGCCGTTGCGCCCGCCTCTTGGGGCCTGCCTGGCCGCCGTGCGAGTCGCCCCCGTCTGCCGGCCAGCCCTCTATGTGGCGGCCCTCGTAGATCTCGTCGAACGGCTCGGGCATGTCGTGGCCGCCGTCGTGATGCCCGCCGGCCGCGAGGTGTCCGTGGCCGGCGGCGGATCGCGCGACGGCGGGGTGGGCGAAGGCGACGGGTGCGGCCAGCACCGCTCCTGCGAGCGATGCGGCACTGCCGTGCAGCACCTGGCGTCGGGTGGGACGCGACATTTTCCACTCCTTCGGTGGGGCGTCGGCTCACCTCCGGTGGGCGCGGCCGCCGCGGAGGGCGGGAGCCGGCGTGCCGACGGTCGGTACGCGCCGCCCCATGCTGGCAGGGTCGAACGGATCATCAAGTCGGCCCGCGGGATCGGGCCACGAATTGCCCAACTCCCGTACCGCAGTACAGGATTCAACGGCGCCGATCGTCCTTGTGCGGCGGTCGGCAGGCTCCCTGGAAGCGGATATTCCGCGGTCTCGGCCGATGTCCACCGCAGATCCTTTTCTCCGCGCCGCACAGCGTGATGCCGCGGACGGTCCCTGAACTCCGGCGCAAACGACGGGGCTCGGGCGCCCGGCGTTCGCGGCCGGTTCGCGTTCCGCGATCCGCTGCGGAAGCGCCGTCGGCCCTCGCCCTCGCCCGGTGGGACCCACCGGGTGCAGCTGTTTGCTACGCGATCTCCACGCGTTCCTCGTGCATCCTGTGATGTCGCCGGACCTCCGGCCGCCCGAGAGGCGGAGAGGCACCCGGAGCCGTCATCGTCTCCCGTAGGTGCCAGGTGCCAGGTGCCAGGTGCCAGGTGCCAGGTGCCAGGCGCCAGGCCTCGGCCGTGGGGCCGCTGACCAGTCCTTTTGTCTCGACCGGCGGTATGCGGCGATCTAGGTTACTTTATATTTAAAGGTCTTTAAAAGAATCTTGCCTGTCCCGCTCGTCAGCGGGCGGGAAGGCGCGCAAGGAGGTACGTACCATGCGCGCGCAGCACATCAAGCGCTCGCTGGCGACTGCTGCCGCCGGCGCCCTGCTGGCCGCCGGCGCCCTCGGAACGGCGGGTGCCGCGGAGGCCGCTCCGTCCGCGGCCCCCGCGACCGTGGCGACCCAGCACGCCAAGTGCGTCTGGCACAGCGGTCACTGGACCAAGCACTGGCAGAAGGGGCACTGGGAGTACCGGTGGCACAACGGCCACTGGAGCAAGCACTGGAAGCCCGGCCACTGGGTGAAGGTCTGGCACCAGGGCCACTACGTCTGTAAGCGGTGAGCCGGCCCGGCTCGGGCCGTACCGGATCCTGCCGCCCGCCGCGGCCCTCGCGAGCGGGCGGCGGACGGGTAGCCCTTGTCGCGGCAGTACGGAACGGTCGAGCGCTCCGGGCCAAGCGGTCGGGAGCCGCTCGCCGATCCGGTATGATCATGGTGCAACTTCCGCCGTGGGCGGGAGTCGCGCGTCTGTGGTCCAAGGAAAGACGTCCACCAACCGGTGGGAGATGCAGGTGCAAGGCCTGCCGGGCGCTCCAAGGAGGCCTCTGTCCCGTACGGGACAGAGGCCTTTTTCCATGTCGGCAGCCGCACACGAAGGCGGTGGCGCCCGGTAGTGCCCAGTGTCACCTGGGCTGCACGCAGTGGCTGGAACAGGTGACCAGTGGTCCCGCCGTGGGGCCGATGGGCCCTGCTCGTCGTCGTGCCGGAAGACGGACACTGGCAAGGGGATGAGAACTCGTCGGTGCAGGCGGTGAGGGCAGTGTGGTACTGGAATGGCGGCGGCTGGATCTGGATGGCATTCATGCCTCTGGTCTGGATCGTGTTGATCGGCCTGGTGGTCTGGGCGGTCATCCACCTGGTCCACCGGTCCACCGGCGCGGGTACCGGCATCGGCACCGGCACCGGAACTGGCACCGGAACCGGCCCGCGGGAGGGGCATCGGTGGGAATCGCCCCAGGAGATCTTGGACCGCCGTTTCGCCTCGGGTGAGATCGACGCGGATGCCTACTCGGAGGCGAAGAAGCGGCTCGCCGAACATCAGCCCGGGCCGAAGTGAGGGTGCTGCCCGGGAGTCCGGCCTGTCTTCCCACGGTGTGCAGCCCGGCAGGTCTCCGCCATACGTAACGGCCGCCGGCCGTACCGGGAATCCCGGGTACGACCGGCGGCCCTGGCGCGAGCTTCCTCACCCGCGCTTCCTCACCTGCTGTCTTACCTGAAGCGGCGGAGCCGGAGGCTGTTGGTGACGACGAAGACCGAGGAGAAGGCCATCGCGGCTCCGGCGATCATCGGGTTGAGCATGCCGGCCGCCGCGAGGGGCAGGGCGGCGATGTTGTAGCCGAAGGCCCAGAAGAGGTTGCCCTTGATGGTGGCCAGGGTGCGGCGGGAGAGCCGGATGGCGTCGGCGGCCACGAGGAGGTCGCCGCGGACGAGGGTGAGGTCGCCGGCCTCGATGGCGGCGTCGGTGCCGGTGCCCATCGCCAGGCCCAGGTCTGCGCTGGCCAGGGCGGCCGCATCGTTGACGCCGTCGCCGACCATGGCCACCGTACGGCCCTCGGCCTGGAGGCGCTTGACGACGTCCACCTTGTCCTGCGGGAGGACCTCGGCGATCACCTCGTCGATGCCCACCGCACGGGCGACGGACTCGGCGACGGCCTTGTTGTCACCGGTCAGCAGGACCGGGGTCAGTCCGAGGCGGCGCAGTTCGGCGACGGCCTGGGCACTGGTGTCCTTGACGGCATCGGCGACGGTGAGGATGCCGCGGGCTGCTCCGTCCCAGGCGACGGCCACGGCGGTGCGGCCCTCGGCCTCGGCGGCCGCCTTGGCCGCAGCGAGTTCGGCGGGCAGCTCGATCGCCCACTCGCGCAGCAGCTTCTCCCGGCCGACGAGCACCGCGTGCCCGTCGACGACGCCTTGCACGCCGAGGCCGGCGACGTTCTCGAAGCCTTCCGGTACGGGCAGGGTGCCGGTGCGGTCGGTGGCTCCGTCGGCGATGGCACGGGCGATGGGGTGCTCGGAGGCGTGCTCCAGTGCGCCGGCCAGGCGCAGCAGTTCCTGGTCGGTGACGCCGGGGGCGGTGATGACGTCGTGGAGGGCCATACGGCCGGTGGTGACGGTGCCGGTCTTGTCCAGGACGACGGTGTCGACGCGGCGGGTGGACTCCAGGACTTCGGGGCCCTTGATCAGGATGCCGAGCTGGGCGCCGCGGCCGGTGCCGACCATGAGGGCGGTGGGAGTGGCCAGGCCCAAGGCGCAGGGGCAGGCGATGATCAGTACGGCCACGGCGGCGGTGAAGGCGGCGGTGGCGTCGCCGGTCACGAACAGCCACGTCAGCAGGGTGCCGAGGGCGATGAGCAGGACGACGGGGACGAAGATCCCGGAGATGCGGTCGGCCAGCCGCTGGACCGCGGCCTTGCCGTTCTGGGCATCTTCCACCAGTCGTGCCATACGGGCCAGTTGGGTGTCCGCGCCGATGCGGGTGGCCTCGATGACCAGTCGGCCGGACGTGTTGACGGTGGCACCCGTGACGGCGTCGCCCACGGTGACGTCCACGGGCACGGATTCGCCGGTCAGCATGGAGGCGTCGACGGCCGAGCTGCCCTCGACGACCGTGCCGTCGGTGGCGATCTTCTCCCCGGGGCGTACGACGAACCGGTCGCCGACCGCCAACTCCGCGACGGGAATGCGTACTTCGCGCGCGTCGCGCAGGACGGACACGTCCTTGGCGCCCAGTTCGAGCAGCGCACGCAGAGCGGCGCCGGCCTTGCGCTTGGACTTCGCCTCCAGGTAGCGGCCGGCGAGGATGAAGGCGGTCACCCCGGCGGCGGCCTCCAGGTAGATCGAGGACGAGCCGTCTGCGCGGGAGATGGCGAGGTCGAAGCCGTGCCGCATGCCCGGCATCCCGGCGTGGCCGAAGAACAGCGCCCACAAGGACCAGCCGAGCGCGGCGAGCGTACCGATCGACACCAGCGTGTCCATCGTGGCGGCCCCGTGCCGGGCATTGGTCCAAGCCGCCGTGTGGAAGGGCAGCGCACCCCACACCACGACCGGGGCGGCGAGCGTCAGGGACAGCCACTGCCAGTTGTCGAACTGCAGCGCCGGCACCATCGCCATCAGGACCACCGGAACCGAGAGTGCGAGCGAGACCAGCAGCCGCTGCCGCAGCGCACCGACCTCCGCACCGCCGTTCTCCGGAGCCCCGGCCGGGGTGGCCGCTTCCTGCTCCTCGCGGAACTCCGGCTTCGGCGGTTCCTGGGCGGTGTAGCCGGTCTTCTCGACGGTGGCGATGAGGTCGGCGACTTCCACGCCCTGCCCGTACGAGACCTTCGCCTTCTCGGTGGCGAAGTTGACCGTCGCGGTGACGCCGTCCATACGGTTGAGCTTCTTCTCGATGCGCGCCGCGCACGAGGCGCAGGTCATGCCGCCGATGGAGAGCTCGACCTCGGCATCCGCTGCGGAGGCGGTCGTAGGGGTGGGCACCGGGGTCTGCTCGGGAGCGATGCTGGTCATTGCTGTGTGTCTCCTGGAGGAGGGCCGGGCCGTACTGCGTCCATATCAGTGGAGCGGCACGGCCCGGCGGGGAATACCGGGGAGGGGTACCTCAGGCGCGGCCGGTGAGCTGGTAGCCCGCCTCGTCCACGGCGGCGCGCACGGCCTCGTCGTCCAGCGGTCCGGTGGAGGTCACGGTAACCAGGCCGGTGGCGGCCACGGCCTTGACGTCGGTCACACCGGCTATGGCGGAGACCTCCTGCGAGATCGCCCCCTCGCAGTGGCCGCAGGTCATGCCGGTCACCTGGTAGACGGTCGTCGTGTCCCCCTGAGCCCTTCCGGTGGCGGCGGTGCCGCAGGAGCCGTTGGGGGTGCAGCAGGAACCGGAGTCGGTCTGGGAGGTCATGGCTGTGCCCTTCGGGATGCTGGTGCGATGTCTTGCGGAGGGGGCCGAGAGGATGCCCGGCCCTTCCTTCCGAGAGGAACCATATACCCCTGGGGGGTATATGAGAAGTGCGGGGACGGGGGACTCGGGGAGGGGAGTGGCCGGATGCCTCCGGAACGGAGGACGGTTGCGTCACTGCCCCGCCGCGGCGGGGCACGCCTCCGGCGGGGCAGCGACGGGTGACTACTTGCGGTAGCCGAGGACCGTCATCATCCCGGACTCCGCGTGGTAGACGTTGTGGCAGTGGATCATCCACAGCCCGGGGTTGTCGGCGTCGAAGTCGACGTCGAGGGTCTGACCGGGCAGCACGATCGCGGTGTCCTTGCGGGGGCCGCCGCCCGGTAGGGCGAAGGTGTGTCCGTGCAGGTGCATGGGGTGCCACATCGTCGTGCTGTTGGTGAAGGACAGCCGTACGCGTTCGCCCGCGCGGACCGGGTACCGCCGTGCCGGGTCGTACGTCTTGCCGTTGATGGCCCAGTCGTACTTCGCCATGGAGCCGGTGAGCTTGAGTTTGATGGTGCGGTCGGGCTTGCCGGACTTCAGGCGGACCGAGCCGTCGGCCTTCAACTGCCGTGCCTGCAGCAGCTTTCCGGCCAGCTCCTTGGGCCGGGTGGATGGTGTGGGTGCCGCGCCGCCACCGGTCCGCAGGAGCGCCATCGCCGACTGCTTCTTGCCCTCGGCCAGGGCGGTCAGGGGGAAGGCGCCGTCCTTGGCGGTCACCAGGACGTCGTAGCGCTCGCCCATGCCCAGCAGAAGGGCATCCGTCTCCGCGTGCTCGACGGGGAAGCCGTCGGTGTGGGTGACGGTCATCCGGTGGCCGCCGAGGGCCACCCGGAAGGCCGTGTCGCCGCCGGCGTTGATGAGGCGGATGCGGATGCGGTCACCGGGCTTGGCGCGGAAGGTCTGAGGATCGTCCGCTGTGCGGCCGTTGACCAGGTAGTACGGGTAGTCGACGTCACCGGCGTCACCGCCGAGCAGGCCGCTGGTGGCGCCCATCATCATCCGGGAGGGACCGGAGGCCCCGGAGGGCTTGGGCGAGGGGGCCTTCTTGGTGGTCATCGACATGGGGGACATGCCGTGAGCGCCGTGGTCCACGCCTCCGGAACCACCCATGTCCATGCCGCCCATGTCCATGCCGCCATGGTCCATGCCGTCGTGACCCATCCCGCCCATGCCCTTGCCGAGCTCGGCGAGCACCGCATCGGGCGTGCTGCCGTCCACGCCGTCGACCCAGTCGTCGAGGACGACGACCCACTCCCTGTCGTACTTCAGCGGCTCCTTGGGGTCGTCGACGATCAGCGGGGCGTACAGCCCGCGGTCCTGCTGGACGCCGGAGTGCGGATGGAACCAGTACGTGCCGGGGTGGACGGCGGCGAAGCGGTACTCGAAGGAGGCACCGGCCTTGATCGGTCGCCGGCTCAGGCCGGGCGTGCCGTCCATGTCGTTGCGCAGGGCCAGTCCGTGCCAGTGGATGGAGGTGGGCTGCGGCAGGTGGTTGGCGAGGGTGAGGGCGAGGGTGTCGCCCGCGGTGACGCGGACCTCCTTGCCGGGCAGCTCGTCGCCGTAGGCCCACGAGCTCACCGTCCGACCGCCCAGGTCAAGACGGGTCGGGGTGGCCGTGAGCTGCATCTTCCGGACGGGACCGGGACGCCGCTTCGCTTCGGCGGCGGCGACCTCCTTGCCGTCGGGCGAGACGTAGCCCGCGGGCCCGGTCGAGGGTTTGGCGTCGTGGCCCGAGTGGTCCGTGCCGGAGCCCGAGCAGGCGGCGAGCAGTCCGCCGCCGGCGACGGCGATTCCGGTGCCGAGCACGGCGCGGCGGGTGGGTGTGCGCATGAGGGGTGCACCTCGTCTTCGGTGGTGATGCGTATGGGAGTTGGCGCGATCCGCCGCTCCTGGTGGAGCGGCCGGGCGTGCTCCTATACGCGCAGCACCGACAACTGGGCGAGCAGAGTTCCGCGGCGGGGCGGTGGAATCGGCTGCAGGCAGTACGGCAGCCGCGTCAGCGCGGCGGCCGGCACGTCCGTCGGCCGGTGTACGAAGGCACCGCCGAGCAGCAGCACGAGAAATCCCGTACCGAGGACGGCCAGGCAGACGGACATCGGATCCGTGCCGCTCGGCGGGGCCGAGTGATGCGCGCCGCCGGGCGGGGACGAGTGATGCGCGCCGCGGTCCCACCGGTCTGGTCGCTGCCCGTCGGTCGCGGGCTGCGCGGCGTGGTGGTGCGCGGGCGCGCCCGCAGCAGCCATGACGGTGCTGCTGGGTGTGCGGGACGCGCGGTGTTCGGCGAGGTGGCCGAGGCTGTGCATGGCGACGATGCCGAAGAGCAGCCCGGCGAGGAGCAGCAGCCGGCCGCACCAGGCGAGGGATCTCCGCTGCCCGGACAACTGCACACCTCCCGCGCTTCCCGACGCTCTCGATCGACCGCTTCGGATAATACGGGAGGGGGGTATCGACTCGCCGACGGGGGTGGCGGGTGCAGATCGGTCAGCGCCGCCGACGGCCGCGTACCGAGAAGCCTGCGTGTCTTTCCCGCAGCTGTCCGCCCACGGGCGGCCCGTCAGCCCCTACGGGACTCTCAACCCCCGTCTTCCCGCTGCGCTTCCACCCCGCTGGGGTGCCCCTCCCGATCGTGCCGAGTGGTCGGCATGGGATCAGTGCGGGCGGTCAGGGCGGCCAGGTAGTCGTCCAGCAGCTCGATCTGCCGCTCTGGCGGGAACGTCGCCGGGTCGAACAGGGACTGGACCACCAGGCCGAGAGTGAAGGACTGGGCGCCGGCCGCGAGGTGCGCGGGGTCGCCGGGGGGCAGTTCGCCGAGTTCCTGGGCTGCGGCCACCCGCTCCCTCAGCCTGTCGCGGCCTTGGGCGTACTTGCGGGCGTAGTCCGTACTCAGGGCGGGGTCGGAGAGCGCGGCGTCCCAGGAGGAGACCCAGATCCGGTTGCTGTCGGTGGCCTCGGGGGTCAGCGGCAGGATGTCCAGCAGCGCGTCCCTGAGGGCGGCCAGACCTTTGCCCGCTCGGCGGCGAGGGCGGGAGAGGGTGCGCTGTTCGAGCAGGTCAAGGGCGTATTCCACCAAGGCGTGCTTGGTGGGGAAGTAGTGCGTGAGCAGACCGGTGGTCGCTCCCAGTTCGGTGGCGACGGCGCGCAGTGTCAGGCCGGCGAAGCCGCGTGTGGCCATGACCTGCCAGACCGCTTCGGAGACGTCGCGTCGGCGGGCCTCGTGATCTCCCTTGGTGCGTGGCATGGTGCCACGGTACATTGCCGTAACGTTTGTTATGTGAATGGGGAGGCCCTCATGTTCTGGCTGCCGTTGCGCGACGGTGCTCGCCTTGGTCCGCTGGAGGTCTGGCATGCCGAGGAGTTCGCCGGCCATCTGGCTCGGGCTCGTGAACACATTCGGCCCTGGGTCGGGCCCGCGTTCGTCACCGACGATGTGGACGGGGCGCGGGCCACGCTGCAGCGGTACGCCGAACGCCAGGCCGGCGACGGCGCCCGCCTGTACGGCATCTGGCGGGACGGCGTGTTGGCCGGCGGTGTGATGTTCACCGATTTCCACGCCGCTGCCGGTTCGTGCGAGATCGGTTGCTGGCTGGAGCCGTCCGCTGAGGGCCACGGCCTGATCACGCAGGCGTGTGGGGCGTTGTTGGACTGGGCGTTCACCTCCCGGGGGCTGCACCGGGCCGAGTGGCATTGCCGGGCCGACAACGACCGCAGCTCCGCGGTGGCCAAGAGGCTCGGCATGACGCTGGAGGGCGTACGACGCGAGGCATGGTCGTACGAGGGCGTGCGCTACGACAAGCAAGTCTGGGCGGTCCTTGCTCCGGAATGGCGGGCCCTGGGGCAGTGACCGGCGAGGGCGCTGTCGGACAGCGACGCCGTCACGCGGCGGGAACAGGGCCAGGCGGGCACGGCCTCCCCACAGGTCCTCGATGCGCTGGCCAGCGTGCTCCGGCTCGATCCGGCCGGGACGGCCCACATGTCGGGGTAGACGGTTGCCCGGGTCCATCGCGCGGGTTGGTCACTCATGCGTCGCATGGTGCTCCGCGGCCGCTCAAGTCCGCTGCTGGGTTTTTCCTTGTGAGGTGATGCCGTCTGGTGATCCTGCGGAGGCGTCGAGCAGTGACCCGGAGGCGTACTCTTCCGTCACTCAAGCTTCGCGAGGATCGATCGCGTCAGGTCGAGCGTGCGCCGGAGTTGGTAGCTCCTGCTTCCGGACCCACCGTCATACATGACGAACAGCTCGTCGTCGCCGTGAAGGACATGGACGGTGCTGTGGTTGGGGAGCGAATAGGCACCTGACTTACTGCGCACGGCGGAGATCCAGCCACACATCTGATCGCCGAACTCGGCTGTTTCGGACGGCTTTATCAGGTCCTCCGCTTTCATCTCCTGCCGCGACTTCAGCTTGTGACACAGGTCGGTATAGCTTTCGTCGCTGTCCTCGCTCCGCGAGAGTTCGATGTTCATTCTGAAGTCACCAGAAGGCGACTTGGATTTGCAAGAGGCCAGGTCGGTCCCGATCTTGTCGGACAGCGTCTTCGGGTCCGGGACGTACTTGGCCAGCGTCTCCTTGCCGAGAACAGCGCAAAGGTCGTCCGGTACCTCTGCTGGCCCGCCCTTCGGCCACACGAGTACGATTCCCGCCACTACGATCACGACCCCGACCGCGAGCGGGACCCACTTGCGTGGATCGCGGAGGAGGGGTGTCCCGGTCCGGGACAGATCGCCGGCTCCTGCTGGCGTTGCCATACGTGAGTCTCCCGTTATCGAATTTTGGCGAGTACCAGCCGCGTCAGCTCCAAGGCGCGCGGCAGCAAGTCCTTCGGCTCTCCCCTACGAAGCTTGTAGCTGACGTCGAGCAGGTCACCACCCTGGGCGACGTAGAAGATCGCCTCGTGTTCGTCCTGACTGATGTCGACGACCCCACACATGTGCTTGCCGAACTCGGCTTTTTCGGAAGGCCCTATGACGTGGGCACCGTCGAAGGTCCATTTGTCCCGCCGGCACGAGTGGGCGAGGAGATCATCAGCACGGCCCAACCCTCGGGTAAGGGACACGTTGAGGAAGGCGTCACCGGACGGCGAACGGGCAGAGCAATGGGTGTAGCCGACCGGCGCGTCCGCGCTGTGGCGCAGCTCGGGACTCGGAGCGTACGTGGCGAGCGTCTCCTTGCCGATGAACGAGCAGAAGTCGGCCGGCGCCTTCGGCGCAGCCGCCGGCCGACCCTTCGGCCACACCAGGACGGCTCCGGTCACGATGACGGCCAAGCCGATCACGAAAGCGATCCAGTTGCGCCGATCTCGCAGGATGGGCGCCCGGGCAGGGGACGAAGAACCGGCCTTTGATGGTGTTGTCACGCGTGAGCTCCTCCTCGGCGGCGCGCCGTGTCAGCCGTTCAACTCGAACCACGGTCATGGCCGTCAGCCCGTCCCTGAACCGTCGCGCATGGGGGGCTCAGTCCTGCCGGGACGCCGACGGTCGACGATCCGCCAGCCGACGAGGAGGGCCAGGACGCCGACGACGATCAACTCGATACCCAGGTGCCGGTTGGATCCGGCGAGGTCCGAGAGCAGCGCCCAAGGGCTCGACGAATCCGGCGGGTCCGGCTTGATGGGTGCGGCTTCGGCGCCCGGCTTCGGCTGGGACAGGCTGGCACCTTTCAGGTACGCCCGGCCGGCCGCCAAGTGGCGCCATGTCGCTTGGAATTCCGCCTTGCTCACATTGCGCCGGACGACCCTGGCGAAGTCGACGCCGCCGGACGCGATGCGATACAGGTCCTGCTTCGTGCACGTGCGACAGGACGCCATCTTGTCGTAATACGTCGCGTAACGCTCGAAGACGGCATGCGGAGACCACTGCCGTTTTGACGTCCACCGGGAGACATCACCGCTGTCGATGACGTACTCGAACCCGGTCTCCCGAACCGAAGTGCGTTCGCGGATCCACTCGGCGGCGATCCGGCTGAGGTAGATCCGCCGCAAGGCGGCAAACTCCGGGCCTTCGTTCACCTCTCGAACGATCCGGGGCAGGACGGAAGCATTGTAGGCGGCGGAGATACTGGCCTCGGCCTCCTCGGATATGCGGGGGCATCCGCGATGGCTCCGGTTCCCGGTGTTCCCTATGCTGAGCGGTTCAGCCTCCACCTTCAACGGCGCATCGAGGATGTAGAGTTCGTCCCCTTGCGTATAGACCTTTGCCTCTCCTGGGGTGATCCACAGGCGCTGATCGCGACATTGAACGTGGTAGCGCCGGCGCCGCTCCCAGTACTCGTGTGCAGCCGTGGTGTCCCCATACAGAAGCTTTGCGTCGATCGTCTTCAACCGCAGATCGGCCTCAAGGAGAATCCTTCCGGCATCGGTACGGCCAAGCTGCTTGTCGACGATCCTCGCGGGCTCATTGGGATTCAGGTTGACCCAGAGTTTCGATGGTGCGAGAGCCAGCCAGACGTAGAACGAGTCGGACGTCTCCCGCAGACTTTGCAGCCCGGCGGGCGAATAATTCCCGGCACCCCGTTGTGCGGTGAATCCGTAGGTGAACCCGAGCCGATCTCCTGGAGAGGCCGAGAGGTACCGCAACTCGACGGTCCTGAAGTCGATACCGCCCGGGGCGCCGATCGCGGCTCCGGCCACCATCTGCCGCGGCGATCTGGAGGTGCTTTTCCCCTTCGGGCCGCTCGTGCGGCTCGATGCTCCGGTCGAGGGCGGATCGAACAGTCCGTCTCCGTTCCGGTCCCGCCACTCGTTCTGCTGGTGAATCAGCTTCTTGACGTGTCCGGTCGCCTTCCGCTGCTCCTCCTTGGTCCCGTACGGCACCAGGTATTTCATGCCCTTGGAGTATCGAGCGCATCGCGGTCCACCGGCGTAGTCGCAGGGCTCCCGCTCGGACGCACCGCCGATCAGCCGCTCAGGGGTGATGTCCACCCCGTTCTTCGTCTGCAGCTCCTTCTCGATCTCGGCGAGTGAGGCGTGGGCCTTGAGCCGCTTGAAGGTGTACTCGATTTCTCCCAAGCGCCGGAGGATGAGTTCCTCGGAATGGCCGACCGCTTCACCGCGGTACCGGGCGCTCCTGGCCACCACCTGCAGCGTCACGTCGTCAGGTCGTAACCCAAGCGCTGTGAGCTGATGGAAGAGTCCGGGGTCTTCCTGCTTGATCTCGGCTGCCGTGCGTACCTTGCGGAAGATGACGTCATCCCACGTACCGCGGCGGCGGTCGAACCGGGAGTAGAGCTCCTTGTCGAAGATCCTCAGTTCCTTGGCCGTGTAGTCAGTGACCTTGAGCCACCCGACGGCATAGTTCACGGCCGCACGTTTCGTGGAGTCGTACCCGTCGAAGATCCGCGCCTCGTACAGGTACGTGTACATGGGATCGCCGTACGGAGGATCCGCCTCCCGGCCGAACGCGGCCGGGGTGGCGTTCGGCCTTGCACCTGTGGCTGCCGGAAGCGGGCCGGCGAGGCCCACCAGTCCGAGGAGCAGCACCAGAAGACCGACCACACGTCTGCGCCGGTGGCTCATTCTTCCGGTGCTTGCCGCACCTCGTTCCTCCATGCCCGTCATGACACCCCCGTATGACGACTGGCAAGCCTCGGACGGTGCCCCTGCTTGCCTGGCAGAGAAAGCCGCTCATGGAGAACCTGCGGAAGGATCTCAGGATCTCAGGCCCCCTATAATCGTCCATAGTGGAACGTCCACTGTGGAACGTCAAGGGGTCTTGATGAGTGACGTGAATCCGACGGCCGCCGCGTTGCTCGGCCTCCTTCACGCCGGCGAGGCGACCGGCTACCAACTCTGGGATGCGGCACGCACGTTCATCGGTGACTTCTGGACG
Organism: Streptomyces sp. NPDC021749; assembly: GCF_040640655.1. NCBI lineage: Bacteria > Bacillati > Actinomycetota > Actinomycetes > Kitasatosporales > Streptomycetaceae > Streptomyces > Streptomyces sp. NPDC021749. Next base: position 19,421 of record NZ_JBFACE010000009.1, on the reverse strand, counting down.
GTGACGCGCAGTCAGGCATATCGGGAGCTGGCCAGGCTGGAGGAGCGCGGCATGGTGCAGGCCCAGCCCGTCCGGGCGCGATCGGCCCGCCCGTACCGCCTCACCGATCCCGGACGCGCGGCCTTCGCCGAATGGCTCGTCGTACCCCCGGGCCCGGAGAACATCCGCTATCCCCTGCTACTGACGCTGGCCTTCGGCAAGTTCCTGGACGACGACCGGCTGCTGGAGTACGTCGACGCCCACCGCTCGGCCCATGCGGAACGACTGCGCCGGTACGAGGAGTTCGACGCCGACCTCGTGTTCGACAAGTACCAGCGCGCTACGCTGCGATTCGGCATCCACTACGAGAGAGCGGTGCTCGCGTGGATGGACGAACTCCCCGGCATCCTCCGCGCCTCCGGCGACGACTGAACGGCCCGGATCGACCGGGGGCCGTCCTTCGATCCAACGGTTCCTCCACAGCCACGGCACCCGGCAACGATCCACACCGCCGGGAGGGATCGGGCGGAGGCCAGGCTCGCCGAGGGCGGCGAGCCGGTCAGGCCCCTGTGTGGGGCAGGTGCGTGGGTGGCACTGTCGTCCCGCGATGCTTGAGGTTGACGGCCACTGCCTTGGTCACTGCCGCAGGGTTCAAGAAACGCAGCGGACCGATCAGGCGGGATGCAAATCGGTGCATGTGCCGCGCGACCGCATCATCGCGTGCTGCCGCCGAGTACATCAGCCGCTCCAAGGGATGGAACGGACGGGCCTTGGCGAAGTCGGCGGCCAGGTACTGGTGACCGCGCAGCCGGCGCCGGTGTCTGCGTGCGTACACCGCGAGCGCCCGATGGAGGTCGCCCCGACCGGTTGCGGCCGAGGCGACCGCCTCTGCCAACCACTGCGCGGTCTGCAGGGCCCACCCGCATCCCACTCCCCACAGGGGATCGCCGGTCAGGGCGGCGTCGCCGATGAGCGCGACGCCGGGTGCGGTCGGCTTGCGGCTGTGCAGCGGGTAGTTGACAGTGCCGGTGATCTTCGTGATGCGCTCGGCGGAGTCGATGGGCGGGGCCTCGGGTAGGGCGCGGACGAATGCGAAGAAGCTGCCCTCCAGGTCTTCCCGGAAGGCCGGCAGCCGCTTCTTGTCCGGGAGAACGGCGACGACCGTCACCCCGTCGTCGTTCGGAAACGCGTAGGCCATGTCGGGCTCAAGGAACCAGGCGTGACTGATCCCGCCGTGCAGCGGAAGATCGCGGAACTGGGCGAGATAGCCGAACCGCGCGTTCCCGTACAGCCGAGCAGGGACGCCGGCGAACTTTGCCACCGCCGAGTCCTTGCCATCGGCGCCGACCACCAAGCGGGCCCGGATCTCGCGTTCGCCCTGTGGTGTCGACGCGCGCACCCCCACGGTTCGCCCGGCTTCCCGGATCAGCCCGGTCACGTGGTGGCCGAGGAGCAGATCGACGCCGGGGGTCTTCGCCGCATGGGACCTGATCAACGGGTCGAGGGTGCTGCGCCGGACGTTGTACGCGTACGGAAGCTCGGGACCCGCCGGCGCGGCCCTCGGCTCGATCCACCCCCAACGGGTGTACCAGCGGGCCTTGTTGCGTACGGCTCCCGCTTCCTCCAGGGCCGGGATGAGGCCGAGTTCCGCCAGCACCGGGTAGGCGTTGGCCGTGAGGGAATGGGTGCACAGCACTTTGTACGCTTCGGGATCCGAGCGGCGTTCCAGCAGTGCGACGCGAACTCCGCGTCGAGCCAGCAAGATCGCCGCGGCGCTGCCGGCGAGGCTGGCTCCGCTGATGGCGACGTCGTAGTCGTATCCGGCGCTCTCAGGCGTGGTCATGCGCTGATCGCCCCCTTCGGGGTGTGGTGCCGTTCGTGGGAGTGATGCAGTGCCACTGCTGTCAGGAACATGATCAATTGTCAAGAGGTGCGTGAAGAAACCCCTGCGCCTGGTGGTCGCGGGCTGCCCGCTCGACCAAACGGACCTTCAGCAGTGGCGCGGCATCGCCGTCAGCTACGACAGGACCGCTGAGTCCTGCCGAGCGGCTGGCACCTGGCATCGCTCCTGATGGGGGAGTGCCACTGTGACGACAACTCCTAACCCTCCAGCGAGAGGGCGTTCTTGGCGCGCGCGACCGACGCCTCGGAGGCGGGTCCGCCCGGATTCTCCGTGGCCAGGGCCTGGTTGAGGCTGACGAAGTGGCGCATCCGCTGCTCGTAGTGGGAGTACGCGGCGCGATGATCGTCCCGGGCCTGAGCGAGGCAGTCAGCCAGCACGTAGGCGCCTACGAGAGCGAGGCTGGTTCCCTGCCCCGACAGCGGGGAGGGGCAGTAGCCGGCGTCCCCGATGAGGGCCACTCTGCCCCGCGACCAGTGGTCCATCCGGATCTGGGCCATGGCATCGCAGTAGAAGTCCGGCGCGTCGCGGGCAGCCTTGGCCAGGCGCATCCCTTCCCATCTCAGGGAGCCGAGCTTGTCCGCGACGAGGTGCCGCAGCGCATCGTTCCCGCGGAGGCCAGGCTCCAGCGGCCCAGACCGGAAGCCGAAGGCGATCCTGAGCTCGGTGTTGTCGCGGACGGGCATGATGCCGAAGCCGGCGTCGCCGTCGCGTAGCCACATCTGCCAGTTGTCCAGTGTGAGGAAGTTGTCCGCGCTGAAGACGCAGAGGTAGCTGCCCAGGTGATGGGCGAAGCGGTCCTCGGGGCCGAAAGCCAGGCGCCGCACGGCTGAGTGCAGCCCGTCCGCCCCGATGACGAGGTCGAAGGTGCGGGACGCACCATGGGCGAAGCCGACGCGCACGCCGGCGTCGCCCTCGTCGAGCACGGTGATGCTGTTGCCGAAGAGGTACGCGACGTCGGTGCGGGTGTGTTCGTACACCAACCCCACCAGATCCTCGCGCAGCAGCTCGATGTCGTCGCTGTCGAGTCGGCCGCTGCTGAAGGTCTGTTCGGTGGACCGGTCGATCTCGTGGCCGTCAGGATCGAGGATCGACATGCCGCGCATCCGGGTGCGCAGGTGTCGTGCCTGTTCCAGCAGGCCCATCCGCTCGATGACGTCGAGCGCGACACCGCGGATGTCCACGGCCTGGCCGCCGGGGCGCGGACCCGCGGCGCGTTCGACGACGGTGGGCTCGAAGCCGTGACGGTGCAGCCAGTAGGCGAGCACGGGTCCGGCGATTCCGCCGCCGGAGATGAGAACGGTCTGCATGGGAAAGCTCCTTCGATACGCCGTACGCGACCTGAACGTACGGCGTACGCGCCCGGCCCTTCAACTGACCAACTCCCGCCCTGTACTAGGGCAGTCGGCCAGTCTTCAGGATCGTGGCTGCTACCCTCTGCCCTAGTACAGGACAGGAAGGCGACACGACGTGACGAAGCCCACAAGCGCATCCGGTCAGCCGCCCTACCTGCGCATCGTCGCCGCGATCCGCCAACGCATCACCGACGGCGAACTCGGCCCCGGGGACCGGGTCCCCTCGACCCGTCAGATCGCCAGGGAATGGGGGGTCGCGCTCGCCACCGCCACCAAGGCCCTGACCACCCTGCGCCTTGAGGGACACGTCGAGGCCCGGCCCCGCGCCGGCACCGTCGTCGCCGGAACGGTCACCCCCACGCCGCCCCGCGGACACACGCCGCCCGCCTCGCTTTCCGAGCGGGAGCTGTCCCTCGACCGGATCGTCCGCACGGCCATCGACATCGCCGATACCGAAGGGCTGTCAGCACTCTCCATGCGCGGTGTCGCGGCCCGGCTCGGCGTCGCCGCCATGTCGCCCTACCGGTACGTCCCCAGCAAGGACGACCTCGTCCTGCTCATGGCCGATGCCGCATTCGGCGACGAGACCTACCCCGCCGAGGCGCCCGAAGGGTGGCGCCCCCGCCTCGAACTGGGCGCCCGGACACTCTGGCGGCTGTACCGCAGGCACCCGTGGCTGGCCCAACTCGGCTCGCTCACCCGCCCGTTGCTCGTACCCAACCTGATGGTGCACGCCGAATGGGCGCTCAGTGCCCTCGACGGCCACGGTTTGGATCCCACCGCCTTGGTCGACATCCACGTACTGCTCTACAGCCATGTCCAGGGCCTGGCGGTGCACCTGGAACGGGAAGCACACGCCGAGGCCTCCACCGGCCAGTCGGAAGACGAATGGATGGACAGCCGGACCCCCGCCCTGCAGGAACTGGTGAGATCCGGCCGCTTCCCCACCTTCGCCAAGGTGATCGAAGCCTTCGACGACGGCTATGACCTGCACCTCGACGCGCTCTTCGCATCCGGCCTCACAGCACTCCTCGACGGCCTGACCCCCCTCATCGAAGGCTGGACGAGAAGAGAGGTAGCCCGCATGGGGGAAGCGGATCCACCGTGCGGATGACGTCCGCCGTCGCGGTTCGGACCAGGGTCGGACCATGTCGATCACGTGTTCCTCGGAGCAAGCAGTGCCTCCCGTCCGGCGCCGGGCAGTCCGTCTCCACCTGGGCAAGTGGCCCGGATACGTCGCTGCGGTGTGGGGCGTTCTCTTCGTGGTACCCAGTTTCGTCTGGGCGACGGGCAGTACCTTCGGCGCGCAGTCCACGGTGTCGCCGTCGTTGGTGAAGCTCGTTCGCGACGGAGTGCCGTGGTTCCTGACCGTCCTGGTGGTAACCGGCTTGCTGAAGCTCTTCGGGGCACTGGTCGGCATCGGCCTGACCCGACCGCGGGGCGCGCGGATCAGCCGGCTCATGGTGTTCTGTGGCGGTGGCGCTGCGGTGCTGCTCACTTGGCATGGTGGCCTGTTCGTCCTCCACGGTGTGCTGGTCGAGGCGGGGGCCGTCTCCGTTGCGCAGGATCTGGCCGGGCTGACTGGTTGGTACCTCTACCTGTGGGGGCCGTGGTTCATCGTCGGCGGTCTGGCCTTCGCCGGGGCCACCGCGCGGTATGTCCGCCCACGCGCCGATCGGCGCAAGCTGCGGCTCTACGGAGCGGTGGGCGCGCTCGGCGCCCTGGTCCTGTCTGTGGTCTCGACGGCTACCGGCATCGGTTGAGGGCCGGGCCGGGACCACTCGCGCTGTGCCCGTTGCGGACTCGACTGGCGCAGCTCCTGTGTCGCGGAAATATGCACGGTGACATATTCGGAACCATGCAACCACTCCCCGTAATCAGGAGCGCCGGATGACCACCACCCGCGTCCGCCCCACGGCTGCCCCCGCCATGGAGCAGCTGCCCACGCCCACGCTGCGTACGTCGCGGGAGATCCAGGGCAACGTCCTGGCCGCGTTCAACAAGGACTACACGGCCTTCCGCTACATGCGGTTCCCGGAGGACAAGGCAAAGGGGCGCGGATGGCTGTCCGTGATCCTCAACAGCGTGGCGGTAACCGCCGACGTGGAGGACTTCAACGAGGAGTTCTCGCTGGCCCGCCGGGCATACGGCCACGACCCTGACAAGCAGGCGACCTGGGTCGGGGTTTCCCTCACCTTCCCGGGGCTGCTCAGCGTCGCCGCGGACGACGAGCAGGTGCTCAGGGAAGACCTCAAGAACTTCCCGCAGCTGCTCCATGGTGCGGCCGCGAGTGCGCCGAAACTCGGCGACACCGGAGCGAGCGATCCGAAGAACTGGCTGTTCGGCTCGCCCGGCACCATGGTGCATGCGGTGCTCCTGGTGGCCTCGGACAGCAAGGAGGCGCTTGAAGCGAAGCTGCAGAACATCGAGGCCGCGGACGAGGCGCACGACATGACGCTGGTCCATCAGGACGACGGCCAGACCCTGCCCGGCGAACTGAAGGGTCATGAGCACTTCGGCTACAAGGACGGCATCTCCCAGCCCGGCGTCAAGGACTTCCACCGAGAGGAACCCACGAAGCCCGGCTACCGCGAGAACCGCCCCGGGTCCAAGCTCATCGAACCGGGTGAGTTCGTCTTCGGCTACACGACCGAGCCGAACAGCACGAAGCGCACCGGCCCCGCCTGGATGAAGAACGGTTCGCTCCAGGTCGTGCGCCGCATGAGCCAGGACGTCCAGGGCTGGCGCGACGCGGTGGACCAGCAGGCCGAGAACTTCGTACCGGAGATCGACGGGACCCGATTGGGAGCGTGCCTGGTCGGCAGGCACCTGGACGGCACCCCCCTGGCGACCCCCACCGATCGCCTGAAGGGCCTCGGCAGCGACGCCAACGACTTCGACTACGCGAACGACCCGGACGGCGGCGTAACCCCCTGCGCCGCCCACATCCGCCGCACCAATCCCCGCAAGGCCAACCCCGACATCCCCGTGGACAGCAACCGCATCATGCGCCGGGGCATCCCCTACGGTCCCCTCCTGGAGGACGACCCCACGGCGGACCGCGGGCTGATGTTCGTCTGTTACGGCACGTCGTTTGAGGAGCAGTTCGAATTCGTCCAGGCGAGCTGGTCCAACAACTCGACGTTCACCCCTGGCACCACGGGGGCGCCCAACTGCATCGACAAGGTCACCGGGCCCGACGGCGGCGGCGAGATCGCGCTCGACCCTCCGCGCGGCCCGAAGGCCACGATCACGATGGCGCAGGTCGTCACCACCAAGGGCTCCGTGTACGCCTTCACTCCCTCCATCACCACGCTGCGCCACCTTGCTGCGGGCGATCCACTGCCCAGAGGGTGAGAGCGGGAACCTGAGCACCGACGCCTTGCCGGTGGGGTCCGCCGGCCCCACCGGCAAGGCGCGACGAGAACCCGCGGAGGTCGTCCGTTCACGCGGTCGCCGACGGCCGCGCAGGCGGAACGGTCACTTTCCATAGGCGCGCAGGAAGACCTCCACGGCAGTGTCCGCGACGGTGTCCGGCTCGGCGTCGGGGCGGTACTCCACCGCGCCGGTGAGCAGGGAGAGGAAGTGCTCGGCGGCGAGCTCCGGGTCGCACTGCTTCTTGGACCCTCCCCGTCCCCTGAACTCCCCTTCCTGGCCTGCAAGTTGGCCCACCCGTCGGCAGCCAGTCAAGTGGTCTTGGGTGTTCGAGAGGTGTGGGTCTCGGCGAAGGCCAGGAGAAGTGCGGCGGTTCGTAGCGGTTCCTCCAGAAGGGGCGTGTGCCCGGCATCGGGCAGCCACGCGACCTTCGCACCTGGTACGACGCCGTAGTCGGCCGCGGACGAGGGGCGCCATCTACGGTCTTGGTCGCCGAAGATCACCTGCAGCGGCTTGCCGAGGGCCGTCAGCCGCTCCGGAAGTGCCTGCTGGCTCAGATAGGCGATGGACGCCTGCATTGCCGCGGTGACCGCATGGTAGGTCATACCCCGCAGTTCGTCGACGAGTTGTTGGGGGACCTCGTAGCCCGCGCGGAACCCGGTGCTCGCGAACTGGCGTATCTGCTCGTCGCTCGGTGGCCACTGCGCGGGGTCGATCGCGGTGGGCCCGGGTGCGAGGAAAGCGTCCATGCTGGGGCCGGTATTGATCAGCACGAGCGCGGTCACCAGGTCCGGCCGTTGCTCGGCGAGAGCGGTGGCCGCATAGCCGCCACTGGAATGGCCGACGACCACGACATGCGTCACGCACAGCCGGTCCAGTGCCGTGCCGAGTGCGCGTGCCTGCGCGGAGGTTTCGTAGCCGCGGCCGACCGGTTCGGCCGAGCGGCCGTGCCCCGGCAGGTCGATCCGGATGACGTGATGGGACCTGGCCAGCAGCGGAACCAGCGCATCCCACGAACGGCTCGAAGTGGCGGATCCGTGGATGAGGAGCAGCGCGGGGGCGTCGCGAGGGCCGTCCTGGTAGACGCAGATGTCGCCGTGCTCCAGGCGGAGGATCGAATCCTCGGTGGCGCCGGCATCGCCGTTCACCTGCGGGTGTCCGTCGGAAGGAGTCATGGGCCCACTGTCGCCTCCGGTGCGCGCCTACGGATTGGAGAAATGTTCCCTCCTCGGCTCGCGTAGCATTCGACGATGGGGACCACTTCAGGTGAACGTGACGATCCTGCGGTGTGGGACGTCGTACGTCCGCAGCGGCCCAGCCGGGTGGCTGGTGTCGACATGACTGGCTTCCGGGTCCCGGGCCCGCTTGTCGGCGGCCTGCGGGTGGTTCCGCACCCGGCCGTGACGCTGGTCCTGGAGTGCGGGGCGAGCGCGGCCACCGTGGACGACGGCACTGGGCGGCGACATCGGGGAAGTCTCGTCGCCGGGCCCGGGTTCGGCTCCGGAGGAGGGGTCCGGGCGTGGGGTGAAGACATCGAGTGCGTGCAGGTGCGTCTGTCTCCCGTGGTCGCAGGCGCGCTCTTGGGCACCTGTCCGGCCGACCTGGGTGGAGCCATGGTGTCCCTCGACGACCTGTGGGGCCGAGAGGCGTCGCGGATTCGCGAACAACTGGGCGGGATTCCCTCGTGGGAGGGCCGCTTCGCGTTCACGGACGCGCTGCTCGCCCGCCGATGCGAGGCGCGGTCGCCGGTGGACCCGGCGGTGGCCTGGGCCTGGAACCGGATCGTCGTCAGCAGGGGGCTCGTCCGGGTCAACGACCTGGCGACCGAACTCACATGGAGCCGCAAGCGTCTGTGGTCCCGGTTCCACTCGCACCTCGGCATTCCCCCGAAACGCGCAGCGAAGCTGGTCCGCTTCGACCATGCGGTGCACCGCATGGTCGCGGGTGACGGCGCAGCCCGAGTTGCGGCGGACGGTGGCTACTGCGACCAGTCGCATCTGCACCGGGACATCATGGAGTTCACCGGGGCAACGCCGGCAACCGTCGTGTACGAGCCGTTTCTGACGGTGGACGACCGCGCATGGCCCACCGTGGAAACACCCCGCCCATACCTACGTTTCCAGGGATCTCCGCTCGGTCGCCGATACTGACGCCGCCTCACGCCCACCTTGCACGGCCTGCAGCTGGCTGCAGGCGGCCTTGGCCGGACCGGTCGGCCGCGGCCCTCGGCCCGGCGGCGCATTCAGATGGGCAACTCGTGAGGAATGCCCGTCCCACGCAGCTCGGTCGGCAGATGACGCATGTCGTTGGACATGAGGACGGTAGCCGGCCGACTGGGCGCGTATCGGATGACCGTGAGTGCTGCGTTGCAGTGGTTGAGGCCGAGCCAACGCCACTTCGGTGCGTGCATGGCGTCCCGGACGAGCCAGGCGACCAGGAAGTTGTGGGTGACGACCAGTTCGTGCCGGTCCTCTTCGCCGTCCGCCGGCCCGGTGAACAGATCCAGCGCCTGGCGGGCCAGCGCAGGCCCGTGTTCGCGCTCCTCGGCGGTGGCCCCGGCGAGAAAGCGGAGAAAGAAGTCCGCTGATTCCGCCGGAAGTTCGTCCCTCCCTGGCAGGTAGGGCACGTAGTCACCGGCGACTTCCGAGACGTGCAGAGGAACGTCCTTCAGTTGGTCGCCGATCAGGCGTGCGGTCTGTGCTGCCCGGGGCAGCGGACCGTGGTGAACGGCTGGGAAGGGGACGCCCCGGAGGCGCTGGCCGAGCAGTGTGGCCTGCCGACGGCCGCCCGCTGTCAGCCCGCTCTCGTCCGGGGACGCCTCGCCGTGCCGGACGAGGTAGAGGTAACGGGTGGCCGTGCCGGTCATCTCGAACTCCTCTGCGCCCATGAGCGGTCTTGCTCATCAATGGACACTTCACCCTCCGGTGCCGGTTCCCGCCGTCCGTCAAAGAGACCCGCTTGAGCCGGTCTGCGGCTCTCCCAGCGTGGTGAGGATGTCGCGGACAGTGCGGTCGAAGAGCGGCCCCGGGTCGGTCAGAGCGAAGTCGAGGTGGCCGAAGACCTCCACGGCCACGGCTCCGTACAGGCGGGCCCAGCAGGAGACGAAGACGTAGATGACCTCCAGGGGCACGGGTTCGCCGGAGAGGTGCTCGCGTACCTCCTCCAGCTGGACGGTCCAGGCCGGGTCCAGGTCAGCGGGCGGCCGGAGGTTTCCGCGGCGCCACAGCTGGACCATCAGCTCCAACAGGATGCCGCCGAAGCGCCAGCCGGCGTCGTGTGCGGCGGCTCCGGGTGCGGTGTCGGCGTCCGTGAGCGGTTTGGCGAAGAGCAGTCCGAACTCCTGGGGATGGGCCAGTGCCCAGCGGCGCAGTTCGCGGCACACCTCGCCCAGTTGCCGCCCTGGTGCGGAGGCGGGGTGGCGGTCGCGGGCCGCTGCCAGGGTTGTGGCCAGCTCGTCGTAGAGGGACGAGGTCAGCGCCTGGATCAGGTCCCGGTGAGCGGCGTAGTAGCGGTAGAGGCCGGGCGCCGTCATGCCCATCTCGCGGGCGATGGCCCGCAAGGTGACGGCGGCCGGTCCTTCCTCGACCAGCAGCCGCCGGCCGGTTTGCAGGATCTCGGCCAGCGCCTCTTCGCGGACGCGGTGACGGCGCTTGGCCGTGGAGGTTCCCGGAGTGCTCGGCACAGCGGTCCGACCGCCTTCCGCTTGACAAAGTTAACGCCTATCACTTTACCTTCTCTCGAAAGTTAACGGTGTTAGCAATCTCTTCGGGGGCTCCATGCAGCACGGCATGCAGGACGGCATGAAGTACGACACGCAGGACGGAATGAGATACGGAATCGTCCTCACCTACACAGTCACGTCCAGGTGGCTGGCGCTGTCGCGCGAGGAGCGCAACGCGATGCGTACGGCGCATCTGGAGCCGGTCTTCGCCGCCTACGCGGATCGTGTGACGGCCCGATTCTTCGACGCCGAAGCGTTCACCGGACGGGTCTCGGACTTCGCCGTACTGGAGACCGATGACCTGGGCGCGTACTACTTCCTCATCGAGGCCCTGCGCGACACTCCCGTCATCAGCGAGGGCTACCTCACCTTCACCGACATCTTCCTGGGCGTCGAGGACGGCTTCCAGGCGTACGAGCAGGCCCTGTCGCACGGGGGCGAACCCCGGTGATCGCGCACGAGGGAAACGAGTGGCCCGAGGGATACGAGCGGCGCTGGCCGATGCGGCTGCTGCGGGGCACGGCGGTTCTGGTGCTCCTGGATACGCTCGTACAGGCGGCCCTGGCCGGTCTGTTCGTGACGGGGAATCTCGACTGGCTGGCCTGGCACGCGGCCAACGCCGGTGTGCTGAGCGCGCTCACCGTCGTCCAGACTGTGCTTGCCGTGGTGGTGTGGCGTCGGCTGTCCGGGCCCGGCTGGCCTGCCGCTGCCAGCGCGGCGCTGGTCGGCCTGGTGAGTGCGCAGCAGGGGCTGGGTGAGGCACGAGCGTTGGCCGGGCACATCCCGCTGGGTATGGCGGTCTTCGGCTGCGCGACGGCGCTGACGTACTGGGCGTTCACCGGCCGTGGCCAGCCCGCGGTGCGGACGGGCCGGCACGTGGGGGTGGCCGAGTGAGAGCCCGTGGTGTGAGCCGGCGCGGATTCCTGGGGCTGGCGGCCGGTGCCGGTGCGGCGGTGACGGTGGGCGCGGCCGGCTGGTCCCGTCTCGCCGGGGCATCGACCGGGCAGATCCTGGCCAGCAGGGGGCCGTTGCCCGCACCGTTCGGTGTTCCGCTGCCGGTGCCGCCGGTGGCCCGCCCGGTGCGCCGTGAGCGGGGTGCGGACGTCTATGACGTCGAGCAGCGCGAGGGCCGCATCGAGATCCTGCCCGGCCGGAAGACCACGGTGTGGGGGTACGACGGGATCTTCCCCGGCCCGACCTTGGTCGCCCGCTCGGGACGCAGGACCGTGCTTCGGGTGCGCAACAACCTCACCGTTCCCACCGTCACGCATCTGCATGGCGGCGTCACCCCACCGGAGTCCGACGGATACCCCACCGACCTGCTGCTACCCGCCGTCCGTTGCCCAACGGGACAGTCACACGGCACGCACGACGGCATGGCGGCCGGCCACGGTGGCCGGGTGGCCGTCGGCCACCGCAGCTACACGTACCCGCTGCCGCAGCGGGCCGCGAACCTCTGGTACCACGACCACCGCATGGACTTCAGCGCCCCACAGGTCTGGCGCGGCCTGGCCGGCTTCTTCCTCATCGGCGACGAGGAAGAGGACCGTCTCCCGCTGCCCGGCGGTGACCGCGACATCCCGCTGATGCTGTGCGACCGCTCCTTCGAGGAGGACGGCTCCTTCCGCTATCCCGCCCACAACCACGACGCCTTCCCCGACGGGGTGCTGGGCGACGTCCAACTCGTCAACGGCGCGCCCTGGCCCGTCCTGGAGGTGTCCGCCACCCGCTATCGCTTCCGCCTGCTCAACGCCTCCAACGCCCGCCGCTACCGGCTCCGACTGGAGGCCGAAGGAGGCAGGCCCGGCCGCTTCGTCCAGATCGGCAGCGACGGCGGGCTACTGGCCGCACCCAGACCGCACAGCGCGCTCGACATGGCTCCGGGCGAACGGTTCGATGTGGTCGTGGACTTCGCCGACCACCCGGTTGGCAGCCGGATCACGCTGCGCAACACGGCGGGCGAAGGCACCATGCGTGACGTCATGCGTTTCCACGTCGTGCGCAAGGAGAGGGACGACAGCTGCCTACCGGCCCGCCTGTCCGCCACCTTCGAGCAGCTCACGCCGAGCTCGACGATGCCGGTGCGGGTCTTCGACTTCCGCCGGACGAACGCCGGTGACGACGACCGGCAGATGTGGACCATCAACGGCCGACCGTTCAGCACGGACCCGGTCTTGGCGTCCCCGCGGCTGGGGAGCGTGGAGCGGTGGCGGTTCAGCAGCGACTTCCACCACCCCGTCCATCTGCACCTGGCCCAGTTCCAGGTCCTCGCCCGGGGCGGCAGGCCCCCGGCCGCCGGGGACGCGGGCTGGAAGGACACGGTGGACGTCCGCCCCTACGAGGTGGTGGAAGTCCTCGTGCGGTTCACCGGGTACAGGGGGCGCTACCTGCTGCACTGCCACAACCTCGAACACGAGGACATGGCCATGATGGCCAACTTCCAGGTCGTGTGAGCGTGTTCAGGGAGCCGCTGACGGGCGCATCGGCCTGGGCGGGAGGTGCCCGCGGGTACAAGGATTTCGCCGCTGCAGCCGCGGCCTCGTCGTTACCGGAAGCCCCCCGGACCGTTCTTCCGTTCCTCCCGTTCATGACGCCTGGCGCCCACTCGGCCCGCCTTGCCGGTCGCTTTCCCGGCCCGCTTCTGCCCACCGGGCGCCTTCTTGGCTTTCCAGCGCCCGGCTCCGCCCCGTGGGGGCGCGGTCTCCTCCGCGGGGCGCCCGGTGCGCTGCGGTTCCGTAGCCGTGGCGGTCTGTGGGCCCGTGGTAGGGCGGGGCGCGTGAGTGGTGAGCGGACGTGCGGGCGTCGCTGATTCCGTGCTACGGGGCGGAGAACCTGCCGTGTCGCCGGAGCCGGGGAGGAGGGCGTAGCCCGCGGCGGTCGAGGCCGCGCACAGGGCGGCCGCCACCAAGACGGTGAGGGCGGCGGTAGGGCGCACCCGGCCGGACCAGCGGCGCGGGCCCAACTCCCGGGTGGCTGGCCCGCTTTGCTCGACGGGCGTCTGCCGGGCACCGGACGGCGAACCTCCGGTCCGGACTGTCACACCGAGACGCTCGGCGACCTCCACCGCGTCCGGACGCTCGGCGGGATCCTTGGCGAGCATCTGCATCACCAGGTCCTGCATCGCCGACGGTACGTCCGCGCCACGCTGCCTGGGCGGTACGGGCTCGGCGCCGACGTGCTGGTACGCCACGACGCCGGGGACGTCGTCGGTGGCGAACGGAGGTCGTCCGCAGAGCATCTCGTACAGCACACAGCCCAGCGCGTACACATCTGTCCCAGGGCCTGCCGGATGGCCGTTGACGCGCTCCGGCGCCAGATACGCCAGGGTGCCCAGCACCTGTCCGGTGGTGGTGAGGGCACAGGCGGCAGGCCCGGTGGCGCGGGCGATCCCGAAGTCGGCCACTTTCACACCGTCCTCGGCGAGCAGCAGATTTCCGGGCTTGATGTCCCGGTGCACCACCCCGGCGCGGTGCGCGGCGGCCAGTCCGGCCGCGGCCTGCCCGGCGATCCGGCATGCCTCGTCGGCCCGCAACGGGCCGCCGCTTGCGGCCAGTTCGGCGCGCAGGCTGTGGCCGTGCACCAGCTCCATGACGAGGTAGCAGCGGTCCTGGTGCTCGCCGAAGTCGTAGATGGTCAGGACGTGCGGGTGGTTCAGGCCGGCCGCGGTCCGCGCCTCCTGGCGGAAACGTTCCACCGCATCGGGTACCGCCTTGCGGTCCAGCAGTAGTTTGACCGCGACCTCACGGCCCAGCGCGGTGTCCTCGGCCCGCCACACCTCGCCCATCCCACCGCGGCCCAGCACCTCCAGCAGCCGATACCGGTCTGCGGTCAGCACGTACGCACACCCCCTCTGTGAGACACGACACCGGAAACGGTGGCTCAGGGTATCCGCCGGCGGAACACGCACCGTCATCGCTCACGAGGGGAAGGCCGGCGCGGGCGGGCCGGGGGAAAGTAGCGCCGCCCGCGCCGGGTGGCGGATCCGCCGGCACGGGGGGAACCGTCGGATCTGCCTGCGCCGATGACCAATCGGCTACTCCTTACTGCGTCACCGGTTGATCAATTGTCACACCCGCACGACCAGCCGCCCGGAAGAGCGTGCATATCCGGGCGTATGTGACGTAACGCGGGACCGCGTAACGCGGCGGCGCCCCGTGGCGCAGAACTGCATACGGGCGCACTGATCGCCCCGTAAGCGATCACGGTCAGGGTGTCTCCTGTGGGGGGTGGCCACCCTGACCGTGATCGCTCTTCCCCGCCCCCCCCGAACCAGCGTGCGTCGGATTGCGACGCCAACGAGCCACCGGCTCGAATCCCTCCTCGTAGGCGATCAGCGCAGCGGCGGCCGTGGCGGAGGGCTGTAGCGGCGCCGCCGCAAAGCGGGCAGGCCTGATCATTCGCGCCAGCCGGGGCCAGCCCAACGAAGTCCCCAACTCGTGCGGGCGGCCCCGGAGTCACCCGGGGCCGCCCTGGCGTGCCTTCCGCCCGGTCAGCGGATCAGATGCACGGTGAGCTGAGTTTCCGTGTCACTGACGTTGTTGGCGTGGATGGTGCCGTGCGCTGTGCGGTAGCGCCCCGTACCTCCGGTGATCGCGAGGTCGATGTTGCCTGGGCCGGCAGACGTGACGGTGAACCGGCCCTGGACGGTGAGCTGTCCCAGCGGAAGGGCCAGGTCGGCCGCGCACTGCAGGTCGAACTCATCGGCAGGGGCGGTGCGGGTCAGCGTGCAGATCTGGCTGTAGGTGCCGACGGTGAGGCCGCCACGCAGGAGATTCCCGGTGATGACGAATTCATCCCCCTGGCTGGGCCCGGACGACCCGTCCACATCGATGAAATTCCCCTGCGTTTGCTGCGCGGTCAACTGGAACACTTCCTCTCTCGGAGGATAGTGGTCGCTGCTGGTACCGGTCGCGGCCGATGCCGGGTGCGGGAGGAAAAGAAGGGCCGCGAATCCGGTGGCCGCACTGAGGGCGATGCGCTTGAAGCTGAAGTGACGCACGATTTTCTCCTGTCGGACTGGAAGGAAAATGCATGTGGCTAGGTACCAGAAGGTGCTCTCGTGCCCGGACCGGCATTGCATGGTCGGCACGGCTGCGCGGCTCGGGGCCCGCTGTGGGGCAACGGCAACCGAGCGCCGGCCGACCGGGATCTCGCCGTTCCGGTCCGGCTGCGGCGTCCGCCGGCACGGCGGGCGCGGATGGGTCAGATGGCGGGTGGGTCAGATGGCGGGTCCGGGAACGTAGGTGAACGCTCCGGCGGGAGTGCCGCCGGGGGTGGTGAGGGTGACGTCGAAGGTGCCCTCGGTGGCGCTGGGCGGGGACGTGGCGGTCACGGTGGTGTCGGAGATGACCGAGAAAGGCGCCGGAACGCCGTGGAAGGCGACCTGTTCGGTGCGGCTCAGACCGGTGCCGGTGATCGTCACCCCGGTGCCGCCGGTGGTCGGTCCCGCGTTGGGGCTGACGCTCGTGACGGTGGACTGGTCGACGTAGGTGTAAGCCAGGCCGTCGGCCCTCCCGCCGCTGGTGATCACGGTGACGGCGACGCTGCCCGGGGCCGGAGCACGGGCGGCTCTGACGGTGAGCCGGGTGTCGGAGACGCGTTGGATGACGGCTCGGGTGGTGCCGAAGTACACGTCGATCGCTCCGGCGAGGTTGCGGCCGGTGAGGACGATCTCCTGGTCGCTGCCCGAGACGGGGCCGGTGTCGGGGCTGATGGCGGTGAGTGTGGGCACCGGCATGTAGGAGAAGGATCCGAGGGTGCCGGTGCCGCCGGGGGTGGTGACCGTCACGGGGACGGCACCGGAGCCGGCGGGGGTGGTGACGGTCACCGAGGTCGCCGTATTGGCGGTGATGACGCCCTGAGCGGTTCCGAAGTGCACGGCGGTGGCGTTGGCCAGGTGGTGACCGGTCAGGGTCACGGTGGTGCCGCCTGCCGTGGGCCCCTGGTCGGGGATCACGGTCGTCGCCATGACTCCGACGGTGCCGGCATTGGCGTTGCCCACGTAGGCGCGTGTCCCGTCGGGGAGGACGGCGAGGCCGGTGGGGCCGTCTCCCGCGCCGATGTTCTCGACGACGGTGTGGGTGGCGGTGTCGATCACACTCACCGTGTCCGGTTCGGCATTCCCCACGTACAGATGGGAGCCGTCGGGACTCAACGCCGGGAAACGCGGCTGGCCGCTGACGCCGATGGTGTCGGTGACGGTGTTCGTGGCGGTGTCGATCACACTCACCGAGGAGCTGCCGGCGTTCGTGACGTAGAGGCGGGTCCCGTCGGAGCTGACCGTCAGCAGGATGGGGACGTCGCCGGCGATGATCGTGGCGACCACGGTGTTCGTGGCCGTGTCGATCGCGCTGACGGAACCCGAGAAGCTCGCCACGTAGGCGCGGCTCCCGTCCGGGGTGATCGCCACACCGGTCGCCCCCGCCCCGACCGTGATGGTGCCGGTCACGGTATTGGTGGCGGTGTCGATGACACTGACCGTGTCGGTGGTCTGCCGCGTGACATAGACGCGGGTCCCGTCCGGGGTGATCGCCGCCATCGTTGCCCCGGCCCCTACCGGGATGTCCGTGACGAGGGTGTTTGAGGGGAGGTGGAACACGCTGACCAGACCGTCGTCGAAGACGGTCACATAGGCCCGGGTGCCGTCGGGACCGATCGCCATGTCGGTGGGACCCGCCCCCGTGGCGATGGTGTCGGTGACGGTGTTCGTGGCGGTGTCGATCACACTCACGGTGTTCGAGCCCCGGTTGGCCACATAGGCCCGGGTCCCGTCCGGAGTGAGGGTAATTCCCTGGGGGGTGTTGCCGACGGATATGACAGCACCTGCAACAAACGCGGCATTCAATGCCGAGTCGGGCACCCCGGCAGGCTCCGGAGTTCGTGAGGCTAAGGCGAACATGACACTCCCCGAAACGGGCGGGACGATCTTTATCCCGCACATGGAAATGTCTGCTCCGCCGCATGGGCAAACAGCGAGCAGTCAACCGGCCATGAACCCTGCCGGCGAATTACACACGCAAGCGGAGAATACCCTCCCCGGGAAAGCATTTAAAGGTCGCGGGGTATTTCCGATAATCACTTTAAGGAGTGGTCAGGGGCAAACCGGCCCCGGTCCATCGGCGGACGCGACTGCCGGCCGGCGCCCCACGCCCTGCCCCAGCCCAACTGACCTGACGTACCGCCATGTTGAGGTCTTCGGGGACCCGGGCATGACAAGGTCGCTGTCACCGGAGTCGCCCTGCCGGACTGCGGGCGCGTGGACGACGCCAGCCCGTACGCCCTTCCCGCCCAGGTCCCCGTGCGTTCGCCGACAGCGGCCTGGACCGCTCGGCGATCGACGGCTTCGCCTCGGCAGGCCGCCAGTGCGTTGCCCTGGCCCTGGGGGCGGGGCCGCCTTGGCCCTGGGGGCGGGGCCGCCTTGGCCCTGGGGGCGGGGGCCGCCCTGGCCCTGGGGGCGGGGCCGCCCTGGCCGCCGTCCTGCGGGCGCGGGCCGCGCCGGGCTGGTCGCCCTCGCACCCATCGAGGTCGCCCCATGTCTGGCCACGGCGCGCCTCCGGGATGCCGGACGGGGAGGAGGCGCCTCAGCGGAACCGTCGGGCCGACTCCTCCGCGTGGGCCATGCGCCGCAGGCTCAGCAGTACCGGTTCGTACAGCACCGTAAGCGCAACGGCCGCCTCGATCTGCTCGGACGGGGTCGGCTGCTCCTCGACCATGTCCAGGTCGGTGACTGCCAGTTGTGCTGCCAGCCGCCCGTACGGCAGCAATTGCTCGACGCCGCACGGGTAGCCGAGCCGGACCAGCGCGGCGACCGAGTCGATGAGCCGTCGGTGGGCGGGGTTGAGCATGTCCAGGCCGGGGTCGCAGGACCAGCCCAGCCGCTCCAGTAGCGCCTCCACCGAGCGGCGGGCGGTCGCCATCGCCGGGTCGTCCTCGGCCGGCTTCTCAACGCCGGGCAGCGCCCGGGTCGCCGCGCCCAGTCGCAGGTGGTGGTCCAGCGACTCGTCCTCCGCGGCAGCGATGACCTCGCGCGCGGAGGCCACCGAAACCCCGCCGATCTGGATCAGCGCCCGCACCAGGCGTAGCCGCCGCAGGTGGTCCTCCCCGTACTCGGCCTGTGTGGCGGAGATCCGGCGCCCGGGCTGGAGCAGCCCTTCGCGCAGGTAGTACTTGATCGTGGCGGTGGACACACCGCTGCGCTCGCTCAGCTCCGCCAGCCGCATCCTCTTGCACCTTCCCTTGGGCAGTGACGCTATCCAACCATGGATAGTGTCCCCATCCCCCATCCAATAGGGGGATGGGGAATCTCATGGATGTAGCACCGATATCCGGGCGGGTCACGGCCGCCGCGGAGGGCGACGTGGTCGTCTTGAGGCAGCGAGCGCAATGGGTGCAACCGCAGGTCAGCGCCCCCGCCCTCGTGGTTTTCAGTACCATCGGCGGCAGTTCGGGCGCGGGCAGTCGACTGGCCTCACCTCTTCAACTGTCGCCAGTTCTAGTGGACTTACAGCCTGCTGGTGTCCATGTGTGGTCGACGGCGGAGCATCGGCTCCAGGTTCTTCTGGCCTCGGGCTGAGGTGGACCGAGGCCGCACCTCGTCCTGGCCGGTTCGTCGGTGCTCCGAGACCCGCACGACGGCTAACAGCTTGGGAATGCTCTCTTGGGACTGTTCGTGCCGGAATGCTTTATTGGGACTGCTCGTTTTGCCGGGTGAAGGCGGCGATCAGGTCGTGGGCCGTGGTGGTGTCGGGATCGGTCCCGTGGGCCTCGGCGCCTTCAAAGAGGGCAGCCTCAGTGCTGCGGGGGAACATGTCCTGCTCGTATGCGGTGAGTGCGGTCTCGATGTCGTCGGGGTGGGTGGCGAGGGCTTTGCCGAGTTCGGCGGCGTCGAGCATGGCCAGGTTGGCGCCTTCGTCGTTGGGGGCGGAGAGGTGGGCGGCGTCGCCGAGCAGGGTCACGCCCGGCACCCGGTCCCACCGGTGCCCGGTCGGCAGAGCGTGGAGGGGGCGCAGGACGGGTGCGGTGTCGCTGTCGGTGATCAGCGCGGTGAGCTGCGGTGCCCAGCCGTTGAATTCCTGGGCGATCCGCGCGGTGG
>NZ_JBFACE010000008.1:0-246491 GCF_040640655.1 Streptomyces sp. NPDC021749 | reverse complement strand
GGCATCGCCCGCCTGCACAACCTTGTCCTTGCCGGATGACGCAGAAACCAGCAGGTCACCCAGCACGTTAAAGATCATTTACGGGACAGCCCTTATAGTGCGGGGAATCTGCCGAACCTCACAGCTCCAAGCGTTCCAAAATTCTGCTGATAGACCGATGGTCGGGATGGTCCGCTCGCTGGGCCATCCTCCTTCGGGATCGAAAACAGGGAGACGGGTCATGAAGCGTCGCGAGGGAGTGCGAAAGCTGCGCAGAAGCGGATATCGCATACTGCAATGGTTCCTCACTTTATTCTTTCTTGCGCTCGGAGCTCTGGCGATCCCGAAGATGGGCATGGATGGCCCGAACAGTGCCCCATTCGGCCTGACGGCGATCTTCGGCACAATCTTCGTCGAGCAGCGAATCCTCCGCTCCCGGGTTATTCTCTCTCCCAGTTGCGTGCGGGTGGTGAACGCCATCTTTGAATACCGTGTTGAACCCGGGGCGATAAAGAAAGCCTACGTCGATATCGGTGGGACCATGAAGATCGAAACGCGAGACGGTGGTGAGATTTTTGCCGGAGCCTACAGTGGTTCTCTTATTGATTCCTTTGTGGGGAGTTCGGACAGGGCGGCAAAAATAGTCCGTGATTACATCGCCGGCAAACCAGTTTCGTCGGACTTTGTTATTCGCAGGAAGTATGCGATCTCCTGGCTCTCGGAAATCTGGCTGGTAGCCGCTGTGGCCTGCGCTGTATGGACAGCGATCAATAACTCGTGAGCGGCACCTGGTCGCCCGCCTACACCCGTCAGGCGGCTTGCTTGAGGCCGCCACGATCCGCACTGCGTCGGCCGCCCGGTTGTGATCAAGAGGACGTCCGGGTGCACCTCGCGCGGTGCGCGGGGGGCACCCGGTTCCATACCGGTAGCGCAGCTACTGCGTCGTGTTCACGGTCGAGTTGGCGAGCTGAAATCGGCGCGGCCGGTCGTTCACCTGCGTAGCGATTCCCTGGCTGGCCAGTTTGTCGAGCGCGTTGGCGATGGCGCCTGACGACTTTTCGATGATGCGGCTGATCCGGGTGGCGGTGAATGCCTCGGCGGGGTGTGCCCGGAGGTGGTCGATGACCATCTGCCGGAGTGCTCCCGGCGCGGGTCGCCCTTCCACACCGGGTGCCGGTGCGGTTGGCGGCTCGGGGTTCTCCTGTGGGGCGGGAGCGTTGCTGCTGTCCTCCTCGCTGGGCGTACTGTCTTGGCTGGTGTCGTCGCTGTCGTTGTGCTCGGTGTCCTGAGATGGGTCGCTCTGTGCCGCGCTGGCTTCCTCTGCGGCGCAGGTGTCCGTGTTATCGGTGTCGAGGGCCGAGGTGCCCGGTGTGGGCTCTTCCTGGGAGCTGCCGCTGTCTTCAAGGGGGCTGCTGGTGGGCTCGGTGGTGTCGTCCGCGTAGGGGGCTGGCTGGGCCCGTGCGGGGTCGTCGTCGTTCGACGGCGTACTGGGGGCTTCGCTGGCCGTGGCGGCGGTGTACCAGAGGTCAGGGTTGCGGCGGGGGCCGCTGTGCCCTCCCGGGGTGCGTGCGGCCAGGCCACGTTCTTCCAGCATGGGCAGTGCCCTTCCGGCACTGGTTGCGCATCGGCGCAGCTCTGGGTCAGCAGGTCGCCGAACTCACCGGCCGCCACGACGTGATCGTCACCTGTCAGCACGGAACCCGTTCCGGCGCCCCGGCGGCGTTCTACCCACGACGGCCGGCCTTGAGATCGACGCAGCCCTCTTCGCCCCGCTGAATCCCGCTCGCCGCCCCGGCGACCGCCGCTACCTGCGAGCCACCATTCGCACCCTGGTCCTGGACGACTTCACCAGCCAGACCCGCGAGGGGCCTGGGACACAGCCTCGCCGAAGCCATCGACGCCCTCTCAGCCGGCCTCGGCCTCGCACAACCCGGAGCCGGGCGCCTGCTGGTCGTCGCCTCCGACGGCCTGTACGCGTCTCACGCGACCGACCGCGCCGCCGAACGCATCACGGCCCTCCGGCAAGCGGGATGCGCCGTGCTGTGGCTCGCCTTCGCACTCGACCCTCCATCACTCCCCGGCGCCACCCTGCTTGAACTGACCGATCCGGCCCAAGCCACTCCCGCGATCGGCCCAAGGCTCTGCGTCCGGCGATGCGGTTCCCATCGGGTCCGTGCGTGACGCCGCCGGCTGCGGTGCCCGCCCATGCCTCGGGTGCCCGTACTTACGTACGCTGCTTCAGTTTTTGCGTAGCGAGGTGGACCGTGCGGTGTTGGTTTCCGTGCAGGCGGTGCAAGAAGATCCACCGGCCGTCCTCGTGGGCCGCGGTGAACGCGGAGGCGGTTCGCGTTGCGCCGATGTGCGAGAGCGTCGGCCCGTGACGAACCCATGTGGGGGCAGGTTCCCCAAGTACGCGGTCCACCACCAGGCCGACCACGATGCGGGCGACTGTGCGAGGGGTGGCCCATAGCCCGCCCGCAGGCAGGATCGGTCCCGTCAGTGTCCATGGGCGACGTGGTTGTCCGAACAGGTTCCGGCGCACGAGGCGTTGGTCCGGCGGTGGTGACGCGGTCACGGCGCCTTCTGGCAGGTCCAGTGGGGCAAGGACGTACTCGTCGGCCAGTTGCTGGAAGGTGCGGCCGGTTGTGGTGGTGAGAACGTGGCCCAAAACGGCGTACCCGAGGTTGGAGTACTGCGTGGTCCCCACAGGACCGGTGGCTGTCTTGTGCCAGTTCCGTAGAACCTCGTGCAGGGTGGTGTCAGTGAAGGAGCGGTACGGATCAAAGGCAGAGGCGCCGGTCCCGGGAGGGAGCCGGGGCAGCCCGGAGGTGTGTTCAGCGAGATGCCGGAGGGTAACGCCAGTGTCCTCGGGGACGTCGTCGAGCCGGCGCTCGATCGGGTCGTCGAGGTCGAGCGCGCCTGCCGTGGCGAGCTGGGTCAGGACCGTGCCGGTGATCACCTTGGTCAACGAGCCTAACTCGACGAATTTATCGAAGTCATGACCCCGGGATACGTGGTCGGGAATTCCTCTGCCGCCCATAACGCAGGTGGGTACAGGCATCGCTTCTCCTCTCGGTACTGCTGGCGAGGGTGCGCTGGGCCACGCTTGGGTGTCGGCGCTCATTTAGGGCCCTGATGCCTTGATGCCGGTCGGAGCCAATGGAGCGACCCAAGGTGGTCAGTGCCACGACGTATTCGTGCCCGTAACAGACAGCTTGTCGCGCATGCAGTCTCCTTCATAGTTCCGCTGCGTGCCGCTCGTACTCGTGAGCTTCCTCAGCCCGCCCCTGTAGACAACGCGGCGTCGAGGCTGTTCAGGGCGTGCGCGTAATCGACTCCCCAGCGGACCGGATCTTGTCAGTGCAGGTCCTCGTAAACGGAAGTGACCGACCGACGGCTTGCGACGTCTCCCCGCTTACGCTGTGGATCCGTGTTCGTCCTTCCTCACGGTTCCTTCGGCACCCAGTCCGGAACGTCCTTCCCTGCTTTCGCCGCCCTCTGCCACACCTCGATGAGGGCGTCCCAGCTGTCGGTGTACTCCAGTTCCCAGGTGAGCCGAGACAGGGCGTGCGGGTAGCCTGCCAGGTCGGCCTTGATGGCGAGCTCCGCGTCGGCCGGCCAGGGCCGCATCTTCATGAGCCTTCGGAAGGCATAGGAGTTGCCGGCACGCTCGGACTCCACTGCCAGCCGCTCGGCTGCTTGATGGTCTCCGGCGAGCTCGCGATATCTGGCCAGTCCCCACAGTGCTTCGGCATGGCCGGATGCCTCGACCGCACTGGCGAATAGCTGCTCGGCTTGAGAGTCGAACCCAATCCGGCCGGCCTCCCGCCCGATCCGCCATAGTTCGTCTGGTGTGCCGGCTTGGCGGGCGATGGCGGTCCAGAAACTGGGAGGAGGAGCAAGGCCCTCGCGCAACGGTGCGGCGTGCTCCTCCAGGTAGTCGGCAAGGGCGTGGACGTCGGGCTCGGCTCCCATGCCCTCGGCAAGGGGGACCGGGTTGAGGGCGCGGGCGACACCTTTCTTGAGTTCGTAGGCGTAGTCCAGTGCTCTCTGGCTCCAGCCCTGCGGAACTTCAGCTCGTTGGTGCGCTCGGAGGTATCCGGGCGCCGCAGCGAGAAGGAAGGCGGTCGTCGGCTTGCTTACGCCCAGGCGGCTGGCGTCGATCGCGGCTGTGAGAACCGCTTTACCGTAGGGGCAGGCAGCGTGGAGCCAGTGGTCCAAGAGGTCGGGACCTGCCGCCAGGGTCTGCGTGAGGGCTCCGCGGTAGGCGACGGACACGAGTACTGCGTTGAGAGCGGAGTCTTCCTCGGCTTTGCGGTAGACCTCGTTCAGTGACTCGCCGGTGAACTCTTCCGGCACGTCGATGGCGGGCCACGGGCGAAGCAGGGCTCGGACGTTGGGGTGGATGTCCAGCTCATCCTGCTTCGCAGGAGTGGTCAGCCGCCTGTGGGCGCTTGACGACATGGTGGCGAAGACGATGACGGGGCCTGGTCGCTCCAGCAATCGGCGCAGAGCTGCAGCCGCGTCATCGCCGGCAGGCTGCTCGAAGAGATGTTGGGCATCGTCGAGCCACAGCACAGTCTTCTCAAGGGCGGCGTTCGCCTCGACAGCGGCGATCAACGCATCCGCGGTCTTGGGGTAGATGAGGTGCCAGTCGGGAAGGTGCCGCTGCACGGCCTCGTAGGCTGTGCGGGTCTTCCCCGTGCACGATCCGCCGCGCAGCACCAGCATCTCTGCCCTCGAACCGTTGGCGATGCTCATCAGCCGGCGGCGGACATCCTCGTCATGCGGCCGCCGTACATACACGGGCAGCACGAACGCGGCTGACGCCGCGCTGCCATCTGCGGGCGAGGCCGCTGCATGAACATTCAGCTGCCGGGCGTCCCAGCCCGCCACGGGAAGGGGCC
Organism: Streptomyces sp. NPDC021749; assembly: GCF_040640655.1. Classification (NCBI taxonomy): domain Bacteria; kingdom Bacillati; phylum Actinomycetota; class Actinomycetes; order Kitasatosporales; family Streptomycetaceae; genus Streptomyces; species Streptomyces sp. NPDC021749. The sequence goes on along the minus strand of NZ_JBFACE010000008.1, from coordinate 241,605 downwards.
TGTCCGGCAATCCAGCGATTCGTTCCCGAGCCGTCCGCGCTGTGCTCACGCGTTGCGATCTCCTGGACGCGGCCTGTTCCCCGCGCAAACCTGCCCGAGCTGTCTGAGCGGCACTGTGCGCTGCCGACCAGTTCACGTGGGCGACACGAGCGACAGCCTCCGGGCTCGCCCGGTGATCTTGCCGGGCCGCGTCCACGATCAGCGCGGCCACCTTCTTCAGCCCGTCGACCTCATCCGGGACGGAGCCCTGCTTCAGCCAGTCTTGAACGGTGCTGCTGGCCACACCTGACTGCCGCTCAAGGTCCCTCCAGGAAGGCCCTGTCAGGGTGCGCAGCCAGCCGAGTGAGAGAAGGAGGTCAGTGAAGTACTGAACTGGTTCTTCCCCTTCGCCGTTGCTCAAGTCCCCCCCAACCCACTGCTCCTGATGGTGTCCGGACACCTGCCGGACAGCTGAAGTCCCAGCGTATGCCCTCGATCGGCACCGGAGAGGCGGTTGTACCGATGCCGTCCGGCTGGCGTGCCGGACGCCTCCTCCTGTTGCGAGCCTCCCAGCAGGCCGCCCGAGAAGGGAGCGGCAATCACTCCAGGATCAAGGGGGAACTCATGCACTTCACGCCGACCCGTGTCGTCCTCATCGTCCTGCTCATCGTCGTGGCCGCGCTGGTTGCCGTGGGCATCGCAGGCATCGCGGGCATGCTCCACCGCATGGACGGAGCATCCGTTCCTGCCGCTTGTCTGCGGGCAGGTGCCGCCTTCGCCGCAGTCATGACACTGGCGATGGCTCTGCTGACCCTGCTCAGCGCCTGGCTACGGTGACGATCCACGCATGGCACCCAGCGGAAGACGACACCATCAAGGCGGGCGCTCGACACGCCGGGTGACCTCCGGGGTCCTGACCGTCGAGTGCCGAGGTGAGGGGCATCCCCGCGGATGCCCCTCACCTGCGCCCCGGGCGCACGGTCGCGTCCAAGCCAGCCGGGCCCGACCGACTCCCGCCCCTCGGCGATCACAGCGTGCGCCAGGATCCCGGCGTCCGCGGCGCCGGGAGGGCTGGGTTGCCGGCCTCGACGATCACATGATCGATTCCCGGAGGCGTAGGGGGATGGGCGCAACTCGCTCCGACCGGTGTTCTCCGTTCGTGGACACCCCGGAGTATTCACGGCCTGGTCACCAGGCTCACCGCGAGCGCCCCGATCACCGCACTCGACACCGGTGCGGTGACGAGCCGCCCCCGCGCTGCTGGCCTCTCGACCCTCACATGCCGCGCTGGGAGAATTCCTCGCGCCGCTCCCGTGCTGGGGTTTCTCATCGGATAGCGGGAGGTGGTTGCCGCCAGCGAACTGCTGCTGTCGTCACGGGAATTCGAGGCTATGCAATGTGATGCCGGCCTCGATTCAGTTCGCCCGTGTCAATATTTCCTGTATGGGCCGTCGCCAAGAGGGCAACTGCGCAGTGCGCTCCCGCGACAGGGGCGTAGGCCATAGAAGCCAGGCAGGCACTGAGGAGGGGCAGGCGCCGTGATCGGAGAAGGAGACGTCAGGTCTTGGCTGGTGGAGCACGGTTGGTTCCCTGGACGGGACATCGGCGAGGAGGCCGACCGGCTCATCTCGGAAAGGATTCGAGACTTCGCGGACCAAGGTGTAATCATTGCTCCACCGCTGTGCGCCATGGCTTTTGTGCGTGAGTACGGCAAACTTGAACTCCCCTACCCTCGAAGTCCCCATATCAAGATGGTGGTGACGCCGACGTTCGGGTACGACGGCGATGCGGAGGACGTGGTCGAGCTGAGTCAACGTCTTGGCAGGTCGATTTTTCCTGTCGCGTACGAAACGCGGGAACTCGGCATCGTGCTGATGGACGAAACGGAGCGCGTCTTTTACCTGCACGAAACCGGCTCCTATTTCGTGGCCGGGCGGCCGGTCGAGGCGTTTGCCACGCGTCTGGAAGGTAGTCGTCTGCAGGATGCGGAGGATCTCTTTTGCTAGCCCCGTCCCAGGTTTTGCATGACCATCGTCAGCGCTCGTCAGCGCTCGTCAACGAGAGGGTGCCCGGACAGACCAGCCTTGCGGGTAGCGGGAACCCCCTCTGCAATGATCCGCCACCGTTCTGGTCGTCGGCTCCGCGCTGCCCGGTGGTGACCGGTGCGAGCGCGCCCCGGGCCCTCAAGGTGGGTTCGGTGGTCTGATCCAGCCGAGCGAGCGCTCGACCGCCCGCTTCCAGTCCTCGTACTCCGCCTGCCGCCGCTCGGGGGCCATGTCCGGCAGCCACTGGGCGGCCCGGTGCCAGTTGCGGCGCAGGACCTCCAGGTCGGGCCAGTAGCCGGCGGCGAGACCAGCGGCGTAGGCGGCGCCCAGGGAGACCGTCTCGACGGCCATCGGGCGCACCACCGGGACGTTGAGCACGTCGGCCAGGAACTGCATCAGCAGGTTGTCCGACGTCATACCGCCGTCCACCTTGAGGACCGTCAGGGCGAGCGAGGAGTCGGCGTTCATGGCGTCGACCACCTCCCGGGTCTGCCAGCCGGTGGCCTCCAGCACGGCCCGGGCCAGGTGCCCCTTGGTGATGTACGAGGTGAGGCCGACGATGACCCCGCGGGCGTCGCTGCGCCAGTGCGGCGCGTACAGGCCGGAAAACGCCGGGACGATGTAGCAGCCGCCGTTGTTCTCGACGGTGCGCGCGAGCGTCTCGATCTCGGGGGCGGTGCTGATCAGCCCCAGTCGGTCGCGGAACCACTGGACCAGTGCGCCGGTGACGGCGATCGGGCCTTCGAGTGCGTAGACCGCGGGCTGGTCCTCGATCTTGTAGGCGACGGTGGTGAGCAGTCCGTGCCGGGACCGTACGACGTCGGTGCCGGTGTTGAGCAGCAGGAAGCTGCCGGTCCCGTAGGTGCACTTCGCCTCGCCGGGGGTGAAGCAGGTCTGGCCGAACAGCGCTGCCTGCTGGTCACCGAGTGCCGCGCTGATACGGACGCCCGGGACGACGGAACGGGCGGTTCCGTAGGTCTCGGAGGAGGAGTGGATCTCCGGGAGCATCGGCCGGGGCACCCCGAAGAACTCCAGCAGTTCCTCGTCCCAGTCGAGGGTGCTGATGTTCATGAGCATGGTGCGGCTGGCGTTGGTGACGTCGGTGAGGTGCATGCCGCCGGCCGGCCCGCCGGTGAGGTTCCAGATCAGCCAGCTCTCCATCGTGCCGAACAGCACCTCGCCGTCCTCGGCGCGCTGCCGCAGCCCGTCGACATGGTCGAACAGCCAGCGGATCCGGGGGGCCGAGAAGTACGTGGACGGGGCCAGGCAACAGCGCCGGAGGAAGAACTCGTCCCCGGGCCGGCTTCTGAGGTCCTCGACCAGCGGAGCCGTACGGGTGTCCTGCCATACGATCGCCCTGCCCAGCGGGGTGCCCGTACGCGGGTCCCACAGCACGGTCGTCTCGCGCTGGTTGGCGATCCCGACGGCGGCGACCTCATCGGGGCCGACATCGGCGTCGGAGAGCGCCTGCGGCACCACGCGCTGCAGGGTGTGCCAGATCTCGACGGCGTCGTGCTCGACCCATCCGGGACGGGGGAAGTGCTGCTGGTGCTCCCGCTGGGCGACCGACACCAGCCGCCCCTGGTGGTCGAACAGGATGCATCGGGTGGAGGTGGTGCCCTGATCGATGGACATCACGTACCGCTTAACCATGATCAGCCTTCCGTTGCGGTGCACGGGAGCCGGCCTGGCTCACCAGCGGGCGGCCCCCAGATCGCGGGAGATCGCCCGGGCGGCGTGGCGGACCTGGGTGACCAGGGCCGGCTGCGGGACCCCTTTGGAGTCGCAGATCCGCTCGACCGTGCCGGAGACGCCGATCGCGCCCACCACCAGGCCACCGTGGCCCCGGATCGGCGCGGCGACGCCGGCCTCGCCCGTGATCATCTCTTGTACTTCGGCGGCCCACCCGAGCTCCCGGACCTCGGTGAGCGCCCGGGTGAGGTGCTCCTGATCGACCAGCGTGTGCCGGGTGTACGCCTCCAGCCCGGCCTCCACGGCCGGCTCCAGGGGCACGCTGCCGAAAGCCAGCAGCACCTTGCCGAGCGAGGACGCGTGCAGGGGCAGCAGCGCGCCCACATCCAGCGTCTGGAGGGTGTCGTCGGGGCGGAAGACGTGGTGGACGATGAGCACCTTGCCCTCCAGGGGCGCGCCCAGGCGGACCGCCTCCCCACTACGGGCGGCCAGGGCGTCGGCCCAGTTGATGGAGCGGGAGCGCAGCTCGTTCACGTCGAGGTAGCTGGTGCCCAGGTGCAGCAGCGCCGCCCCGAGCTGGTACTTGCCGGTCGCCGGGTCCTGCTCGACGAAGTCGATGTTCTGCAGGGTGCGCAGGATGCCGTGGGTGGTGCCCTTCGCCAGGCCGAGCGACGCGGCCACCTCACCCAGTCCGAGCCGACGGGGCCCACTGGCGAGCAGACGCAGGATTGCCGCCGCCCGTTCGATCGACTGGACCAGGCCGGCCATGAGGCCATCGTAGTCCCGAGGTCGGCAGCTGCCGGAGCGGACGGCCCTCCGCAGGCAGCCGTTCGGTAATGCCGACCAGTGTTCGTTGACCCCCTCCACCGTGCCGCCATAGCGTCCCTTTCAAGCCCGGCGTTCCAGCCGGTAGAGGGCCTCGAAGGAGGCGACATGACGGCACAGCTTGACACGGCGGTTCGGGAGGCGGCCGAACATGTCTTTCCGCTGCCGCACATCCCCGAGGCCGTCCCGGTCGTACGCCGGCGCGTGCGTACCGTCCTGGCCGACTGGAACCTGGCCCCGAACCTCGCCGACGACGCGCTCCTCGTGATCTCGGAGCTCATCACCAACGCGGTCGTCCACGCCCTGCCGCCGGCGGTGCTGCGGCTGTCGCAGGTCGTCGACGGGCGCAACGGCCTGCGCGTCGAGGTGACCGACGCCGGGCCTGCGACGGCGGACGGACGGCCGTCCGCCGAGCCCTGCCCGGGCGAGCACGGACGCGGGCTCGGCATCGTCACCGCCCTGGCGGCCGAGTGCGGCACCCGGCTCCACCCGGGCGGTATCACGTGGTGGGCGGAGCTCCGCGCCGCCTGAGCCGTCAGGCCCCGGCCGACCGGGCGGGGCGGCAGGAAGAGGGTCCGGCCTCTGAGGGGCGGGGCCCTCTTTGCGTGCCGTCCCGGGGGGCGTGCCGTCTCGGGGGGTGTGCCGTCCCGGGGGCGTGCCGTCTCGGGGACGCGCCTTCTCTGGGGGCTGCTGTCTCCAGGCCTGCTGTCTCCGGAGCCTGCTGGCGGGGGGGTGGGCGAAGGAGGGGTGCGTGAAGGGGGAGTTGGGTGAAGGGGGTTGATCCATTCTCTCCCGGAAAAGGGGGGCGTCGCATCGACTTTGCGAATGATCTTGAACGCATTTGGCGGCCCTAGCGTGGACGCATGACGCAGAGCGCGAAGAACAGCGAGAACACGGGCGAGGACCTGGTGTGCGAGGCCGGCGACGGGGTGGAGCTGGCAGTGCGGGACTACGGCGGGGCGGGGACGGCGGTACTGCTGGTGCACGGGGCCGGGCGGACGCTCGTGGACTGGGAGCGGGCCGCGCCGCTGCTGGCCGCGGAGCACCGGGTGCTGGCGATGGACCTGCGGGGGCACGGGCGTTCGGAGGACGGAGCGGTGCCGTGGACGTTCGAGGTGGCGGTCGAGGACGTACGGGCGGTGCTGACGGCCCGGGAGATACCGCAGGCCGTCGTCGTCGGGCACTCCCTGGGCGGGATGGTGGCCGTACGGTGCCTGGAGGCGTTGGCGGACCTCGTGCCCGCGGCGGTGAACCTGGACGGGCACGGGATGGGGCGGCCGGAGCAGTACGTGGGGCTGGACCCGGAGTGGGTGCGCGAACGGCTCGGAGAGGCACGGAAGTTCGCAGAGGAGGCGGGCGGACAGCCCTTCAGGGCCGAGGCATTGGCGGGGGTGATCGGCTTTCAGGTCGGTATGGCCGCGGAGTTGGGGATTCCGGCGGACGTGATGGAGGCGGGGGTGCGGCGGGCGCTGGCGGAGACCGCGGACGGGCGGTTCTTCCTGCGGCCCGGGCGGCAGCAGGCCGGCGAGCTACAGGAGGCGATGGCCGGGATCGACCTGTTCGGCCTGTACCGGAACGTTTCCCGACCGTTGTTGATCGCCAGGGCGCTGCGCCCCAACCCGCCGGTGCCGGGCGTGCCGTCGTGGTTCGACGAACTGATGGCGGCCTATACGGAGGGCCTGCGCCGTGATCTGGCGGAGCTGGCACGGACGCAGCCGTACGTGACCGTCGCCGGGGTGGACGCGACCCATGCGATGGCGCTGGAACAGCCGGAGGAGATCGCGGAGTTGGTCACGACGTTCGTGGCAGGGGCGGTGAGCGGTGGGCGCGAACGGGGACGGTAAACGGGAGTGGTGAACGAGGGGCGGTGAACGAGGGCGCTGAACGGGAGTGGTGAACGACGGGCGCTGAACGGGGGTGGTGAACGGGGGCGGTGCGCGGTGGCCGTAAACGAGTGGGCGTGAACGGGGCGGTGAACGATGGCCGTGAACGGCGGCCCTGAACGGCGGCCGCTCCTAGCGCGGGAACAGCTCGAACAGGGTTGCCGGGCGGCCCCGGTGGCGTTCACCGCCGGTGCGGAGGTTCTGCTCGATGAAGGCGCGGGCGTAGGACTGCGCGTCCTGCCCGTGCCCGCGCAGGCCGTCGATGTACGTACCGTGCGCCGCCAGGGAGGCCACCGCACGGTCGATGCCGGGGCCGACCTCGGCGGCGTGCGTGGGGTACGGGGAGCCGGCCACGGCCACCCAGCGGACGCCGTTCCAGGGGGCGAGACCGTGGGTGTCGGCGAGCTCCGGGAAGATCCAGCGGTTGCCGGCGTCGCCCGCCGCGTCCAGGGCCGCGCGGCCGACCACCCGGTGGTCCGGGGTGTTCCACTGCCCCCCGCCCCAGGTGTCGTGGTGGTTGAGGGTGATCAGGAGCTCCGGGCGGTGGCGGCGGATGGCCGCGGAGAGGTCGCGGCGCAGCGCCGGGCCGCCCTCGATCGTGCCGTCCCGGTGGTGGTCGAGGAATTCCACGGTGTGGACGCCGACGAGCGCGGCGCCGGCCCGCTGTTCGGCCTCGCGCACGCGGGCGCACTCCTCGGGGGCCAGCCCGTCGATACCGGCCTCCCCGCGGGTGACCAGGAGGTAGCTGACCTCGCGCCCCGCCGCGGTCCATTCGGCGATGGCCGCCGCGGCGCCGTATTCGAGGTCGTCGGGGTGGGCGGCGACGGCGAGGGCCCGTTGCCAGTCCTTGGGCATGGGGGAGAGGTGGGACTCGGCGGGCATGGGCGCCTTCTTTCCTGCTCCGGGGAGGCCGTTCCTGCTCCGGGTAGGCCGTTCCGGTTCCGGGGGAGTTTCCGGGGCGGTCGCGTCTGTTCCGGGGTTGGTCGTTCGTCGTCGCTTCTGTTTCGGAGGTGGTCGTTCGTCCTGTTCCGGAGTGGTCGTTCTGCTCCGAGGGCGGTTGTTCCTGCTCCGAGTCTGGCCGTTCCTGTTCCGAATTCGGTTGTTCCGTTTCCGGGTTGCGGTTGGTTCTCCGCTCCGGCAGGGCCTGGGACGGTCGCTTTTCGGTCGCGTTTCAGGCGCTCTCCGAGGCGGACGCCGGTCCGTCCCGGAGGAGCGGCTGTTGTCGAGCCTGTTCCGTTGCGGGGCCTGTGGACCGATCGTGACATGACGAGGTGGCGCGTGCGGGTGTGACGCGGGGTGTGGGCGAGACGGAAGATGCGTGATGCCGGTGCAGGTGTGCACGGCCCACCGGTGGCTGAGCTGGGTTCATCACAACAGGTGAATATCTGGCCCAAGGTTGCGGTCGAGTACGCGCGGTTGCCACGCTGTTGCTGACTGTCAAGCTGTTGGGAGGGGCACGTGCCTTTCGGTGAGCAGCCCGCGTACCTACGCGTCGCCGGCGACCTGCGCCAGAAGATCGTCGACGGGGTGCTGCCGCCGCATACCCGCCTCCCCTCCCAGGCTCGGATCCGCGAGGAGTACGGCGTCTCGGACACCGTCGCCCTGGAGGCCCGCAAGGTCCTGATGGCGGAGGGGCTCGTCGAGGGCCGCTCGGGATCGGGGACGTACGTCCGGGAGCAGCCCGTTCCCCGGCGCATCGCTCGGGCCGGGTTCCACGCGGCGGGTGGCTGTACGCCCTTCCGGCAGGAGCAGGCGGACGAGCGGGTGCGTGGCACCTGGGAGTCCAGCAGCGAGCAGGAGGCGGCCAGTTCGGTGGTGGCCGGCCGGCTGCGGATCCCGCTGGGTGGCAGGGTGATGCGGACCCGCTACCTCTTCCGCGCGGAGGGTGAGCCGGCGATGCTCTCGACGTCCTGGGAGCCGCTGGAGGTGACCGGCCGGACGCCGGTGATGCTGCCCGAGGAGGGGCCGCTGGCCGGGCGCGGCGTCGTCGAGCGGATGGCGGCCATCGACGTCGTGGTGGACAACGTCATCGAGGAGGTCGGCGCGCGCCCCGCGTTGGCCGAGGAGGCCATGGCGCTGGGCGGGGTCCCGGGCCATGCGGTGCTGGTGATCTCGCGGACGTACTTCGCGGGCGGCCGCCCGGTCGAAACGGCCGAGATCGTCACACTCGCGGACCGCTACCGCGTCGCGTATCACCTGCCGGTCAAGTAGTGGCGTATCACCTGCCGGACGAGTGGGCGAAGGGGCGGGTGCACGGTGGGGGCGGCTGGGCGGGCGCGTGCCGGGTTCGTGGGACCGGCGGCCCCGCCCGGCCCGTAGGGGCGCTGGCTCATGAGTCGTAGAGCTGTCGATCCGCAGAGTCGCCGGGCCGTAGAGCTGCCGGTAAGCGGCGGTTCCCCGCGCGAAGCCCCGAGAGTTCCGCGTCCAGCTGCGAAGCCCCGAAGCCCCGAAGCCCCGAAGCCCCGAAGACCCGAAGCCGCATGCTGTGCGAGATCCGTAGTTACTTTCGGCCTCAAGTCCGCTGTCCGTTTCGTCCGCATATTCACGTAAACGTTGGCCGGATCTTGGTGTTGGAAACGTCACACAGGCTCAACTGGACGGCTGTTTTGGCCGCGTGCGGGAATCCGATCTTCGGATTCGCTCTTACGATGGCGAAGTTTGTGCACGGCACGGGGGAAGACCAGGAGACCAGCACGTGAGCACGACGAAAAACCCGGGTGCGGAGCAGGGTTCGCATTCGCATTACCGTCGGTCCCTCGGGACCATTGCCCTGACCGCCACGGGTCTCGGGTCCATCATCGGCTCCGGTTGGCTCTTCGGGGCCGAGCGGGCCGCCGCCATCGCAGGACCGGCCGCGATCATCGCCTGGATCATCGGCGCGCTGGTCGCACTCACCATCGCCCTGACCTACTCGGAGCTGGGCGCGATGTTCCCCAAGGCCGGCGGCATGGTCCGTTACGGCCAGTACTCGCACGGCTCGCTCGCCGGCTACCTCGCCGCGTGGGCGAACTGGATAGCCATCGTTTCGGTCATTCCCGGCGAAGCCACCGCCTCCGTCCAGTACATGAGCTCGTGGGACTTCGGCTGGGCGCACGCGCTCTACGACGGCAAGGAGCTGACCGGCACCGGCGTCGGGCTCGCCAGCATCCTGCTGATCTTCTACTTCTTCCTCAACTGGTTCGCGATCTCGCTGTTCGCGAAGACCAACACCGCGATCACGGTCTTCAAGGTCGTCGTCCCGGTGCTGACCGCCAGTGCCCTGATGCTGGCGCACTTCGACACCAGCAACATCGCGCACCACGGCGGCTTCACCCCCAACGGCTGGAGCTCGGTCTTCACCGCCGTCGCCGTCTCCGGCATCGTCTGGGCCTACAACGGCTTCCAGTCCCCGCTGAACCTCGCCGCCGAGGCCCGTAACCCCGGCAAGTCGCTGCCCAAGGCCGTCGTCTCGTCGATCATCATCGCGCTGGTCATCTACGTGGCGCTGCAGGTCGCGTTCCTGATGGCGGTCCCCGGCGACAAGCTGGGCGCCAGCGGCGGCTGGGCCGGCCTCGGCTTCAACTCGCCGCTCGCCGACCTCGCCGTGGCCTGGGGCCTGAACTGGCTCGCGCTGCTGCTCTACGCGGACGCCTTCGTCTCGCCGTCCGGTACCGGCATGATCTACGCCGCCACCACCTCGCGCATGATCCACGGCGTGCAGGAGAACGGCCACCTGCCGGGTGTCTTCGGCAAGGTGGACAAGAAGACCGGCGTGCCGCGCCCGGCACTGCTGCTCAACCTCGTGATCGCGTTCCTCTTCCTCGCGGTCTTCCGCGGCTGGGGTTCGCTGGCCGAGATCGTCTCGGTCGCCACGGTCATCTCGTACATCACCGGCCCGGTCGCCGTGATGTCGCTGCGTCGGCTGTCGCCGGACCTCAAGCGCCCGGTCAAGCTGCGCGCCATGCCGGTCGTCGCGCCGATCGCGATGATCTTCGGCTCGCTGGTCCTGTACTGGGGCCGCTGGCCGCTGACCGGCAAGGTCATCCTGATCATGGCCGTCGGCCTGCCCGTCTGGGCCTGGTACGAGATCGGCAAGCCGCTCACCCAGGGCCGCAAGCCGTGGGCCGCGCTGGTCCCGCACCTGAAGGCCGGCGCCTGGATGGTGGCGTACCTGCTGGTCATGGCCGCCGTCTCGTACCTGGGCGGCAAGGACTTCGGCGGGAAGGGCTACCTCCCCGAGGGCTGGGACATCCTCCTGGTCGCCGTGATCGCGCTCGCCTTCTACTACTGGGGCGTGCGCAGCTCCTGGCGCAACCCCTCCCTCGTGAAGGTCGAGGACGAGCTCGCCGCCGCGGACGAGAACAGTGCGGCGGACGAGGCGGGAGAGGCCGAGGGCGCCAAGGCGTCCGTGGGGGCGTAAGAGTCCCCTCAGGGTGTCCCCGTCGGGTCGCCCTCCCTCCCCACCACCACACCTGCCCGAGCCCTTCGGGCCGCACCGGCCACTCGCAGGCCGCCTCCGGAACGCCGGGGCCCGCGGGTGGCCGGTTCAGTATCTCTTTGTGTAAATCCATATCCGGTGAGTAAAGGTCGGGCGTACGCTCGGGCATATGCGGATTGCGATTTCGGCATCAGCAGACGAGGGGCGCGTCGCGGCGCGCTGTACGGCGGACGGAGGGGCGCAATGACCGACAACGGAGCCGTGCTGCCCTGGCTCGTCATCCGCCAGGACGAAGGCGGCAACCGGTATCGCGTGGGCCGTTATGCCACCCGAGCGGAGGCGGAGCGGGTGGCCGAACGGCTCGACACCCGGGGCAACCAGCGGCTTTACGTGGTCGAGAAGGCCGATCGCGCGACGACCTGAAGGATGCCGCGCAGAAGCGGGACGAGGACGGGGGACGTAGGCTGCCGCGCATGACGACGGTGCACGTAGTGGTGGGCGGAGCGGTGTGCGAACGCGGACGGCTGCTGGCCGCCCGGCGCAGTGCACCGCCCGCGCTGGCCGGCCGCTGGGAGCTGCCGGGCGGCAAGGTCGAGGACGGCGAGACGCCCGAGCGGGCGCTGGAGCGCGAGCTGCGCGAGGAGCTCGGCGTCGAGACCGAGATCGGAGAACGGATCCCGGGGGAGTGGCTGCTGCGGCCCGGCTACGTCCTCCAGGTGTGGACGGCGCGGCTGGTGTCCGGGGCGCCGCAGCCGTTGCAGGACCACGACGAGCTGCGCTGGCTGCGGCCCGGGGAGGAAGACCAGGTCGACTGGCTGGACCAGGACCGGCCGGCGGTCGCCGAGGTGATGCGACGGCTGGCCATCACGGCTGCCGGCGTGCCGGGCGTACGGCGCTGAGCAGGTCGCCGAGGCCCCTGCGCTGAGCAGGCCGGGGCCCCTGCCGTACGGCGCTGAGCGGGCCGAGCCCTCCGTCCTACGGTGGCGAGCGGGCCGACCCCCTGGTCGTACGGCGCTGAGCCCGCCCGGCATCGTGAGGGGGCGTGCCCGCCCGGCCCCGTGAGGGCGCGCGCCCGGCCGTCCGCCGCCCGGCACTCCCCGCGTACCGCGTGGCCTCTCTGCCGCGCGCGAGCCCGCCCACCAGCCCCTCCCGCGTCACCGCAGACATATGCGCCATTTGTGCCACGGTGCACGGTCGCAGGCGGTACTCCACCCCCGATATCGGGTATGTCCTGATTGAGCCCTTGGATGCGGGTAATCCGACGGGGATGCCTCGGCTGGGATGTGATCGGCGTGAGCGACAGCGCAGCGGAAGGCGCCCCGGCACCCGGCACCGGCCCCGCCCGCAAGCGCGGCAGGGCCACCGGTTCACCGATCGCCGAATGGAGCTTCCCGGCCGACCCGGGCGCCGTGCGCACCGCCCGCACCGTCGTCCGCCGGGTGCTCAACGACTGGGGCCTGAACGGCGCGGCCGACATGGCCGTACTCCTCGTCAGCGAGCTCGTCACCAACTCCTTGCGCCATGCCACCGGCCCGATCGGAGTGCGCATGGTCCTGCTGAGCGCCGGCGAGCTCCTCGTCGAGGTCTCCGATCCGCTGCCCGACCCGCCGCAGGAGCGCACCGCCGCCCCCGACGACGAGGGAGGACGCGGATTGCAGCTGGTCGCCTGCAGTTCACGGCGCTGGGGGACCCGGCGCGGAAAGAGTGGCAAGACAGTGTGGTTCGAGCTGTCGGTGGCTGGTTAGGAGACAGGTGGGGTCCTGATCGTTGCCATTTCATCGACATTCCGTCGATGGCCTGCGATCGAGACTGTGCTGTGATCGTGAAGACCGTGTTCCGGATAGCCGAGGTGCTGAAATACTCAGGCTGGTCCGGTCCGGGCACGATGAGCTGGAGGGGACGGGGCTCGTGAGCGAGATGTCAACTGGCGGGGCAGAACCCGCACAGGCCGATGGTCGGGGCGGTGTGGACAGCCCCGGCGACCCAGGTGCCCGTCCGCACGCGCGCGAACCGCAAGGCCCGCCCATCTGGCAGAGCAGCCGCCCCGGATCCATCTACGACTACATCCGGGTGGCCTCCTTCTCCCTCGGTCCCGACGGGCGCATCGACCAGTGGAGCGAGCGCGCCGAGCAGATGCTCGGCATCCCCGCCCGCTACGCCCTCGGTAAGGACCCCGTAGCGGCCTTCGTACCGAGCGAGTTGCGGGAGACCGGGCGCCGCAAGGTCTCCGAGATCCTCGACGGCCGGGAATGGACCGGCCTGGTGCCCTACCGCCGCAACGAGGACGGACCGGCCGACGGGCTCGCCGAGATCTACGTCATGCCGTCCCGCAACGAGGAGGGCGAACGTGCCGCGGTGTGCGTCGTCGTCGACGTCCGGGCGCTGCGCGGCATCGAGACCGACCTCGCCGCCTCGCAGGCCGTTTTCGGTCAATCTCCCATCGGCTTCACCCTGTTCGGTACGGACCTGAAGCTGCTGCGCGTCAACGAACGGTTCGCCACGGTCTTCGGCGGCCCCGCGAGCAAGTACCGCGGCTGCACCCCGCACGACTTCCTGCCCCGCCCCGAGGCGGAGCGGATGACCGCCGCACTGCGCCGCGTGCTGGACACCGGCGAACCGGTCAGCGAAATGCAGCTGGTCGGCGGGGTGCCCGGCGAGGAAGAACGCCGCCGCTGGTCGGTCTCGCTGTACCGGCTGCACGGCGCCAGCGGCCGCCCCATCGGCGTCGCCGCGCTCGCCGCCGATATCACCGGCCGCCGCCGCGCCGAGCGCGAGGCCGCCAACGCCCGCCGCAACCTCGCCCTGCTCAACGAGGCCGGCGCCCGGATAGGCAACTCCCTCGACCTGGAGACCACCGCCCGCACCCTCCTCGACGTCGCCGTCCCCCAGTTCTGCGACCTGGCCTCCGTGGACCTGTACCAGGGCCTGCTGTCCGGCGACGAGGCCCCGCCCGGCACCAGCGACGGCAGCGCCGAACTCCGCCGCGTCGCCTTCGCCAGCGCCGTCTCCGACGCCCCCCTCGCCGGGGCCCCCTGCTGCGAGCCGCCGGACGCACCCGGCCCGGTCGCGGTCGGCGCCGTCCACCGCTACCCGTTCAACTCCCCCTGTGCCGGCGCCCTGCGGACCGCCCAGGCGCAGATCATCCCCAACCGGGAGAGCGACGACGGGCCGGAGCTCGGCGCCGTGGTGCACTCCACCCTCGCCGTCCCGATGGTCGCCCGCGACACCGTCGTCGGGCTGGTGCAGTTCTCCCGTACGAAGGGCAGCGAGCCGTTCGGCGAACGCGACACCGCGCTCGCCGTCGAACTCGCCGCGCGCGCCGCGGTCTGCATCGACAACGCCCGCCTCTACCGCCGCGAACACGAACGCGCCCTGATACTGCAGCGCAGCCTGCTGCCGCCGGGCGACCCCGAGGCGGCCGGCCTCGACATCGCCTGCCGCTACCTGCCCGGCACCACCGCCACCGAGGTCGGCGGCGACTGGTTCGACGTCATCGAACTCCCCGGCCACCGCACCGCGTTGGTCGTCGGCGACGTCATGGGCCGCGGGCTGCGCGCCGCCGTGGCGATGGGCGAACTGCGCACCGCCGTACGAACCCTGGCTCTGCTGGACCTCGAACCGGCCGAGGTGCTCTCCGCGCTGGACGAGATCGCCCGCGGGCTCGGCGGCAGCGGCGACGGACGCACCAAGGGCCGCGGTCCGCGTGGCCGCTCGGGCTCCGCCGGTTCCGCCGGTTCCGCCGCCGAGCCGAGCCGCTCCGCCCGTACCGCCGATCTCTCCGAGGTCTACCTCGCCACCTGCGTCTACGCCGTCTACGACCCGGTCACCCGGCGCGCCACGTTCGCCAACGCCGGGCACCTGCCGCCGGTGCTCGTCGAGGAGGGCGAGGACGCGCTGCTGCTCGACGTACCGCCGGGGATGCCGCTGGGGGTGGGTGGCGAACCGTTCGAGGAGATCGAGGTCGATCTGCCGGACGGGGCGCTGCTCGCGCTGTACACCGACGGACTGGTCGAATCCCGCGAACACCCGCTGGACGAGGGCCTGCAGGCGTTCCGCCGGGCTCTGTCGGGCGCCGACCGCCCGCTGGAGGACGCCTGCGACCACGTGCTCAGCGCCCTGGACACCTCGCACGGCGAGGACGACATCGCGCTCCTGATGGCGCGGGTGCACGGGCTGCCCAAGGACGCGGTGGGCGACTGGAACCTCGCGCCGGAGGCCCGCTCGGTGGCCCGGGCCCGCGAGCTGGCCCGCGACCAGCTGACGGACTGGGGCCTGCAGGGCCTGGTCGACACCACGGAACTGCTGGTCAGCGAGCTGGTGACCAATGCGCTCCGGCACGGCCACGGCGAGATCCGGCTGCGGCTGCTGCTGGACCGCACACTGGTCTGCGAGGTCTGGGACGCCGACCTCGCCCAGCCGCGCCGCCGCCGCGCCCGCGACACCGACGAGGGCGGCCGCGGACTGCAGCTGGTCGGCCTGCTGAGCGAGGGCTGGGGCAGCCGCCGTACGCCCCGCGGCAAGACGGTCTGGTTCGAACTCGCCCTCCCGGACGGCGACTCCACGACGCCCGACCCGACCGAGGCCCTGCTGAGCCTCTTCTGAGGGCGTAGGCCCCGCCGGGGGCCCCGCCGGGGGCTGGGCCGGGGGCCCGGGGCCGGGGACAGGGGACGGGCCAGGGGCCAAGGACAGGGGCCGGGGCGGGGCGGCCCGGGGCCGGGGCGGGCCGGGCGGTCCGGGGCGGTTGTCCACAGGCTCGGGCGGGGGCTGGGGGGACGGCCTACCCTGGTTCGAACCGGGGGCCCATCGATCCCTTACGGGGCAACCCGTAAGGGGCCGCGCCGCGCCCCTCAGGCCGCCCCGTACGTCACGTCGAACCGTCCGGCGCCGCGGTCATTCCGTGGTGCGGCGCCGGATCTTGTTGCCGAGCCACACCAGCGGGTCGTACTTCCGGTCCGCGGCGCGTTCCTTGAGCGGGATCAGCGCATTGTCGGTGATCTTGATGTGCTCGGGGCAGACCTCGGTGCAGCACTTGGTGATGTTGCAGTAGCCCAGCCCGTGGTCGTCCTGCGCGGTGCGCTTGCGGTCGATCCCCGCCTGCGGCGCCGCGTCCAGCGGATGCATGTCCAGCTCGGCGATCCGCATCAGGAACCGCGGGCCGGCGAACGCCGCCTTGTTCTCCTCGTGGTCACGGACCACATGGCAGGTGTCCTGGCACAGGAAGCACTCGATGCACTTGCGGAACTCCTGCGAGCGCCCCACGTCCTCCTGCTGCATGCGGTACTCGCCCGCCCCCAGCTCCGGCGGCGGCACGAACGCCGGGACCTCCCGGGCCTTGGCGTAGTTGAAGGACACATCGGTGACCAGGTCCCGCACCACCGGGAACGCCCGCATCGGCGTCACCGTGATCGTCTCCGTACGGTCGAACACCGACATCCGGGTCATGCACATCAGCCGCGGCCGGCCGTTGATCTCCGCGCTGCACGACCCGCACTTGCCCGCCTTGCAGTTCCAGCGGACCGCGAGGTCCGGGGCCTGGGTGGCCTGCAGCCGGTGGATGATGTCGAGCACCACCTCGCCCTCGTGGACCTCGACCGTGAAGTCCGCGAGGTCCCCGCCGTCCGTGTCACCCCGCCACACCCGGAAGTGCGCCTGGTAGGCGCCGGACGCCCCCGGCTGCTCCGCCACGTGCTGCGCTGCCTGCTGCTCGGTCACCGGGTCAGCTCCTCGTCGGTCAGGTACTTCGCCAGCTCGTCCTTCTCGAACAGCTCCAGCAGGTCGCGGCGGATCGGCGGGGTCTCCCGCCGGGACAGCCGGATCTGGCCCAGGGACGGGTCCGCGGCCCGGGCGTCGCCCTGCGGATCGGCCAGTTCGCAGACGAGGTTGATGTTGCGCCAGCTCCGGTCCATCGCCGGGTGGTCGTCGCGGGTGTGCCCGCCGCGGCTCTCCTCGCGCTCCAGCGCCGCCCGCGCCACGCACTCGCTGACCAGCAGCATGTTCCGCAGGTCGATGGCCAGGTGCCAGCCCGGGTTGTACTGCCGGTGGCCCTCGACGCCCGCCCGCCGGGCCCGCACCCGCAGATCGGCCAGCCGCTTGAGCGCCTCGAACATCTCGCTCTCCTTGCGGATGATGCCGACCAGGTCGTTCATCGCCTGCTGGAGCTCCTGGTGCAGGGTGTACGGGTTCTCCGCCGGGCCCCGGTCCCCGGCGCCGTTCCCTCCGGCGTCCTCGGCGCTGAACGGACGGAGCGCCTCCGCCTCCGCGGTGTCGATCTGCAGCGGATCGGCCGCCGGCCGCGCGGTCAGCCCGCTCACGTACTCGGCCGCGTACAGACCCGCCCGGCGGCCGAAGACCAGCAGGTCGGAGAGGGAGTTGCCGCCCAGGCGGTTGGAGCCGTGCATGCCGCCGGCCACCTCACCGGCGGCGAACAGGCCCGGGACGCCGGTCGCCGCCGCGGTGTCCGGGTCCACGTCCACCCCGCCCATCACGTAGTGGCAGGTCGGCCCGACCTCCATCGGCTCGGCCGTGATGTCGACGTCCGCCAGCTCCTTGAACTGGTGGTGCATCGACGGCAGCCGGCGCTTGATCACCTCGGCCGGCATCCGGGTCGAGACGTCCAGGAAGACGCCGCCGTGCGGGGAGCCGCGGCCCGCCTTGACCTCGGCGTTGATGGCCCGGGCGACCTCGTCGCGGGGCAGCAGTTCGGGCGGGCGGCGGTTGTGGTCCGGGTCCTCGTACCAGCGGTCGCCCTCGTCCTCGGTCTCGGCGTACTTCTCCTTGAAGACGTCCGGGATGTAGTCGAACATGAAGCGCTTGCCGTCGCTGTTGCGCAGCACCCCGCCGTCACCGCGCACCGACTCCGTGACCAGGATGCCCTTCACGGAAGGCGGCCAGACCATCCCCGTGGGGTGGAACTGCACGAACTCCATGTTGATCAGCGGCGCCCCGGCCAGCAGCGCCAGCGCGTGCCCGTCGCCGGTGTACTCCCAGGAGTTCGACGTCACCTTGAAGGACTTGCCGATGCCGCCGGTGGCCAGCACCACCGCGGGCGCCTCCAGCACGAAGAACCGGCCGGACTCCCGCTCATAGCAGAAGGTGCCGGACACCCTGCCGTCGGTCTTGAGGACCCGGGTGACCGTGCACTCCTGGAAGACCTTCAACCGGGCGTCGTACGCGCCGAACGCCTTCTCGTCCTCCTGCTGCAGCGCGACGATCTTCTGCTGGAGGGTGCGGATCAGTTCCAGGCCGGTACGGTCGCCGACGTGCGCCAGCCGCGGGTACTCATGGCCGCCGAAGTTGCGCTGGGAGATCCGGCCGTCCGGCGTACGGTCGAACAGCGCGCCCCAGGTCTCCAGTTCCCAGACCCGGTCCGGCGCCTCCCGGGCGTGCAGCTCGGCCATCCGCCAGTGGTTGAGGAACTTCCCGCCGCGCATGGTGTCGCGGAAGTGGACCTGCCAGTTGTCGTGCTCGTTGGCGTTGCCCATGCTGGCCGCGATACCGCCCTCGGCCATCACCGTATGGGCCTTGCCGAACAGGGACTTGCAGATCACGGCCGTCCGCATGCCTGCCTCGCGGGCCTCGATGGCGGCGCGCAGTCCGGCGCCGCCCGCGCCCACCACGACCACGTCCCATGTCTGCCGGTCCACATGCGCCATCGGGGGGCACAACCTTCCTTGGAGAACTGTCGTAGGAACAGGAGTTGTTGAGGGGAGGGGGAACGCCGCGGCCGAGGGGCGCCGCGTCAGAAGAAGCGCGGGTCCGCGAACGCCCCGCTGGCCAGCAGGAAGACGTAGAAGTCCGCCAGCGCCACGCTGACCAGCGACGACCAGGCGAGCAGCATGTGCCGCTCGTTGAGCTTGCCGATCCAGCCCCAGAGCCGGTAGCGCACCGGGTGCTTCGAGAAGTGCCGCAGCCGGCCGCCGACGATGTGCCGGCAGGAGTGGCAGGAGAGGGTGTACGCCCAGATCAGCACGATGTTGGCGAGGAACACCAGGGTGCCCAGGCCCATGTGGCCCCAGGCGTAGTGCTCGTCGCGGAAGGTGAGCACGGTGTCGTAGGTCAGTACGCCGGCCACCAGCACCGCGAAGTAGAAGAAGTAGCGGTGGATGTTCTGCAGGATCAGCGGGAAGCGGGTCTCACCGGTGTACTTCTTGTGCGGTTCGGCGACCGCGCAGGCCGGCGGCGAGGCCCAGAAGCCGCGGTAGTAGGCCTTGCGGTAGTAGTAGCAGGTGAGCCGGAAGCCCAGCGGGAAGATCAGGATCAGCAGCGCGGGGGACAGGCCCCACCAGCTGCCGAAGATCTCCCAGTTGGGCCCGCCGCGCATGGTGTGGCAGTTCTCCGCCAGGCACGGCGAGTAGAACGGCGAGACGTAGGGCGCGCTGTAGTAGTCGGCGTTCGCGAACGCCCGCCAGGTCGAGTAGACGATGAACGCGAGCAGCCCGGCGGCGGTGGCGGCCGGTGCCAGCCACCAGCGGTCGGTCCGCAGGTGGCGGGCCGGGATGGCGGCGCGCGACGGGATGTGCACGCCGTTCGTGCCCGTGGGTGAGGTGGGTTCGGTGCCAGTGGCCAACGTCGGTCTCCGTGAAGGGCGCTCCGTCGGGGCGCGGCGGGGGCGGGATGAGGGGCGGGCGGGGGCGTGACCGGGCGGGGGAGGTCCCCGGCGTGCCCCGGTCCTCAGGGCGCGTGCCCGTGTCTCGACCCGAGCCCCTCGTCGTCGGCGCCGGCCCACAGCGCGGAGTTGTAGGGCGCATCGGAGATCGTGACCATTTCGGTCTCCACGGCCTGCCCGCGGGCGGCCGGTCCGCAGGACGCGCTCTGCTTGAGCAGGGCGACGCTCTGCCGCAGGTGGTCGGTGTCGCTCCGGACCCGGCGGATGTCCAGGCCGCCACCGAGCCGTACTTCGAGCCTGCCCACCGACCGGACCAGGTCGGCCAGGCTGCGTTCAACCGCCGTCAATTCGTCCTGAAGGGACATAACGTGCCCTCACTTTTGAAGGGGTGCTGGGCGATCTCATGCGCCCGAGAGTGTCGCGCGTCACAGTAGGGCTTGGGAAGGGGTCCCACGCGATTACGACTCGAACCGGTGCGTTTCGGAACCCATGCGCCGCGGCGGGGGTCGAACGCCATTGCGAGAAACGGCGGATGCGGCTCCCCGTGCGCCCCCCTCGTGCGCCGGCCCCCACTCCGCCGTACGGGCCCGATGTTGGGCCGGGCGGGTGGCCTTCCGGCGGCAGTCGCCGTGTCGGGATGCCGGGCCGTCTCCGGTCGCCTTCAGTAGGGATGCCATAGATGTGATGAGCCGCAAAGTCGGCCGAACGTGGTGCGCCGGTCCGGCACCAGCGCGGTGCTCGGCGCGGCGCGGGCGAGCCCGGAGGTAACCGTCATGACCGACCACGACCACCCCTCAGGCCGCCGCTCGGCGGGCCGCAGACGCCGCTGCGCCGCGCTCGTCGCGGCGGGGGTGCTGCTCCCCCTGCCGGCCCTGGCCGGATGCAGCACCGACGACCGGGAGGCGGCCGCCGAGGCGTCCCAGGACATCGCCCCGGCGGCGCGCGGCGACCTCAAGGACGGCGGCACCCTGCGCTGGGCCGTCGACGCCATGCCCGGCACCTTCAACGCCTTCCAGGCCGACGCCGACGCCACCACCGCCCGGATCGCCGGCGCGGTGCTGCCCAGCATGTTCACCGTCGACGCCGACGGCACCCCGCAGCGCAACGCCGACTACCTCGACGCCGCCGACGTCAGCGCCCGCGACCCCAAGCAGGTCGTCACGTACAAGATCAACCCCAAGGCGCGGTGGAGCGACGGGAAGCCGATCACCGCCGCGGACTTCATCGCCCAGTGGACCGCGCTGCGCGGCAAGGACAACGCGTTCTGGACCGCCCGCAACGCCGGCTACGACCGGATCGGCAAGGTCGAACAGGGCGCCGGCGCCCACGAGGTCAAGGTCACCTTCGCCCGGCCCTACGCCGACTGGCGCTCGCTGTTCACCCCGCTCTATCCCCGGAGCGTGATGGGCAGCCCCGACGCCTTCAACGACGGGGTGCGCGAGCGGCTCAGGGTCGGCGCAGGCCCGTTCCTGGTGCAGAAGCGGGACGCCGACGAGGGGCGGGTGGTCCTGGTCCGCAATCCCTCGTGGTGGGGCGCCCGCGCCAAGCTGCAGAAGATCGTGCTGCAGGCGCTGCCCGCGGACAAGCGGGCCGCGGCGCTGGCCGACGGCTCCATCGACGTCGCCGCCGTCGACCGGACCGCCGCCAAGCGGGTCGAGGCGGCCGGGAACGCCGGCAACGCGGGCCCGCAGCCCGGCCGGGCGGCCGGCTCCGGCACCAAGACCGCCGCCGGGAGCACGGCGCTGCGCCGCTACGTCATCCACAAGGCCCTGGAACCCGCCTACACCCAGCTCGCCCTCAACGGCAGCAGCGGCCCGCTGGCCGACGACCGGGTGCGTCGCGCGGTGGCCCGCGCCATCGACCGGCAGGCCCTCGCCGACACCGTCCTCAAGCCGCTCGGCCTGCCGTCCAAGCCGCTCGGCAGCCATCTGCTGATGGCCGGGCAGCCCGGCTACGAGGACCACAGCGATGCGCTCGGCGACCAGGACGCCGGCGCCGCCAAGGCGCTGCTCGCCGACGCCGGCTGGAAGCCCGACGGCGCCGGCCGCCAGCAGGCCGGCGAGAAGGCCGGCGCCCCCGCGCCCGGCGGCTGGCTCGGCGCCCGCGACTACGGCGACGAGGACGAGGGCGAGCGCACCGACGACCGCCCGGACGACGGGTACGGCGACGACGAGGGCGGCTACGACCCGGACGCCGACGGTGCCGCCGACGGCCGCAACCCCGGCCGGCCCGTCCCCGCCCAGGCCGTCGGCCCCGCCAAGGGCGACCACGGGAAGGGTGCCCGGCCGGCCGCCGCCGAGGCCCCGCTGTCCTTCACCGGCGCGGTCGGCTCCGAGGTCCAGCAGGCCGCCCTGCTGCGGCAGAGCGCCGCCTTCTACAAGGATGCGGCCGCCGACGAGAAGGCGGACGCCGACGGCGACACCGCCTCCGACGCCTACGCCAAGTACAAGCGGTACAAGAAGCGCGCCGCCCAGGCGCTGAGCGCCGCCGAGGTGATCGAGACCGGACAGGCCCCCGACCTGCCGGGTTCCGGCGGCCACCCGGGCGCCCGGCCCGCCGCCGTCCCGCGCTCCTACGACGCCCCGCTCAGCGCCGCCTCCCCGGCCGGTGGCAAGGCCGCCCGGGTGCCCGCCGTCAAGAAGGACGGCAAGCCGCTCACGCTGCGCTTCGTGCTCCCCGACGGTGCGGCCTCCGAGCAGCTGCGCACCGTGGGCGGCCGGATCGCCGCGATGCTCGCCAAGATCGGCGTGCAGACCTCCCTCCAGCGGGTCTCCGACGCCAGCTACTTCCAGGACCACGTGGCCTCCGGCGACTACGACCTGGCGCTGTACTCCTGGCCCGGCACCGCCTACCCGGCCACCGACGCGCGGCCGATCTACGCCAAGCCGCAGCCCGCACCGGACGGCTCGCTGACCGTCGAGCAGAACTACACCCGGGTCGGCACCGACCACATCGACCAGCTCTTCGACCAGGCCGCCTCCGAACTGGACGAGGACGCGGCGCGCACGCTCGTGGCGCAGGCCGACGCCCGGATCTGGGCGGCCGCCGGTTCGGTCCCGCTCTACCAGCGGCCCGAGCTGGTGGCCACCAAGAAGTCGCTCGCCAACGTCGGCGCCTTCGGCTTCGCCACCCCCCGCTTCCAGGACATCGGCTACCGGAGATAAGGCCCGGCGAACACCCTCTTTTCGAAGGGAAGGCGCAGGTCAGCGGTGCTGTGTACGGGCTGGGGCGGCCTTTGTCGCCCCAGCCCCGTACCATGGGGTGAGGCCGTGGCGTCTTCATGCCCGGCGGGCGCGCGTACCGGTCCGTACGCGCCGCCATCCACGATTCCGGGAGAAGCACCGCTAGTGCCCACGCGCCACGACATTCGTAACGTCGCCATCGTCGCCCACGTCGACCACGGCAAGACGACCCTCGTCGACGCCATGCTCAAGCAGGCCGGGGCGTTCGCCGAGCACGCCGCCGAGAAGCTCGACGACCGGATGATGGATTCCAACGACCTGGAGCGTGAGAAGGGCATCACGATCCTCGCCAAGAACACGGCGGTGAAGTATCACCCCAAGGACGGCGGGGAGCCCATCACGATCAACATCATCGACACCCCCGGCCACGCCGACTTCGGCGGTGAGGTCGAGCGCGGCCTGTCGATGGTCGACGCGGTCGTCCTGCTGGTCGACGCCTCCGAGGGCCCGCTGCCGCAGACCCGCTTCGTGCTCCGCAAGGCGCTCGCCGCCCGGATGCCGGTCATCCTGTGCATCAACAAGACCGACCGCCCGGACTCCCGCATCGACGAGGTCGTCAACGAGACCTACGACCTCTTCCTCGACCTCGACGCGGACGAGGACCAGATCGAGTTCCCGATCGTCTACGCCTGCGCCCGGGACGGTGTCGCCTCGCTGACCAAGCCGGAGGACGGCACGGTCCCGGCCGACAGCACCAACCTGGAGCCGTTCTTCTCCACGCTGCTGGAGCACGCCCCGGCGCCCGAGTACGACGCCGAGGCGCCCCTCCAGGCCCACGTCACCAACCTCGACGCGGACAACTTCCTCGGCCGCATCGCCCTGCTCCGCGTCGAGCAGGGCGAGCTGCGCAAGGGCCAGACCGTGGCCTGGATGAAGCGCGACGGCTCGATCCAGAACGTCCGCATCACCGAGCTGATGATGACCGAGGCGCTCACCCGCAAGCCCGCGGAGAAGGCCGGCCCCGGCGACATCTGCGCGGTCGCCGGAATCCCCGACATCATGATCGGCGAGACCCTCGCCGACCCGGAGAACCCGGTCGCGCTGCCCCTGATCACGGTCGACGAGCCGGCGATCTCGATGACCATCGGCACCAACACCTCCCCGCTGGTCGGCCGCGGCGGCACCGGCAAGGGCGCGGACGCCAAGTCCGCCGTCAAGGACCGCAAGGTCACCGCCCGCCAGGTCAAGGACCGCCTGGACCGCGAGCTGATCGGTAACGTCTCGCTCCGCGTCCTGGACACCGAGCGCCCCGACGCCTGGGAGGTCCAGGGCCGCGGCGAGCTGGCGCTGGCGATCCTCGTCGAGACCATGCGCCGGGAGGGCTTCGAGCTCACCATCGGCAAGCCGCAGGTCGTCACCAAGGAGGTCGACGGCAAGACCTACGAGCCGGTCGAGCGCATCACCATCGACGTGCCCGAGGAGCACATGGGTGCCGTCACCCAGCTCATGGGCACCCGCAAGGGCCGGATGGACAACATGTCCAACCACGGCTCCGGCTGGGTCCGCATGGAGTTCGTCGTCCCCTCCCGCGGTCTGATCGGCTTCCGCACGGAGTTCCTGACCAACACCCGCGGCACCGGCATCGCGCACTCCATCCACGAGGGCCACGAGCCCTGGTTCGGCGCGCTGCAGACCCGCAACAACGGCTCCCTGGTCGCCGACCGCTCCGGCGCGGTCACCGCCTTCGCGATGACCAACCTCCAGGAGCGCGGCGTGCTCTTCGTCGAGCCCGGCACCGAGGTGTACGAGGGCATGATCGTCGGTGAGAACTCCCGCTCCGACGACATGGACGTCAACATCACCAAGGAAAAGAAGCTGACGAACATGCGGTCCTCGACCGCCGACGTCGCCGAGTCCATCGTCCCGCCGCGGAAGCTCTCCCTGGAGCAGTCGCTGGAGTTCTGCCGCGACGACGAGTGCGTCGAGGTGACCCCGGAAGCGGTCCGCATCCGCAAGGTCAACCTGGACGCGCGGGAGCGGGCGCGCGCGGCGTCGCGCGCCAAGCGGTAACCCCGGTTTCCCACGGCATGAGGCCGGTGGGGGTGCGCGTGATCACTCACGTGCGCCCCCACCGGCCTTTTCCTCATCCCCGGCGTGAGGGGCATACGGAGTAGCGACGGCCCCCGCCGGCGTGCGCTTCGTCCTGGTTTGCGATCTTATGTGGCTAGGCTTGATCGCGGACCTGAGGAGGCGTCATGGGGGTTGTGCGCGCACGCGCTTGTGCCCTCCTCGCGACCGTCGCGCTGGCGGCCACCGCCTGTGGAGGGGGGAGCGCCGGCCGGTCCGGCGTGATCAGCGCTTCCTGGGGGGATCCGCAGAACCCGCTGGAGCCGGCGAACACCAATGAGGTCCAGGGCGGGAAGGTCCTGGAAATGCTGTTCCGGGGGCTCAAGCGGTACGACCCGAAGACCGGCGCCGCGGAGAACGTGCTCGCCGAGCGGATCGAGACGGCGGATTCGCAGAACTTCACGGTGACCCTGAAGCCCGGCTGGACCTTCAGCAACGGGGAGAAGGTCACCGCCAAGTCCTTCGTCGACGCCTGGAATTACGGGGCGTTCATCGGCAACAAGCAGAAGAACGCACCCTTTTTCCAATACATCGACGGGTTCGGGCAGGTGCACCCGGAGAACGGGAAGCCCACCGCCCGTACGCTGTCGGGACTCGTCGTCAAGGACGACCGCACCTTCACCGTCCGGCTGAACCAGAAATTCTCCAGCTGGCCGGACACCCTCGGCTATGCCGCGTTCATGCCGCTGCCCCGGGCGTTCTTCACCGACCACGACGGCTGGCTGCGAAAACCGGTGGGGAACGGGCCGTATCTGGTGGACTCCTACGAGAAGGGGTCCGTGCTGCGGATGCGGAAATGGGAGAAGTACCCGGGCAGCGATCCGGCGCGCAACGGAGGGATCGATCTCCGGGTCTACACGGACAACAACACCGCCTATACGGATCTGCAGGCGGGGAACCTGGACCTGGTGGACGATGTGCCGGCCTCGCAATTGCGGCACGTGACGTCCGATCTGGGCGGCAGATACATCAACCAGCCGGCCGGGATCATCCAGACGCTCACCTTTCCGATGTACCTCAAGGAATGGTCCCGGCCCGGATCGGAAAAGGTCCGGCAGGGGCTGTCCATGGCCATCGACCGGAAGCAGATCACGAAGGAGATCTTCGAGAACACCCGCACCCCGGCGACCGACTGGACCTCACCCGTACTGGGCGCGGACGGCGGCTACCGGGCCGGGCTGTGCGGTGCGGCCTGCGCGTTCGACCCGGCGAAGGCGCGGCAGCTGATCAAGGAGGGCGGGGGGCTGCCGGGCGGCCGGATGACCCTCACGTACAACGCGGACACCGGGTCGCACAAGGACTGGATCGACGCGATCTGCAACAGCATCAACCGGTCGCTGGGCAACGACCGGGCCTGTGTGGGCGATCCGGTCGGGACGTTCGCCGACTTCCGGAACAAGATTTCGGCGAAGACGATGACCGGCCCGTTCCGGGCCGGCTGGCAGATGGACTACCCGCTGATCCAGAACTTCCTGCAGCCGCTGTATTACACCAACGGATCGGCGAACGACGGGAAGTTCAGCGACCGGCGGTTCGACAAGCTGGTGGACGAGGCGAATGCGGCGACGGACCAGGGGAAGGCGGTGGCGACCTTCCAGGACGCGGAGAAGATCCTCGCGCAGCAGATGCCCGCAATTCCGCTGTGGTACCAGAACGGCAGCGGCGGCTATTCGGAGCGGATCAGCCATGTCTCGCTGAATCCGTTCAGCGTGCCGGTGTACAACGCGATCACGGTCAACTGACGGGACGACGAGGGAGGCGGGCTGCGCGTGGGGCGGTATGTGATCCGGCGGCTGTTGCAGATGATCCCGGTGTTCATCGGCAGCACCTTCCTCATCTTCTTCATGGTGTACGCCCTGGGCGATCCGGTCGCGGCCATGTTCGGCGACCGGGCGCCGGACCCCGCCACCGCCGCGCAGATCCGCCGCGACCTCTATCTCGACCAGCCACTGGGAGCGCAGTACCTGCATTACATGGGCCAGATCTTCCAGGGGAATTTCGGCACCGCGTTCAACGGGCAGTCGGTCACCGAACTCATGGCCTCGGCCTTCCCCGTGACGCTCCGGCTGACCCTGGTCGCCATCGTGCTGGAAATGCTCGTGGGCATCACGCTGGGGGTGTTCAGCGGGCTGCGGCGCGGCCGGGGCATCGACACCTCCGTCCTGCTGCTCTCGCTGATCGTGGTGTCCGTCCCGACGTTCGTCAGCGGCTATCTGCTGCAGTTCCTGTTCGGTGTGCGGTGGGCCTGGGCGGCGCCGTCCGTCGCCCCCGAGGCGCCGCTGAACGAACTGCTGCTGCCCGGGCTGGTGCTGGCGCTGGTCTCGCTCGCCTACGTGACCCGGCTGACCCGCACCTCCATCGCCGAGAACGCCCGCGCCGACTACGTCCGTACCGCCCTCGCCAAGGGCCTGCCCCGACACCGCGTCATCACCCGCCACCTGCTGCGCAATTCGCTGATCCCGGTCGTCACCTTCATCGGCACCGACATCGGCGCCCTGATGGGCGGCGCGATCGTCACCGAGCGGATCTTCAACATCCACGGCGTCGGATTCCAGCTCTACCAGGGCATCCTGCGGCAGAACTCGCCGACCGTGGTGGGCTTCGTGACGATCCTGGTGCTGGTCTTCCTGGTCGCCAACCTCCTCGTCGACCTGCTGTACGCCGTCCTCGACCCGAGGATCCGCTATGCCTGAGCCCTACGTCCCCAAGGAAGCCATCGGCCACGGCGACGGCGGCAGCGCCGCGCTGGCCATCGGCGAGGCGGAGTCGCTGGAGCGCCGGCCGGCCGCCGCACCGCCGTCCGCCGGCCCGCCCGGCGCCCCCGCCGGCAAACCCCGCAGTCTGTGGAGCGACGCCTGGCACGACCTGCGCCGCAACCCGGTCTTCGTGCTCTCCGCGCTGGTCATCGTCTTCCTGGTGGTCATCGCGATCTGGCCGCAGCTGATCGCCACCGGCAACCCGTACCGCGCCGACCTGGCCAAGGCGCAGCAGGGCTCCCAGCCCGGCCACCCCTTCGGCTTCGACACCCAGGGCCGGGACGTCTACACCCGCGTGGTCTACGGCGCCCGGGCCTCCATCACCGTCGGCGTCTGCGCCACCGCCGGCGCGGCGCTGCTCGGCAGCCTGCTCGGCGGGCTGGCCGGGTTCTTCGGCGGCTGGGGCGACACCCTGCTCTCCCGGCTCGCCGACATCTTCTTCGGCATCCCGGTGATCCTCGGGGGCCTGGTCTTCCTCTCCGTCGTCACCAGCACCACCGTCTGGCCGGTGATCGGCTTCATCGTGCTGCTCGGCTGGCCGCAGGTCTCCCGGATCGCCCGCGGCTCGGTCGTCACCGCGAAGCAGAACGACTACGTCCAGGCCGCGCGGGCGCTGGGCGCGAGCAACCGGCGGCTGCTGCTGCGGCACATCGCGCCCAACGCGGTGGCGCCGGTCATCGTCGTCGCCACCATCGCGCTCGGTACGTACATCGCGCTGGAGGCGACGCTGTCCTACCTGGGCGCGGGCCTGAAGCCGCCGACCGTCTCCTGGGGCATCGACATCTCCACGGCCTCCACCTACATCCGCAGCGCCCCGCACATGCTGCTGTGGCCCGCCGGCGCGCTGAGCATCACCGTCCTGGCGTTCATCATGCTCGGCGACGCGGTCCGCGACGCCCTCGACCCCAAATTGCGCTGAGGAGACGGCAGATGACGAACGACGGGCGGAACGGGGAGGGCGGCGGGGCGGCCCTGCTGGACGTACGGGACCTGAAGGTGGAGTTCCGGACCCGGGACGGGGTGGCGCACGCGGTCAACGGCGTCAGCTACCGCGTGGCGCCGGGGGAGACCCTCGCGGTGCTCGGCGAATCCGGCTCCGGCAAGTCCGTCACCGCCCAGGCCGTGATGGGCATCCTCGACTCCCCGCCCGGCCGGGTGACCGGCGGCCAGGTGCTCTTCCAGGGCCGCGACCTGCTGACCCTCCGCCGGGAGGAGCGGCGCCGGATCCGCGGCGCGAAGATGGCGATGATCTTCCAGGACGCGCTGTCCGCGCTGAACCCGGTCCTCAGCGTCGGCGCCCAGCTCGCCGAGATGTTCCGGGTCCACGAGGGCACCTCCCGCAAGGAGGCCCGCGGCCGCGCCGTGGAACTCATGGAGCGGGTCGGGATCCCCGCCGCGCGGGCGCGGGTGGGCGATTACCCGCACCAGTTCTCCGGCGGGATGCGCCAGCGCATCATGATCGCCATGGCGCTGGCCCTCGGCCCCGACCTGATCATCGCGGACGAGCCGACCACCGCGCTGGACGTCACCGTCCAGGCCCAGGTCATGGACCTGCTCGCCGAGCTGCAACGCGAACTCACCATGGGACTGATCCTGATCACCCACGACCTCGGGGTGGTCGCGGACGTCGCCGACACCATCGCCGTGATGTACGCGGGCCGGATCGTCGAGACCGCACCCGTCCACGCCCTCTACCGCGCACCCGCCCACCCGTACACCCGCGGACTGCTGGAGTCCATCCCGCGGCTGGACCACAAGGGCCGCCGGCTGCACGCCATCAAAGGACTGCCGCCCAGCCTCACCGCCATCCCGCCGGGCTGCCCCTTCCACCCCCGCTGCCCACTGGCCCAGGACGTCTGCCGCACCGACCCGCCACCGCTGTACGAGGCCGGCCCCGGCCGGGCCAGCGCCTGCCACTTCTGGAAGGAGACCCTCGGTGACACCCGGTGAACCCCTCCTCGAAGTGCGCGATCTGGTCAAGCACTTCCCGCTCACCCGGGGCGTGCTCTTCCGCAAGCAGATCGGGGCGGTCAAGGCCGTCGACGGGGTCTCCCTCACGCTCCGGAAGGGCGAAACGCTCGGCGTGGTCGGCGAATCGGGGTGCGGGAAGTCCACCCTCGCCCGGCTGCTGGTCGGCCTGGAACGCCCGACGGCCGGTCAGATCCGCTACCGCGGCGAGGACATCACCGCCCTTTCGGGCCGCGCCCTCACCTCCGTGCGCCGCAACATCCAGATGGTCTTCCAGGACCCCTACACCTCGCTCAACCCCCGGATGACGGTCGGCGACATCATCGGCGAACCCTTCGAGATCCACCCGGAGGCCGCGCCCAAGGGAGACCGCCGCCGGCGGGTCCAGGAACTCCTCGACGTCGTCGGGCTCAACCCGGAGTTCGTCAACCGCTACCCGCACCAGTTCTCCGGCGGCCAGCGCCAGCGCATCGGCATCGCCCGCGGCCTGGCACTGCGCCCGGAGATCATCGTCGCCGACGAACCGGTCTCCGCGCTGGACGTCTCCGTCCAGGCCCAGGTGGTCAACCTGCTGGAGCGGTTGCAGGACGAGTTCGACCTCTCCTACGTCTTCATCGCGCACGACCTGTCCGTCGTCCGGCACATCTCCGACCGGATCGCCGTGATGTACCTGGGCCGGATCGCCGAGACCGGCACCGACGAGCAGATCTACGACCACCCCACCCACCCCTACACCCAGGCGCTGCTCTCCGCCGTCCCCGTCCCGGACCCGGAGGCCCGTGCCCACCGCGAACGCATCCTGCTCAGCGGCGACGTCCCCTCACCCGCCGACCCGCCGTCCGGCTGCCCCTTCCGCACCCGCTGCTGGAAGGCCCGCCCGCTGTGCGCCGAGGTCGTCCCGCCGCTCGACGTCCCCCCGGAGTTCCGGGAGTCGACGGGACCGGCGCACCACGCCTCGGCCTGCCACTTCGCGGAGGAGCGGCACGTCGTGCCGAGCGAGTAGCCGGCACCTCAGCCCGGGACACCGCCGCGCACCACGGCCAGATACTCACCGATGGCGTCCCTATTGCGGCACAGCGTCTCGATGCGTTCGGTCATCCGGTCGCGCTCGTGCTCCAGCGCGGCGAGCATCTCCGGGGTGGCGTCCGGGAAGTGGATGGCCCGGGGCCTCTTCAGGCAGGGCAGGATCTGCCGGATGATCCGGGTCGGCAGCCCGGCGTCCAGCAGGCCCCGGATCTGCCGCACCCGGTCGACGGTCGGCTCGTCGTAGGAGCGGTAGCCGTTGGCGCAGCGGTCCGAGACGATCAGCCCCTGCTCCTCGTAGTACCGCAACAGCCGCCGCGGCGTGCCCGTACGCTCCGACAGTTCCCCGATCCGCACCGCCACCCACCTCCTGTGGACACCACAGCGCCGCCGGGGCGGGGATCATTCCCGCCACGGCGGCGCCGGGCCGTCGCGTGTGCGTCACTCGGTGGCCGCGGACCCCTCCTGGGCCTCCTCGATGGCCGCCAGCGCCGGGTCCAGGACGATGTCCTCGTCGCGGGCCGCGGTCGTCGGCTCCTCGGGGAAGTGGCAGGCCGTCAGGTGCCCGCCCAGGTTGCCGTCGAGCTGGATCAGCGGCGGCTCCTCGGTCGCGCACTTCTCCTGCGCCTTCCAGCAGCGGGTGCGGAAGCGGCAGCCCGAGGGCGGGTTGACCGGCGAGGGCACGTCACCGGCCAGCCGGATGCGCTCGCGGTCCTCCTCCTCGCTCTCCACGAACTTGGCCTCGGGCACGGCCGAGAGCAGCGCGTGGGTGTACGGGTGGCGGGGCCGGTTGTAGATCTCGTCGCGGCTGCCCACCTCGACGACCTTGCCGAGGTACATCACCGCGACCCGCTCGCTGAAGTGCCGCACGATCGCCAGGTCGTGGGCGATGAACAGGAACGCGATGCCCAGCTCGCGCTGGAGGTCCTGGAGCAGGTTGACGACCTGCGCCTGGATGGACACGTCGAGCGCGGAGACCGGCTCGTCGGCCACGATCAGCTTCGGCTCCAGGGCGAGCGCGCGGGCGACGCCGATGCGCTGCCGCTGGCCGCCGGAGAACTCGTGCGGGAAGCGGTTGTAGTGCTCCGGGTTCAGGCCCACGGTCTCCAGGAGCTCGCGGATCCGCTTCTCCCGGCCCCCGGGCGGGTTGATCCCGTTGATCTCCATCGGGCCGCCGATGATGGTGCCCACCGTCTGCCGCGGGTTGAGCGAGGCGTACGGGTCCTGGAAGATCATCTGGATCTCGGAGCGGATCGGCGCCAGCTCCTTGCGACCCGCGTGGGTGATGTCCTGACCCTGGTAGGTGATCCTGCCGGAGGTCGGCTCCATCAGCCGGGTGAGCAGCCGCCCGGTGGTGGACTTGCCGCAGCCGGACTCGCCGACCAGGCCGAAGCTCTCCCCGGCGTGCACGGTCAGGTCAACGCCGTCGACGGCCTGCACCGCGCCGACCTTCCGCCTGAACGGGAAGCCGCCGTAGATCGGGAAGTGCTTGGTCAGGCCCTCGGCGGTGAGCAGCGGTTCGCCCTTGTCGGGCGCGGCGTCCCGGGGCGCGGGGAGGGTGACGTTGTCGGTCATGGTGGTCGCTCCCTAGCCCAGCCGGGGCTTGATCTGCTCGGTGAAGAAGGTCTGCTTCTGCTCGGCGCTCAGATGGCACGCGGCGGCACGCCCCGGCGCCAGCGGGGGCCGCTCGTCGGTGCAGCTGCTGCCGCCGACCTCGCCGGTGAAGCCGCAGCGGGGGTTGAACGGGCAGCCGGACGGCGGGTTCAGCAGGCTCGGCGGGGAGCCGGGGATCGGGTGCAGCGCCTCGCTGACGTCCGAGGAGAGCCGCGGCATCGAGCTGAGCAGGCCCCAGGTGTACGGGTGCCGCGGCTCGGTGAGGATCTCCTTGACGGAGCCCCGCTCGACGGCCCGGCCCGCGTACATCACCAGCAGCTTGTCCGCCGTGTTGGCGACCACGCCGAGGTCGTGGGTGATCAGGATGATCGCGGAGCCGAACTCCTGCTGGAGGTCCTTGAGCAGGTCGAGGATCTGCGCCTGGACGGTGACGTCGAGGGCGGTGGTCGGCTCGTCGGCGATCAGCAGTTGCGGGTTGCAGACCAGCGCCATGGCGATCATGGCGCGCTGGCGCATACCGCCGGAGAACTGGTGCGGGTAGTCGTCCACCCGCAGGTTGGGCTGCGGGATGCCGACCTTGGTCAGCATCTCGATGGCGCGCTGCCGGCCCTCACGCTTGCTGGCGCCGGTGTGCTTCATGAACGGCTCGGCGATCTGCCGGCCGACCGTGTAGTACGGCGACAGCGCGGTCAGCGCGTCCTGGAAGATCATCGCCATCTTGTTGCCGCGGAGCTTCTCCAGGGTCTTCTCCTTGGCCCCGGTCAGCTCCTGGCCGTCCAGCAGGATCTCCCCGCCGATCTCGGTGGCCTTGGGGTTGTGCAGGCCCAGGATCGCCAGGTTGGTCACCGACTTGCCGGAGCCCGATTCGCCGACGATGCCGAGCGTTTCACCGCGTTCCAGATCGAAGGAGAGACCGTCGACCGCCTTGACGATGCCGTCCTCGGTGGAGAACCGCACGTGCAGGTCACGAACGGACAGGAAGGGGTCGGACCCGGCCGGCACGGTGGTGCCTTCGGTCTTGGTGAGTGTGGTCACTTCAGGCTCTCCTAGGACAGGCGCACGCGCGGGTCGATGAAGGCGTACGTCGCATCCACGATGATGTTGAACACCAGGATCAGGGCGGCGCTGAAGACCAGCACGCCCAGGACCATGGGCAGATCAAGGGTGATGACGGAGTCGATCGCGAGCCGTCCGACACCGGCCAGCTGGAAGGTGAACTCGGTGATCATCGCGCCGCCGAACAGCGAGCTGAGGTCCATGCCGAGGATGGTCACGATCGGGATCAGCGAACCGCGCCAGGCGTAGCGCAGGAAGACGTAACTGCCGGACATGCCCTTGGCCTTGGCCGTGCGGACGTGTTCCTCCTGCAGCTGCTCGATCATCGTCGAGCGGGACATACGGGTGTACTGCGCGGTGAAGATGGTCGCCATCACGACCCAGGGGAGCAGCAGGCCCATGAACCAGCCGGCCGGGTCCGAGGTGAACTCCACGTACTTCGGCGAGTCCATCAGGCCGCTGTACACGAACAGACCGAGTGCGATCGGGCCGAGGATGTAGATCTGCGCCGAGCTCAGCACCATCGAGATGGAGGTGAGCACCTTGTCGAGCATCGAGCCGCGCTTGTAGGCGGCGAGCAGGCCGGTGCCCAGACCGACGGTCAGGAACACCGCGGCGCCGCCGATGGCCAGCGAGGCGGTGGTGGGCAGCCGGTCGATCAGCGTGGCCCAGACGTCCTGCTTGGTGGCGAAGGAGTAGCCGAAGCAGGGGGCGCTGCAGTGGCCGACGGAGTAGTCCCGGCCGGCGAAGATGCCGACCAGCCAGTCCCAGTACTGGGTCGGCAGGGGCTTGTCGAGGCCGAGGTTCTGGTGGATCAGCGCGATGTTGTCCGCGGTGCAGTTCTTTCCGCAGGACATCGCTGCCGGGTCACCGGCACCGAAGAACACGAAGAAGGTGAAGGCACTGAGCAGGAGAAGGATGACAACAGCGCCGAACGTCCGGCGAAGTAGGAATTGAAGCATGGCAGTTCGCTGCTCTCAGGACGGCGGCGGCAGTGGGCGTGAGGGGTGGCGGACGAAGGCCCCGGAGGGCGCGCGTTCCGCCGTGTGCGCGCTCTCCGGAGTGCCTTCGTCAGGCGATTGCCTGAGGGGCAACCGCTCCTGTTACTTCTTCAGGTACAGCGTGTTCGGGTCGAGGTAGCTGACGTCCAGGTTGTAGCGGATGCCACCGACGTTCGAGCCGTACAGCTGGAGCACCTTGGTGTAGAAGGCCGGCGCGGCCGGGTTGACCTTCTCCACGATGTACTGGTGCAGCTTCTGCCACTCCTCGGTCGCCTTCTTGACGTCGGTGATCTGCGAGATGCGGGCGATCTCGGAGTTCACGTGCTTGTCGTTGACGTGGGAGTAGTTCGAGGCGCCGTCCTGGATCGTGGTGCCGTCGTACGACGGCGGGATCACGGTCGAGGCGTCCGGCCAGTCCTGGCCCCAGCCGGTCATGTAGATGTCGAAGCCGTTGTCGACCTTGCCCATCTGCTCGTACCAGGAGGCCGCGTCGACCTCCTTCTTCTGCACGTTGAAGCCGGCCTTGGTCAGCGCGTCCTCGATGGCGACGGCTTCCTTCTGACGCGACTCGGTGTTGGAGTACGCGTAGACGAGCTTCATGCCCGTCTTGCCGGCCTCCTTGAGGAGCTTCTTGGCCTTCTCCGGCTCGCCGTTGGGGTGCGACAGCTTGCCGTAGGGGTCGTAGCCCTTCTTGTAGCCCGCCACGGTCGGGGCGAGCAGACCGCCGGCGATCTCACCGCCGTAGCTGCCGCCGTTGAGGCGGACCAGCTGCTGGTCCGGCAGCGCGTAGGTGATGGCGTCACGGATCCGCTTGTCCTTGAGGCGGTCCATGTTGAAGTTCATCTGCCAGACGTAGGGCTGGTAGCCCTGCACCAGGCGCTTGCTGGCGCTGGCGTTGTTCAGCACGTCCTTGGTCAGCGTGGGGTCCACCGCGTTGGTGAAGCTCACCGCGTTCTTGGCCTCACCCTGGTCGGCCATCAGGCGCTTGGTGGAGTCCGAGGCCTGGTGGTTGAAGGTGATGTTGTAGCCGTCCGGGTACGCGGTGCGCATCGGGTCCGTCTTCGGGTCCCAGTTCTTGTTGCGCACCAGCTGCATCGACTTGCCGGACTTGAACGACGCGATCTTGTACGGGCCCGCGCACACCGGCGCCACGTCGTAGGCGTCCTTGGTGTCCTTCGCGCTGTCCGGGACCACGCTGTAGCCGGGCATCGTCAGCGCGTACGGCAGCTGCGACTGCGGCTTCTTGAAGTGGAAGATGACGGTCTTGTCGTCCGGGGTGTCCAGGACGCTCTTGGGCAGGTGGTCGCCCTTGTACGGACCGTCCGGCAGCGCCTTGCGGTAGGTGGTGCCGGCGCCCGACAGCCAGGTCTGGACGTAGGTCGGGCCGTCGGTGATGAACTTGGCGTACAGCCGCTCTATGGAGTGCCGGATGTCCTTCGAGGTGATCGGCTTGCCGTCCTCGAACTTGATGCCGTCCTTGAGCGTGTACTTCCAGGTCTTGCCGCCGTCGGACATCTGGCCGGCGTCGGTGGCGAGGTCACCGACGACCTTGGCGTTGCCCTTGTCGTCCTGCTTGAAGGCGGTCAGACCGCGGAAGATCAGCTGCGACAGCGCCTTCATGTCGCTGACGTACATCTGACCCGGGTCCAGGTGGTTGTAGCTGTCACGCTGGTACACGCGGATGGTGCCACCGCGGTGCGCGCCCTTGACGGCGACGGCCGGACCGGTGGAGTCGGCGGCGGTGCCCATCGGGATGACCTTGGCCTGGGCCGCGGCGTCCGCGTCGGTCTGCGCCTTGTCCTTGTTGTTGTTGCTGCCGCCGCTGCAACCGGTGAGCGCGAGCGATCCGGCCGCGAGGGCCACGACCACCGCGCGTGCTCTGCGCGTAGAAAGTGCGTTCATGAGGTTCCAAGCACCTGCCTGTCAGTTGGGGTCCAGATGTTGCTGTCTCAGACATCCGGGGCTGGGCCCGGCAGGTGGGGGTGACAGCAAGCCCCCCTCAAGTGGACGATCAGCGCCCGGACTTGGGGTCGAAGGCGTCGCGTACCGAGTCTCCGAGGAGGTTGAAGCACAGCACGAAGATCAGCATGGCCGCGGCGGGGAAGAGCAGGAAGGTCGGGTCGTTCTCGTAGAAGTGGGCGCCGGCCTGGAACAGGCGGCCCCAGTCGGGCGTGGGCTCCATGATGCCGACGCCCAGGAAGGACAGACCCGCCTCCGCGGTGACGAACAGGGGGAGCATGTAGGTGCTCTGCACCAGCACGGGCGTGACGACGTTCGGCAGGAGCTCCTTGCGGATGATCCGCCAGGGCGAGGCGCCGGTGATCTTCGCGGCCTCGACGAACTCCCGCTCGCGCAGGGAGAGCACCTGCCCGCGGAGCAGCCGGGCCAGACCCATCCAGCCCAGGAACCACTGGACGATGATCAGCGCGCAGACCCGGACGTAGGTCGGCGTCTCGTCGCCCGGCGGGACGAAGAGCGCCACCACGACCGGCATGAAGGCCACGAAGGTCAGCTGGCTCGGAAACGCCAGCAGGAAGTCGATCACCCGGCTCAGGAAGTAGTCCGTCCTGCCGCCCATGTAACCGGCCGTCACACCGACGACGATGCCGGTGATCACGGTCAGGATCGTCACCACGACGGAGATGCCCAGCGACATCCGCATGCCGTAGATCAGCATCATGAAGACGTCCCGGCCGAGCTGCGGTTCGACGCCGAACCAGTGCTCGGGGGAGATGCCGCCGTTCGGGCCCGCCGGGTAGGCGAACTCATCGAGGAGGTTCGGGTCCTCGTTGCCGTAGAGGGTGTACGGGTCCTTGCCGTACAGTGCGCCGATCACCGGGGCCAGGGCCGCGATGACGAAGAAGGCGAGTACGACGATCGCGCAGATCACGCCGGTGCGGTCGCGCTTGAAGCGCGTCCACATCAATTGGCCGGGGGAACGGCCGACGAGCTCACCGCCCTTGCCCTTCTTTTCCTTCTTCAGGCCGCCGGATCCAAGCCCTGGGGTGTCGGACCTGTCAGCGGCGGTCTGGGATGGACTAGTCATCGCGAAGTGCCCCCGCGCCGAGTTCTCTTGGAACGTGAAGCGGTGTCGATTCGCACCGCTGGATGAGCGGACTTTCGCAAGTGATTTATGGCGGAGTCAAGGGGATCGGGTGTGCTCGCGAACAGGTCGTCTACTTCTTGAGCGAAGATTGCGCAGATCGACGCCAGGGCGTGCTTGACAGGTGGGCGTGATATGCGGCATGGGGGACATATCACCACCAACTGCTTTAACGTGAAGGCAACTTCACTGTCGCAACACCGATATACGGACGCGCCATGATGAACAACGTACGGCCGTGCGGGTGCCGTGGACCGGCCGGGACGCCAGACGGCGGCCCGGCCGGTTGTCGTTTCGGGGGGTTTGTCCGCGCGTGGTGGCGGCCCGTCCCGACGCCTCGCGCCGATGGCGCCCCCGCACCTCGTCCCGGTCTGTTGTGCCCGCGCCGGGAGTGGAGTAGATCTGCGGTGGACGCCGCGTCCCCGCGGCGCCCGAGGCCACCCGGCACATCGACACGGACGGGGGACGGGCCGTGTCCACGAAGCGGGACAGCTTTCTCACCAACGGCATGCGCCGCACCGCCACTTGGCTCTGCCTGCTGCTCGCGTCGTCCGGCGCCGGCTGGATCGTCCGGGACCTCGTCGTCGCTGCCGGACCGGGTACGGACCTGTGGCGGCACTGGTCCGGCGCGGCCCTCCGCCCGGGCCGCGACACCGTCTGGGCCACCTCGGCCCTGGACCCGCTGCTGGTGCTCGGCGCGCTCGGTGCCGCGGCGGTCGTACGGCGCCGGGCCGCCGCCCCGGCCGTGGCCGCCGGCGCCCTGTGCTCCCTCGCGGCCGGTGTCGTCCTGCTGCGGCTGCCGGTGCTGTGGACACCGGCCGCGGCCCGGCTGCCCGGCCCGGACGACGGGCTGCTGACATGGACGTGGGCGACCGCCGCGGCCCAGTTCGTGGCGGCGGCGCTGCTGCGTGGGGTGGCGGCCGGCGCGGTCCGGCGGCACGGGCGCCCGGGCCGGTCCGGCGGACGCCGTGCCGACGCCCTGCCCGAGGTGGCGTCCTCGGCGTACGGGGTCGTGTACGCGGTGCGGTACGGGGCGGACGCCGGCCCGGCGGGCCGGCCGTACAAGGGGCCGGCGGTCGTGGCCGGCGTCCTCCTGGGCGCCGCCGGACTGGCCCTGACGGCCCGGGAGATCCACCACTGGGTACGGCTCGGCGGCGAGGCGTACGGCAGGCGGCTGGTCGGCGGGGCGGGGACCGTGCGGGCCCTGCTGGAGCCCCCGGCCGACTGGGAGACGGCGGTCCTGGCACTGCTGGCGCTGGCCGCCGCGACGGCCGCGTTCCGCCGGGCGGCCTCGGCCCGGCCCGCGGCGGCCGCCGCGGGGGCCCTGCTGGCCGTGCACGGCGCGGTGGCGCTCGCCCTCGCCGTGCGCTCGGGTGCGTTCGGACGGCTGGCGGTCCTGCCGGCCGGCGCCCAACTCGGGCTCGCCACGGCTGCCTTGGCGGCGACCGCCGGCCCGCTCGTACTGATCGCCGCGGCCCGGCCCGGCCTACCGCCCCGTCCCGCCGACCCGGATGAGGTACGCGCCTACGGCTCCGCCCCGGGCGAGGCCCGGCCACCGCACGCCCCGCCCCCGCCGACCACGCTCCCGCCGGGCTGGTGACCACGTTCTCGCCGGGCTGGTGACCACGGATTGGTGACCAGGGGCTGGTGACCACGGGCGCACGGGCTTGCGGCCACGGGGTGGGGCGGGCTGGTGATCACGGAGCGGCGATCACGGGGCCGGGCGGGAGAGGGCGGGGTGGGCTGGGCTGGGCTGGGCCCTTACGGGGTGGTCGAACAGATCCCGTAGGGGATGCGTGCCCCCCTTCGGGGCCACAACGGGCCGGGGGCGGGGGGCTATTCCCTCAGGGCCGCATCCCCAGCGACCGCTTGAGGAAGTCCACCTGAAGCAACAGCAGGTTTTCGGTCACCTGTTCCTGGGGCGTCATATGCGTCACGCCGGACAGCGGCAGGACCTCGTGCGGGCGGCCGGCGGCCAGCAGGGCCGAGGACAGCCGCAGCGAGTGGGCCACGACCACGTTGTCGTCCGCCAGGCCGTGCACGATCAGCATCGGACGGTGCGGCTCCCGCGCCCCGGCCAGCCCCTCGTCCGTGACCAGCGAGTTCTCCGCGTAGACCGCCGGCTCCTCGTCCGGGTGGCCGAGGTACCGCTCCTGGTAGTGGGTGTCGTACAGCCGGAGGTCGGTCACCGGGGCGCCGACCACCGCGGCATGGAAGACATCGGGCCGGCGCAGCGCGGCCAGCCCCGCCAGATAGCCGCCGAAGGACCAGCCGCGGATCGCCACCCGGCCGAGGTCCAGGGGAAAGGATCCGGCCAGCGCCTGGAGTGCGTGCACCTGGTCGTCCAGGGTGATCTCGGCGAGCCGCCGGGAGACCGCCTTCTCCCAGGCGGGGGAGCGGCCCGGGGTGCCCCGGCCGTCCGCGACGATCACCGCGAACCCCTGGTCGGCGAACCACTGCGAGGTCAGATGCGCGTTGTGCGCGGCGACCACCCGCTGGCCGTGCGGACCGCCGTACGGGTCCAGCAGCACCGGCAGCGGACCGTCGCCCTCCGCGTAGCCGTCGGGCAGCAGCACCGCGCACGGGATCTCCCGGTCCCCGGCCAGGACCAGCCGGGGCCGGGCGGTGAGCGAGGGCTCCTCGGCGTACGAGCCGATCGTGGCGAGGGTCTTCTCCCCGCCGTCCGGGTCCAGCCGGACCACGTCCACCTGGGTGCCGGGACGCTCCAGCGAGGTCTGGGAGAGGACGGTCAGCGCGCCGCCGCGCACCGCGGAGGACACCGTCGGATACGGCCGGTCGCCCACCCGCTCCCAGCCGCCCTGGTCGCCGCTGCCGCGGAACCAGGCGCGGTAGACGCCGATGTCGTGCATGTCCGTGCCGCTCGCGGAGAACAGCACGTCCTCCTCGCCGATGTCCAGCACCGCCCGTACGTGCAGCGGCGCCCCGGTCAGCGGCCGGTCGCCGACGAACAGCTTGCGCGCGCCCCCCTCGTCGGCGATCCGCACCAGCCGGCCGTCCGGCGTCCAGGCCGGAACCCCGGGGAACGGCTCGACCCACGCCTCGTCCTCGTCCTCGTGCACCGTCCGGGTCGCACCGGTCGCGGTGTCGACCGTCAGGTAGCGCTGGTCGCGCTGGTCCCGGGCCTGGACGAGGAGCAGCGGCGGGCCGGCCGCGGACCAGTGGACGCGGGCGAGATAGGGATAGCGTCCGCGGTCCCAGTCGATGTCGGTGCGCGAGCCGTCCAGGCCGAACAGGGTCAGCGAGACCTCGGCGTTGGCGGTGCCGGCGGCCGGGTACGCGATCCGGGCGGGCTCGCGGTCCGGGTGCGCCGGGTCGGAGATCCACCAGCGCCGCACCGGCGCCTCGTCCACCCGCGCGGCCAGCACCGCGTCGCTGTCCGGGGACCACCAGAAGCCCCGGTAACGCCCCATCTCCTCGGCCGCGATGAACTCCGCCAGGCCCCAGGTCACCTCGGGCCCGTCGGGCTCGGCCAGCACCCGGTCCGCCGCCCCGCCGCCGTCCGCCGTGGTCTCGCCGTCCACCGGGACCACCCGCAGCCGGCCCTCCGCCACGAAGGCGACGTGCCGCCCGTCCGGGGACGGCCGCGGGTCCACCACCGGGCCGGGCACCGGGAGTTCGCGGGTGGTGCCGGCCCGCAGCTCGGAGACGAAGAGCCGGCCCGAGAGCGGGAACGCCGCCAACTCCACGGCGGCGTCCGTGGCATAGCCCACGATGCCCGCCGAACTCTCCCGGCTGCGCTCGCGGCGGGCCCGCTCCTGCGGGGAGAGGTCCTCCTCGGCACCGGCCAGCAGGGCCTGCGGATCGGCGGCGGTGAACTCCCGCCCCTCGTCCAGGTCCAGCACCCACAGCTGCTGGCTGCGCTCGGTGCCCGAAGGGGAACGGAGGAAGACGATCCGCGCGGCGTCGGGGGAGACGGTGTAACTGCGCGGGGCGCCCAGGGTGAAGCGCTGCGTACGGGCGTACTGCCGCGGGAACGAAGGCTGTCCGGTCATGGGGCCGAGCCTAGGCGAGGTGCCCCGGGATCGGGCCCGTTCGTGAGCGAGGGGATGGCCCGGCTCACCGCGGTCGCGCTCGTGAAGATCGTGTGCGCCCCCGCTCTGCTTCCGTGCTCCGACTTATGCGCTTGGACGGAAAGTTATGATCCCTTGCGCGTAGTGGGTACGGGGTAAAGAGCCCTTGGCATACCCCGGTGTACGGTCCGCGGCGGCGCTCCGTGCACCATCAACTCTGTTCGGGTCGTGGATACTTGGAGGTGAGCCGCCGTGGCACTCTCGATTTCGGCGGTGGTGCTGCTGGCGATCATCGTCTTCTTGCTCGTCAAGAAGGCCGGGCTGAAGGCCGTGCATGCCTTCGTCTGTATGTTGCTGGGCTTCTATCTGGCCAGCTCGTCCATCGCTCCGTCGGTCAAGCAGCTGACGACGAACGTCGCCAGCATGATCGGCGGCATCAAGTTCTGAGCAGCGGGTCCTGAGCGGCGGCGCGTCCGTACCCGGGCGGCGGCACGTCCGGACCCGAGCGCGGGGTGAGGGTGTCGGTGGCGGCTCGTAGGCTTGTCCGCATGACCGCCCACCCTCCCTCCGCCCGCCGTCTCCTGCTGGTCCACGCCCATCCGGACGACGAGTCGATCAACAACGGCGTGACCATGGCCAAGTACGCGGCCGAGGGCGCGCTGGTCACCCTCGTCACCTGCACGCGCGGCGAGGAGGGCGAGGTGATCCCGCCCGAGCTCGCGCACCTCGCGCCGGACCGGGACGGCGGCCTCGGCCCGTACCGCGTCGGTG
Organism: Streptomyces sp. NPDC021749; assembly: GCF_040640655.1. NCBI lineage: Bacteria > Bacillati > Actinomycetota > Actinomycetes > Kitasatosporales > Streptomycetaceae > Streptomyces > Streptomyces sp. NPDC021749. Next base: position 199,527 of record NZ_JBFACE010000008.1, on the reverse strand, counting down.
AGCTGGCCGCCGCCATGGCCGAGCTCGGCGTCACCGACCACCGCTTCCTCGGCGCGCCGGGACGGTACCGCGACTCCGGCATGATGGGCGCCCCGCAGAACGACCGGCCCGACTCCTTCTGGCAGGCCCCGCTCGACGCGGCGGCCGCCGACCTGGTGGCCGTCATCCGTGAGGTCCGGCCGCAGGTCCTGGTCACCTATGACCCGAACGGCGGATACGGCCACCCCGACCACATCAAGGCGCACCGCGTGGCCATGCGCGGCGCCGAGCTGGCCGCGCGCGCGGATTTCCGGCCGGAGCTGGGCGGCGCGTATGCGATCGGGAAGATTTACTGGAACTGCAACCCCCGTTCCGTGGTCGAGGAGGGCTTCGCACGGCTGCGCGCGGCCGGGCACGGCTTCCCCGGCGTGGCCACCGTCGACGACGTGCCGGGGGTGGTGCCGGACTCCGAGGTGACCGCCTCGATCTCCGGCGACCCGGCGTACGCCGCGGCCAAGGCCGCGGCGATGCGCGCCCATTACACCCAGATCGCGGTCGACGGGCCGTTCTTCGCGCTCTCCAACGACTTGGGGCAGCCGCTGTTCGGCACGGAGCACTATCGGCTGGTGCACGGCGTTCCGGGAGTGGCGGCCGGGGACCGTGAGGACGACCTCTTCGCGGGTATCGGCGAAATGGCGGGTATGGAGGAGAGTGCCCGGATTGAGGAGGCGGCGGAATGAGCACGGCGAAGGGCGGCAACGGCGGCGCGGCCGCTGACGGCGGCAAGGGTGGCGCGGGCAAGGGGCAGCGGTCCCGTGCGGCGTCCGGCGGCGGGTCCGGCGCCCGCCCGCGGTCCGGCGCACCCGCCGCACCCGCGGCCGGACCGGCACCGCTCACCGGCGGCCGGATCGGCATATACGTACTGCTTCTGGTCGCCGGTGTGCTGGTGGCGCTGGCCGGGACGCTGGTGCAAGCCGCCTGGTTCCCGGGCGGATTGGTGCTGGCGCTGGCGGCCGTCGGCGGCCTCTTCTACGGCGGCACCCGGGCGAGCGGCACCACCGCCGGCGCGCTGGTGCCCGGCGCGGCCTGGCTGGTGACGGTGTTCCTGCTGCTGAGCGACGTCCGGCCGGAAGGCGACTTCCTCTTCGGCCCGGGCGCCGGCTCCTACGTCTTCCTGCTGGGCGGCATCCTGGTGGCTGTGATCTGTGCCACCGCGGCCCAGATGCGCACGATGGGCGCCCGCCCCGGCCGAGTTGGCGGATGACATGGTGCATACCAGGACGAATGCCGCGCGGGTCCGGGCGAGTGGCCCCGGTGCAGGGGGTTCGCCCATGGCGGCGGTGTTCGTCGGCTCCCCGGGTGTCCGCCCGCGGCGGACAGTATGGTGGTGCGCGCCGTCGCGCCGCCCTGGGGGCACCCTCCGGTCCTGAGGCCGGGGATCATCTCTGACGAGCGGCGGAGCGCCAACCGGGAGAACCTGCTTTGAGTCGTGAATCTGACAGTTCGTCCTCCGGCCCGCGGGGCCGTGGCGGAGCCGCGTACCCGTCAGGGACGCCGCCGTACGGCTCGCCCAGGGGAGACGCCGACGAGGCCCTGGCGCCCGGTGCCGCGGCGCAGCCGGAGGAGCCCAAGACCGAGACCACGCTGACGACGCGGATCAAGATCAACATTCCGGGCTCCCGCCCGATCCCGCCGGTCGTCGTGCGCAAGCCCGTCGGTGAGGAGTCCGGCATGAACGCATCGGCAGGGTCCGGCGGTTCCCGCGGCGCCCCGCGCCCGGCGCGCGGTGCCGAGCGCGGCGCCGAACGCACCGGCAGCACCCCCCGCCCGGAGGCCGCCGCGGGCGACGCCACCACGGGCGGCCGCGGCGAGAAGACCAGCGACTGGTTCGCGCCGCGCAAGCCGCAGGCCGGTACGTCTCAGGGGGCCGGCTCGTCGTCGAGCACCGGCTCGCACCCCGCGCCGCCCGCCCCGGGCGGTACGACCCCGCCGCGCGGCCCGTCGGGCACCGGCGCGCCCCAGCGCCCCGACCTGCCGTACTTCTCCGACGGCCCGGCGGCGCAGGGCGGCGGCTCGCCGTTCGACGAGGGCGCCCGGCCCGGTGGCGGCTCGCCGTTCGACGGCGGGCAGCAGGACGCCGCTTCGCCCTTCGACGGCGCCCCGCGGGACACCGGTTCGCCGTTCGACGGCGCGGCGCACGGCGGCGCCTCGCCGTTCGACGCGCCCCCCGGCGTGGCCCGGGACCACAGCCCGTTCGACTCCCCGGCGGCCGGCCCGAACGGACCCACCACGGGCCCGGCCAAGGGCACCTCGTCGCTCAACCTCCCGCCCGGCTTCAGTGACCCGGCGTCCGGCCCGGGTCCGAAGATCGACGACACCGCCGAACTCACCCCGCAGGCCCCCGGACCGCTGACCGGCCCGGGCAGCGGCGTCGGCGCCGGCGGCATTTCGGGCGGTCTGCCCGGCTCGCAGGCCGGCCCGGTGCCCGGCGGCCCGAAGAGCGGCCCCCGGAGCGGGGCGCCCGGCCGTCGCGACCGGGTGTCCGGCGACACCCTGGTCAGCGGCATCCCGGCGGTCCCCGGGGCGGACGGTCCGTCGGCCCCCTCGCCGTTCGCCGCCGGACCCGGCGAGGGCGGCGGCGCCCCCAAGCCGCGGCCCAAGATCCCCGAGCCGATCAACCCGCCCAAGAAGGGCCGCAACAAGCTGGTCCTGGCGGGCGTCGCGGTCGTCGTCCTGGCCGGCGTCGCCTACGGTGCGGGTCTGCTGCTCGACCACGCCGACGTGCCCAACGGCACCACCGCGCTCGGCGTGAACATCGGCGGCACCACCAAGGAAGACGCCGTCAAGAAGCTGGAGGCGGCGCTCAAGGACCGCCGCACCGCGCCGCTCAAGCTCACCGTCGACGGCAAGGCCGAGACCCTGCTGCCGGCCAAGGCGGGCCTGGACGTCGACCCGCAGGCGACGGTCCGCAACGCGGCCGGCCGGGACTACAACCCGGTCTCCGTCATCGGCTCGCTGTTCGGCGTCGACCGGACGGCCAAGCCCGCCATGGTCGTCGACGACGAGAAGCTGGCGGTCGCGCTGGAGAACATCGCCGGGCCCGGGGGCGCCGCCGAGGACGGCGGGATCACCTTCGAGAACGGCAAGGCGGTGCCGCACTACGGCGTCCCGCACAAGGCGATCGACGTCAAGGCGTCCCGCCAGAAGGTCGCCGACGCCTACCGCGAGCGGGTCACCAACGGCACCGACACCCCCGTGGTCCTCGCCGCCGGCACCCAGCAGCCGCGGGTGAGCAAGGCCGCGGTGGACCGGGCGATGAAGCAGTACGCCGAGCCCGCCATGTCCGGCCTGGTGACGGTCCGTACGGGCGCCCACGCGGTCTCGTTCAGCCCGCAGAAGTCCATCCCGAAGTTCCTGTCGTTCAAGATCGGCAGCAACGGCGAGCTGGTGCCGTACTACGACCGGACCGCCCTGAAGGAGCTCTACGGCGACACCTTCAACGGCGTCCTGCTCACCAAGGGCGACGGCTCGAAGAAGCCGGTCACCGTCGAGGAGGTGGCCAGCGCGGTCGCCAAGGCGCTGCTCGGCCGCACCCCCGCCGAGCGGGTCCAGACCATCGGCGCGGACGGCTGACGGCGGACCGGACCAGCCCGGCCGGCCACCGGCCCGAGGCCCCCTGGAGGCACTCCCGGCACACCACTCCGGGAGAACCCCTAGGGGGCCTCCCCCATGACAGATGTCATCCCGGAGTACGGACGTCCGACACTGCCGGGCACCGGGGCGCGACCGGGAGGCTGGCACCATGAAGACGACAGCGACCAGCACGGTCACCGCCCAGGAGGCGGGCCGGACACCGGTGGTCAGCTTCCGTCAGGTCAGCAAGAGCTACGGCGCGGTGCGCGCGGTCGCCGACCTGAACCTGGAGCTGCACCCCGGCGAGACCGTCGCCCTCCTCGGCCCCAACGGCGCCGGCAAATCCTCCACCCTCGACCTGCTGCTCGGCCTGCGCAGCGCGGACGCCGGCACGGTGACCCTTTTCGGCACGACCCCCCAGCGCGCCATCGAGCAGGGCCGGGTCGGCGCCGTGCTGCAGAGCGGCGGCCTGATGGAGGGCGTGAAGGTCCGCGAGCTGGTGAAGCTGGCCCGCGATCTGCACCCGCACGGCTATCCGCTCGACGAGGTCCTCGCCACCGCCGGCATCACCGAGATCGCCGACCGCATGGTCGACAAGCTCTCCGGCGGCCAGGAGCAGCGGGTCCGCTTCGCGCTCGCCACCGCCGGCGCCAACGACCTGATCGTCCTGGACGAGCCGACCACCGGCATGGACGTCTCGGCCCGGCAGACCTTCTGGGGCACGATGCGCGAGCAGGCCCGGCAGGGCCGTACGGTGCTGTTCGCCACCCACTACCTCGAAGAGGCCGACGCGATCGCCGACCGGGTGATCGTGCTGCACCGCGGCCGGGTGCTGGCCGACGGCACCGCCGCCGAGATCAAGGCCCGGGCCGGCGCCCGCCGGGTCACCTTCGACCTCGACGAGCCGGTCGACCGCGCCGCGCTGGACGCCCTGCCGTACCTGACCTCCCTGGAGGTCTCCGGGCGCACCGTCCGGATCCAGTCCCAGGACGCCGACGCCACCGTGCACGCCGTCTACCGCCTCGGCCTCTACCCGCACCACCTCGAAGTCTCCGGCCTCGGGCTGGAGCAGGCCTTCATCGCCCTCACCACCGCGTCCGACCGGAGCCCCGCCACCGCCGAGGAGGCGGCCCGATGACCACCCTGATCAAGCTGGAGATCGTCCGCGCGCTGCGCAACAAGAAGTTCATGTTCTTCTCGGTGATCTACCCGCCGGCGCTGTACCTGATCATCGCCGGCGGCGCGGACCGCACCCCGCTCCCCGGCATGAAGCTGGACATGGGGCTGTACTTCATGGTGTCCATGGCAGCATTCGGTGCCATGACCGCCGTGCTGCTGGGCAACAGCGAGCGCATCGCCAAGGAACGCGAGAACGGATGGGTGCGGCAACTGCGGCTGACCGCCCTGCCGGGCCGCGGCTACGTCGCCGCCAAGATGGGCGCCGCCGCGACCGTCAGCCTGCCGTCGATCGTGCTGGTCATGCTCGTCGCCGCGGTCGTCAAGGGCGTCCGGCTGGAAGCCTGGCAGTGGCTGGCGATCGCCGCCGGCACCTGGCTCGGCAGCTTCGTCTTCGCCGCGCTGGGCGTCGCCATCGGCTACCTGGCCACCGGCGACGCGGTCCGCCCGATCGCCATGCTGATCTACTTCGGCCTGGCGTTCCTCGGCGGTCTGTGGATGCCGCTGACGCTCCTGCCGCAGTGGGTGCAGGACGTCGCCGAATGGCTGCCCAGCCACGCGTACGCGGCGCTCGGCACCGCCGTCGAGGCCGGCGGCGCGCCGCACCTGAAGGACATCGCCGTCCTCGCCGGCTACCTGGTGCTGTTCGCCGGCGGCGCGGCCTGGCTGTACCGCAAGGACACCCGGAAGGCGTGACGCCGGTGGAGAAGAAGAGCGAACCCGAGGACTACAACCCGATCCGGATCGGGCAGGAGCCCCGCAGCCGCCGCCAGGCCCTCAGCAAGACCGCGTGGACCTCCCTCTGGCTGCTGTACCTGGCCGGGCCGGTGGGCCAGCTCCTCCAGCCCGGTGTGTCCACCGGCCAGCGGATCTGGGGCTTCCTCGGGCTCGCCCTCTTCGTCCTCACCTACTTCGCCCTGGTCTTCCGCCACATGTGGCGCACCCTCACCCGCCAGGTGACGTACGCGGCACTGGCCGTCCTGCTGGCGCTGTCCCTCGCCCTCTCCTGCACGATGGACTTCTCCTGGCTGGTGCTGTTCATCTTCACCAGCGTGGCCAGCGGCGTGGTCCTGTCCTGGCAGCAGTCCCGCTGGGCCATCCCGCTGGTCACCGCGCTGCTCCTCGCCGTCGGCTGGCACTACCCGGAAATCCGCGACTACTACCTCTTCGCCTACGGCCTGCCCGCCCTGGGCTGCGGCTTCATGATGGTCGGCGTGCAGCACCTGATCCGTACGACCCAGGAGCTGCGCGCCGCCCGCCAGGAGGTGGCCCGGCTCGCCGCCAACGACGAGCGGCTGCGGCTCGCCCGCGATCTGCACGACCTCCTCGGCCACTCGCTCTCCCTGATCACGCTCAAGAGCGAGCTGGCCGGCCGGATGCTGCCGGACCGCCCGGACGACGCCGCCCGCCAGGTGGCCGACATCGAACGGGTCAGCCGGCAGGCGCTGGTCGACGTACGGGAGGCGGTCACCGGCTACCGCCGCCCCCGGATCACCGTCGAGCTGGCCGGCGCCCGGGCCGCGCTGCGCACCGCCGGCATCACCGCCGCCGTCGACCCGGCGCTGGACGACGAGCAGCGGGACCTCTCCGCCGACGAGGAGGGCGCCCTGGCCTGGGCACTGCGCGAGGCCGTCACCAACGTCGTCCGGCACAGCGGTGCCCGCCGCTGCGAGCTGCTGCTGACCGAGGAGTGGGAGGCCGACGAACGCCGCTACCTGTGCCTGTCGGTCATCGACGACGGCATCGGGCCGCCGCGCGGCAGCGGCCACGACGGCAACGGCCTGACCGGGCTGCGCGAGCGCCTGGCGCGGGCCGACGGCCGTCTGGAGACCGGCCCCGCCCCGCGCGGCCGCGGCTTCGCCCTGCGCGCCTCCGTACCCCTGGCCGCCCCGGCCCCCGCGCCGCCCGCCGCCGGGACCCTCCCGGAGCGGCTGCCGGGCCAGGCGTAGCCCCGGCCGTACGCCGGCCCCGGGCGGTTGCGCCCGGCCCTAAGCTGACCGGCATGATCAGAGTGCTGCTGGCCGAGGACCAGTCGATGGTCCGGGAGGCGCTGGCCGCGCTGCTGTCGCTGGAGGCGGACCTGGAGGTCGCCGCACAGGCGGCGCGCGGCGACGAGGTGGTGGCCACCGCGCGGGCGCACGACGTGGACGTCGCCCTGCTGGACATCGAGATGCCGGGCCTCAGCGGCCTGGACGCGGCGGCCGCGCTGCGCCGCGAGCTGCCCGGCGTGAAGATCGTCATCCTCACCACCTTCGGCCGCCCCGGCTACCTGCGCCGCGCCATGGAGGCCGGCGCGGACGCCTTCCTGGTCAAGGACGCCCCGGCGGCCCGGCTCGCGGACGCGGTGCGCCGGGTGCTGCGCGGCGAGCGGGTCATCGACCCGGCGCTGGCGGCCGCCGCGCTGGCCGACGGCGCCAGCCCGCTCACCGCCCGCGAACGGGAGGTGCTGCGGACCGCCGCGGACGGCTCCACCAACGCCGAGATCGCCGCCGCCCTCCACCTCTCCCAGGGCACGGTCCGCAACTACCTCTCCACCGCCATCCAGAAGACCGGCGCCCGCAACCGCGCCGAGGCGGTCCGCACGGCCCGCGACAAGGGCTGGCTGTAGTCACCCGCGGCGCCCGCGGCCCCGCGGGCCCGGCCGGCGCAACCGGGACCTTCGCCCCGGTGCGGCCGCGCGCACCGTCCCGCAGGCTTGAAGTGTGATGCCCCTCAGCCGCGTCCCGGAGGGCGGCCCCCGCACCACCGCGGCGCTGATCCTCGTGATCGTCGGCGTCACGGTGCTGGACGCGGTCGACCTCGGCCCCGAGCTGCACCAGTCCGCCTTCCTGGGCATCGCGCCGCTGTACGCCGCACTGCGCTGCTCCCTCCGGCGGACCGTCCTGGTGGCGGCCGTCTACCTGCTGTGCCTGCTGTACGTGGACCTTTTCACCGTCGCCGACTGGGCCCCGGTCAGCCGGATCACCGCGGTCTTCGGGGCCTGCCTGGCGGCGGCCTTCTCCGTGATGCTGTGCCGCGTCCGCCTCCAACGGGAGGCGCTGTACGCCCGGACGAGCCTGGTGGCCGACACCGTGCAGCGGGCCATGCTCCGCGAACTGCCGCTGCGCGCCGGCCCCGTCGAGGCGTACGGCTTCTACGTCTCCGCCCAGGAAGGCGCCCGGGTCGGCGGCGACATCTACGAGGCCGTCGACACCCCGCACGGGCTGCGGCTGATGATCGGCGACGTCCAGGGCAAGGGCATGCCGGCCATCGGCGCCGGACTGGAGGTGCTGGCGGCGTTCCGGGAGGCCGCGCACTACCACGACGCCCTGGAGACGGTGGCCGACCGGATGGAGCAGGCGCTGGCCCGCTACAACGCCCGCTCGGCCGAGCAGGGCGCCGACGAACGGTTCGTCACCGCGCTGCTGGTGGAGGTACGGGACGGCGGGGCCGGGCCGCCGCAGGGCCGGGTGCTGTCCTGCGGCCACATCCCGTACTACCTGATCCGGAACGGTGCGGTGTACGAGCGCCGGGACGGCGAGGGCGGACTGCCGCTGGGCCTGGGCCCGCTCGGCGGCGAACCACGGCGCGGCGTACCGGTCCGCCCGGAACCCGGCGACCGGATCGTGCTGTGCACGGACGGGGTGACCGAGGCGCGCGGCCCGGACGGCATCTTCTACCCGCTGGGCGAGCGGCTGGCGGGCTGGACCCGGCTGGAGCCGCCCGAGCTGGCCCGCACCCTCCGGGCCGACCTGGAGGGCTTCACCGGCGGCGACCTCAAGGACGACGCCACGGTCCTGGTCGTCGGCCGCCGGGCCGCCGCCCCTCAGTTGAGCATGGCGCGGGCCGCCGCGGCCTGACGGCGGATCGCCTCCGCGCCGGCCGGGTCGACCGCCGCCACCACCTCGGCGTACTCCGTCAGCTCCGCCGCGCCTTCGAGGAACTGCCCGCGCCGGACCAGGAGTTGGGCCCGTTCATGGCGCAGGCGCGCGGGATGGCTGGGCAGCAGCAGCGCCAGGTCCAGCGCCCACAGCTGCACCGCACTGTGCTCGGGACGGGCCTCGGCCCAGGCCCGGATGTTGTTGAGCACCCGCAGCACGATCTCCAGCGGGTCGGCCGGGGACGTCATCGGCCGGGTCAGCTGCCCGCCGGTCGCCCCCGCGACCAGCAGCGCGGCGTCCTCGTCGGTGAGCGGCCGGCCGCCGGCGAACGGATCGGCGAGCACATGCGCCCCGGCCGGATCGCCGAAGCCGACCACGAAATGTCCCGGCAGCGCCACCCCGTACACCGGTGCGCCGGCCCGCCGGGCGACCTCCATCCACACCACCGACAGCAGGATCGGCAGCCCGCGGCGGCGCCGCAGCACCTCGTGCAGCAGCGAGGACTCCAGCCGCCGGTAGTCGGCGGGCGTGCCGCCGAAGCCGCAGCGGGTACCGAGCAGCTCGGCCAGGTTGCGGGCCCAGGCCCCCGGGCCGCCCGCCGGGTGGTACGGCAGCAGCCCGGCCAGCCGGTCCAGCTCGATCTGGGCCGCGTCCATGCCCGCCTCGTCCAGCCCGGGATCGGCCTCGGCCGCGACCAGCAGGCAGAGCAGGGACAGGTCGGGCCGCTCCTCGCGGGCGGCGGCGGCGAACCGGCGGCGCCGCGCGGCCCGCGCGTCCGGCTCCGGCCCGGGTTCCTCATCAGGCGTACGGGGTGCCATAGGTGACCGATACCCGTTCAGCGCCCGCCGGGCAGGGCCCGGCGGTAGTGGTAGCCGTGGTGGTCGGTGAAGCCGAGCCGCTCGTAGAGCGCCAGCGCGGCCGCGTTGTCCGCCTCGACCTGGAGGTACGCCGCGGAGGCGCCCTCGTCCAGCGCCCGCCCGGCGAGCGCCGCCATGACCAGCGAGGCCAGCCCCTGCCGCCGCTCGTCCGGCGCCACCTCGATCGCCGCGAACCCCGCCCAGCGCCCGTCCACGACCAGCCGCCCGATGGCCGCGGTCCCGCCGTCCGCGCCCCGTACCGTCGCGAACCACACCGACGGACCGCCGGTCAGCACCTTCAGCGCCGTCGCGGTCGGGCCGCCGGCGTCGCCGGTCCGGTTGTAGAGGGCCAGCCACGCCTCGCCGGGCTCGCGGGACAGGGTGACGCGGGAGAGGTCCGCGTCGGTGTCGGCCAGCGGGGCCAGCGCCGAGATCAGGACCCGGGTGTGCCGTTCGCCTTCCCAGCCGCGCCGCTCCAGCTCGGCGGCGAGCGCCTCGTCGGTGTCCGCGCGCCCGGTGGCGACCACGATCACCGGCGGCAGGCCGCGCGCCGCGTACCACTGCGCGATCCGCTCCAGCGCGGTGTCCAGCGGAACCCCGGGGTCCCCGATCGGCAGCACGGAATTGCCCCGCCGCGTGAAGCCCACCCGTCGCCCGGCCGCCACCTCTCCAGGACGGACTTCGCCCGGCACCTCCTGAACGCTCGCCCGCAGCGTCCACTCCCCGAGACGCTCGGTCTCGGTGGCGGGCCAGCCGCGCGCCGCGACCTCCTGGAGCTCGCGTGCGGAGGCGGCGGGCACCTTTCTCCGTGGCCGGGCCGCGGGCACGACCTTGGCGGCGACCAGCGAGGACTCCGCGATCCGTACGCACTCGCCGGAGCGGCGTGTGATGCTCAGCACACCCCCGTCCCACGATGTGAGCACCCCGACCGCGTCCGTGAAGGCCGGACCCCCCTCCCGGTCCCCCGTGAGGCGCCGGACGGATACCCTTTTGCCCACGTCAGCACGGGTGATCTGGACTTCCGCGCGACCGCCGGCCAGGAATTCCATCGCTCAAACCGCCCCTCTTGTTCGTCTCGTGCCCGGGAACGGAGATACTAGGTGGCGGGCATCGACGACGCCGCGCTCCCGCGCGCCCTGCGGCGGTACCGCCAATCGGTCCGCCGGCCCTAACGAGGAGGAACGACAGCGTGACCTACGTCATCGCGCAGCCTTGTGTCGACGTCAAGGACAAGGCGTGCATCGAGGAGTGCCCGGTCGACTGCATCTACGAGGGCTCCCGGTCCTTGTACATCCACCCGGACGAATGCGTCGACTGTGGCGCCTGTGAGCCGGTCTGCCCGGTTGAGGCCATCTTCTACGAGGACGACACCCCGGAGGAGTGGAAGGACTACTACAAGGCGAACGTCGAGTTCTTCGACGAGCTGGGCTCGCCCGGTGGCGCCAGCAAGCTCGGCCTGATCGAGCGCGACCACCCCTTCATCGCAGCGCTGCCGCCGCAGAACCAGTAACCGACCGGACCGGAGGGGAGCCCCGCGGCTTCCCCTCCCCGGAGTCATCAGCGGCCGCACGGCGCCGCCTCGGTCCCGTACGGCCCGATCGCCTTGATCGCCGCCGTACGGGACCGAGGCGTTTGCCGCACCGAGGAAAGTGAGCCACCCCGTGTCCGCAGTCTCCGCCCGGCTTCCGGTCTTCCCCTGGGACAAGCTGGAGCCGTACAAGAAGACGGCCGCCGCGCACCCCGACGGGATCGTCGACCTCTCCGTCGGCACCCCGGTCGACCCGGTCCCCGAGCTGATCCAGAAGGCGCTGATCGACGCCGCGGACTCCCCGGGCTATCCGACGGTCTGGGGCACCCCGGCGCTGCGCGACGCGATCACCGGCTGGCTGGAGCGCCGTCTGGGCGCCCGCGGGGTCACCCACCACCACGTCCTGCCGATCGTCGGCTCCAAGGAACTGGTGGCCTGGCTGCCCACCCAGCTGGGCCTCGGCCCCGGCGACAAGGTGGCCCACCCCCGCCTGGCCTACCCGACGTACGAGGTCGGCGCCCGCCTGGCCCGCGCCGACCACGAGGTCTACGACGACCCGCGCGACCTGGACCCGGCGAACCTCAAGCTGCTCTGGCTGAACTCGCCGTCGAACCCGACCGGCAAGGTCCTCTCCAAGGACGAGCTGACCGGCATCGTCGCCTGGGCCCGCAAGCACGGCGTGCTCCTGGTCTCCGACGAGTGCTACCTCGAACTGGGCTGGGAGGCCGACCCGGTCTCGGTCCTGCACCCGGACGTCAACGGCGGCTCGTACGAGGGCCTGGTCGCGGTCCACTCGCTCTCCAAGCGCTCCAACCTGGCGGGCTACCGCGCCGCCTTCCTGGCCGGCGACCCGGCCGTCCTCGGCCCGCTGCTGGAGATCCGCAAGCACGGCGGCATGATGACCTCGGCGCCCACCCAGGCCGCGGTGGTGGCGGCGCTCGGCGACGACACGCACGTCCGGGAACAGCGCGAGCGCTACGCGGCCCGCCGCACGGCCCTGCGCGAGGCGCTGCTCCACCACGGCTTCCGCATCGAGCACAGCGAGGCGTCGCTCTACCTGTGGGCGACCCGCGACGAGCCCTGCTGGGACACCGTCGGGGCCCTCGCCGAGCGCGGCATCCTGGTCGCTCCCGGGGAGTTCTACGGCGCCGCGGGCGAGCGGTTCGTACGGATCGCGTTCACGGCCACCGACGAGCGGGTGGCCGCCGCGGTGCGCCGCCTGGCGGGGTGAACCGCGCCGGCTGACGCCACGCGCGCAGGGGCCCGGGGAGAGCACTCTCCCCGGGCCCCTGCGCGTCGTCGTACGTCGTTACGCCTGGCCGCCGAGCGGCAGCCCGCCGAGCAGCCCGGTGGCCTTCCCGACCAGCGCCTGGGGCGAGCCGAGCAGACCGCCGGCCGCCTTGCGCGGCAGCGACTCGGTCGAGACGCCTTCCTTCGCGACCGGGCGCACCACCTTCTCGGCCTTGTCCGTCGCGCCCTTGGTGAGCGGCATGGCCTTCTTGACGACCGGGCCCGCGGTCTCGACCAGCGCCGGGGCGAGCTTCGTCGCCGCCTTGTTGCCGGCCTCGTTCAGCACGCCGACGCCGTGGTGCGCGGCGCGGTCGAGGGTGTCGCCCGTCTTGTGGGAGTCCAGGGGCGCCGTGAGTCCGCCGACCAGGTCGGGTGCCTTCACGGGCAGGTTCGCGGCGCTCGCGGAACCGGCCGCAGCGATCACGGGAGCGGCGCCTGCTGCGACGAGCAGGGCGGCTCGGGCGATCCGACGCGTAACGGGGAGGGACATGGTGCTCCTTTTACGGAGAAGGACTCGGACTTCTGACAGATGTGGTGTGCCATGTCCGCCGGGCGGACGCACTGACTACCGCGTCAGGCCCCCGAAGGTTGCGGTGAACTCCGGTAAAGAGTTGGTAACGCATCGCATAATCGGGCGTGTGGAAAGAAGGGCGATATGGACGCGCACCCGCGGATGCGGAAACGTCACGGCCCTTGGCCCGCAGGGGAATTGACGGAAAGCGCACTCGCCCGGACGCCAACTCGCGCCATTTCCCGGGGAATTGCCGTAGGCACGCACCCGGGAACCCTTCCGGGCGATATCGCAAACTACTGCGCGGTGATGATACGAACCTCGCGCCCGTCCGCCGCGGAATCACCCGGCCGGTTCTGCCAGCCCTTCCCCGAATCGTCCGCCGTCCACGTCCGGCCGGCGTAAGAGATCTGTTCGATACGCAGCTCCGCGGAGTGCGCCATCGCCCAGGTCGCCAGCTCCCAGCCGCGCCGGGCGCCCTCCGAACCCGGGCCGCCGCCCTGCCCCACCGGCACCGTCACCCCGCGGTTGCCGCCCGCGCCGCGGCCCGCGGCGGAGTCCGTCCGCGGCAGCACCCCGGCCCCGAACTCCCGCACCAGCTTCTGCCGCACGTCCGCGGCGCCGCCCGCCCGGCTGTCCTCCGGCCGGCTCTCGGTGCAGGTCATCGCGCCCGCGTCGCGCCCGGTCAGCGCGCCGGTCAGCCGGGCGGCGTTCGCCTCGTGCTTCGCGTACGCCTGCGGATAGCCGCTGCGCTGCACCTTCTGCGCGGCGACGGTCAGCGGCAGCCGGGAGTAGCCCGGCACCTTCGCCAGATGCCGGTAGAACTCCCCGGCCGAATAGACCGGGTCCATGATCTGCCGCACCGTGCCCCAGTCCTGGGACGGCCGCTGCTGGAAGAGCCCGACCGAGTCCCGGTCGCCGAACTCGATGTTGCGCAGCCCGGACTCCTGCATCGCGGTCGCCAGCGCGATGGTCACCGCACGCTCGGGCAGCCCCCGCGAGGACGCCACCGCCGAGATCGTCGCGGCGTTCGCGGCCTGCTCCGGCGACAGCTCGTACGCCTCCTCGTCACCCTCGGCGCGGACCGTGCAGTGCGGCGCGCCGGGACCGCCGGTGATGTACTGCACCAGGAGGTAGCCGGCCAGCCCGAGCAGTACGGCGAAGGCTGCGGTGAAACGCCACAGGCGGCTGCGGCGGACGGCGAAGGCGGGACGGGCGGACACGAGCCCACCGTACTGGAGTGCTGCCGATAGGGTCGGAACCATGGAGCGCTCCACACACCCCCCGGTCCTCGACCTGTCGCTCGACGCCGCCGCGCTCACCGCGCAGCTGGTCGACATCCCCTCCGAGAGCGGCAACGAGAAGGACCTCGCCGACGCGGTCGAGAACGCCCTGCGCGCCCTGCCGCACCTGACCGTCGACCGGTACGGCAACAACGTCGTGGCCCGTACGCAGCTGGGCCGCGACGAGCGGGTGGTGCTCGCCGGACACCTCGACACCGTGCCGATCGCACAGAACGTCCCGTCGCGGCTCGACGAGGACGGCGTCCTGTGGGGCTGCGGCACCTGCGACATGAAGTCCGGCGTCGCCGTCCAGCTGCGGATGGCCGCCACCGTCCCCGAGCCCAACCGGGACCTCACCTTCGTCTTCTACGACAACGAAGAGGTCGCCGCGCACCTCAACGGCCTCGGGCACGTCGCCGACGCCCACCCCGAGTGGCTCGCCGGTGACTTCGCCGTCCTCCTGGAGCCCTCCGACGCCCAGGTGGAGGGCGGCTGCCAGGGCACCCTGCGGGTCCTGCTGCGCACCACCGGGGAGCGCGCGCACTCCGCCCGCAGCTGGATGGGCGCCAACGCGATCCACGCCGCCGCCCCGATCCTGGCCAAGCTCGCCGCCTACGAGCCGCGCCGGCCGGTGATCGACGGCCTCGAATACCGCGAGGGCCTCAACGCCGTCCGCATCGAGGGCGGCGTCGCGGGCAACGTCGTCCCCGACGCCTGCACGGTCACGGTCAACTTCCGCTACGCGCCGGACCGGACCCCGGAGGAGGCGATCGCCCACGTCCGCGAGGTCTTCGCGGACTGCCCGGTCGACGAGTTCGTCGTGGACGACCACTCCCCGGGCGCGCTGCCCGGGCTGTCGCACCCCGCGGCCAAGGCCTTCATGGCGGCCGTCGGCGGCACCGCGATGCCCAAGTTCGGCTGGACCGACGTCTCCCGTTTCAGCGCCCTGGGCGTCCCGGCCGTCAACTACGGGCCGGGCTATTCGCTGCTGGCGCACAAGAAGGACGAACGGGTCGAGACCGAGCGCATCCTGCACTGTGAGGAGCGGCTGCGCGCCTGGCTCACCGCCTGAAGGACGTGCACCACACCCCTCGGGACCGGTCGCCGATCCCTGGCGGACCAGCGGAATTCCCCTGCGCTTCAGCCCGTCGGATCTACGCTGAAACGGCAAACGATCGTCAGCGGAGGGAGCATGTCATGGCCAGTCCCGAGGGAGCACCGGCCCCCGGTGAGCAGCGGCTGGGTCGCGTTCTGCGCCGCCACGACCAGGTGCAGGCCGGCACCACGGACCAGCGGCTGCTGGACTCCGCAGGCCCCTCCGAGTGGGTGCACACCGATCCCTGGCGTGTGATGCGCATCCAGTCGGAGTTCGTCGAGGGCTTCGGCGCGCTGGCCGAGCTGGGCCCGGCCGTCAGCGTCTTCGGATCGGCCCGTACGCCGCGCGACTCCAAGGAGTACGAGACCGGCGTGCGGATCGGGCGGGCGCTGGTGGAGGCCGGTTTCGGAGTGATCACCGGCGGCGGTCCGGGCGCCATGGAGGCGGCCAACAAGGGCGCCCACGAGGCCGGTGGCACCTCCGTCGGACTGGGCATCGAGCTGCCCTTCGAGCAGGGCATGAACCCGTACGTGAACCTCGGTGTCGACTTCCGGTACTTCTTCGTCCGCAAGACGTGTTTTGTGAAGTACGCCCGGGGGTTCGTGGTGCTGCCCGGCGGGCTGGGCACCCTCGACGAGCTCTTCGAGGCGCTCACCCTGGTCCAGACCCGCAAGGTGACCCGCTTCCCGATCGTGCTGTTCGGCACCGCCTACTGGGCCGGCCTGGTCGACTGGCTGCGCGACACCCTGATCGCCCAGGGCAAGGCGTCGATGCACGACCTGGAGCTGTTCCACCTCAGCGACGACGTGGACGAGGCGATCACGCTGGTGACCAAGGAGGTCGGCGGCATCCAGCCCTGACCGGGCCGGATTCAGCCGGTGCCTCCCCTGTTGCGGCCTGCTCGGGGAGGCACTTCTCCAGGTCTCTAGGCCAGGCCCCGGCGGGCGACCGCCGGGGGCCGGTGGCCGGCGATCGAGGAGACCATGTCGAGGATCTGGCGGGTCTCGGCGACCTCGTGGACGCGGTAGACCTGGGCGCCCAGCCAGGCCGAAACGGCCGTGGTCGCGAGGGTGCCCAGCAGCCGCTCCTTGACCGGCCGGTCGAGCGTCTCGCCGACGAAGTCCTTGTTGGACAGCGAGACCAGCACGGGCCAGCCGGTGGCGGTCATCTCGTCCAGCCGGCGGGTCGCCTCCAGGCTGTGCCGGGTGTTCTTGCCGAAGTCGTGCCCCGGGTCGATCAGGATCGCGTCCCGCCGCACGCCCAACTCCACGGCCCGCTCCGCCAGTCCGAGCGTGACCTGGAGGATGTCGGCCATCACGTCGTCGTAGGCCACCCGGTGCGGGCGGGTGCGCGGCTCGACCCCGCCGGCGTGGGTGCACACCAGGCCGACGCCGTACCGCGCCGCCACCTCGGCCAGCAGCGGATCGACCCCGCCCCAGGCGTCGTTGAGCAGGTCCGCGCCGGCCTCGCAGACCGCCTCGCCGACCTCGTGCCGCCAGGTGTCGACGCTGATCACCACATCGGGGAAGCGCTGGCGCACCTCGGCCACGAAACCGACCGTCCGGCGGGCCTCCTCCTCGGCGCTGACCTCCTCGCCGGGCCCCGCCTTGACCCCGCCGATGTCGATGATCGCGGCGCCCTCGGCGACCGCCTGCTCCACCCGGGCCAGCGCGGGCTCGTCACGGAAGGTGGCGCCCTGGTCGTAGAAGGAGTCCGGAGTCCGGTTGACGATCGCCATGATCACCCGCTCGTCCGGTCCGAACTCGCGATTACCCAGCCGCAGCATTCCCTGACTTCCTCTCCGTGGTCCGGGAGCGACCCTAACTGTCGGACCCGCATGGCACGATCGGAGCAGGCACAAGTCCGGGGAGTTGGTCGTGTTCTGGTTCTTGCTGATCGCGATGGTCGTGGTGGTCGCCGCGGTCACGCTCGTGGTCGTCGGCGGTGACGGCGGTGGCCTGCGGGACGCCGAGCCGGACCGGCTGTCCGACCCGCTGCCCGTGGACCGCCCGCTGGGCCGTGGCGACGTGGACGCCGTCCGGCTGCCGGTGACCGTGCGCGGCTACCGCATGGACGACGTCGACGGCGTCCTGGACCGGCTGGGCGCCGAGCTGGCCGAGAGGGACGCCCGGATCGCCGAGCTGGAGGCCGCGCTGGCCGGGGCGCACGCCGCGGCGATGGGCGGCCCGGGGCTCATACAGGACGGCCCGGCCGCGGCCGGACCGGTGCCGGAGAAGCGGCCGGGGGCCGGCGGCGGCCGTTCCGGGGACGCGGACGGGACCGGTCCGGCCGGCGGCCCGGAAGAGGGGGAGGGCCGATGAGCGGTGTGGTGACGGAGCCGGACGGGATCCCGCGCTGCCCGTGGGGCATGGAGTCCGCGCAGATGGCGGACTACCGCGCCTACCACGACACGGAATGGGGCCTGCCGGTCCACGGCGACGACGCGCTCTTCGAGCGGATGAGCCTGGAGGCGTTCCAGTCCGGCCTCTCGTGGATCACGATCCTGCGGCGCCGCCCCGGGTTCCGCGCCGCGTTCGCCGGGTTCCGGGTCGCCGAGGTGGCGCGGTTCACCGAGGCGGACGCCGAGCGGCTGCTCGCCGACCCCGGCATCATCCGCAACCGCGCCAAGATCGCCGCGACGATCAACAACGCCAAGGTCGCCGCCGCGCTGGCCCCCGGCGAGCTCGACGAGCTGATCTGGTCCTACGCCCCCGACCGGGCCGGCCGTCCGGTGCCGCGCACGGTGCGCGAGGTGCAGCCGGTGACCCCGGAGTCCACCGCGCTGGCCAAGGACCTCAAGAAGCGCGGCTTCCGCTTCGTCGGCCCGACCACGGCCTACGCGATGATGCAGGCCTGCGGCCTGGTCAACGACCATCTGGCGGACTGCCACGTCCGGGCGGCGGTGGAGGCGGCGGCCGGTTGACCCGGCCCGGCCGGCGGGCGGCCCGGTGCGTGTAGCGCCCCGCCCGGCCCGGCCGGCCGGCGGCGGTCAGCGGCCGAGGAAGACCGGCTTCTCCTTCTTCACGAACGCCTCGACCGCGATGTGGTGGTCCTCCGACGCCCCGGCCCGGCCCTGCAGCTCGTCCTCCTTGCCGAGGGTCTCGACGAGGGAGTGCCCCGCCCCGTAGGCCAGCGACTCCTTGATCGCGGCGTACGCGGCGGTCGGCCCCTGGGCCAGCCGGCGGGCCACCGCCGCGGCCTCCTCGGCCAGCTCGGCGGCGGGTACGACCTTGTTGGCGATGCCCAGTTCGTACGCCTCCTGGGCGCTGATCGACCGCGGGAAGAGCAGCAGGTCGGCGGCGCGGCCGTGGCCGATCAGCCGGGGCAGGGTCCAGGACATCCCGGAGTCGGCGGTCAGCGCGACGCCCGCGAAGGAGGTGTTGAAGGAGGCGGTGTCGGCGACGACGCGGTAGTCCGCGGCCAGTGCGAAGCCCGCACCGGCGCCCGCGGCGACCCCGTTGACCCCGGCGACCACCGGCTTCGCCATCCCGGCCAGCGCGGTCACGATCGGGTTGTAGTGCTCACGCACGGTGCTCATGGTGCCGCCGGAGCCGGTGGCCCGGTCCTCGGCCAGCAGCCCGATGTGCTCCTTGAGGTCCTGGCCGACGCAGAACGCCCGCCCGGTGGCGGTCAACAGCACCGCGCGCACGGCGGGATCGCCCGCGGCCTCCTGGAGGACGTCCCGCAGCGCGACCTTGGCCTCGACGTTCAGCGCGTTCATCGCGTCGGGTCGGTTGAGGGTGATCGTCGCGAGTCCGTCGGTCACGTCGTAGAGCACGGTGTCGGCCATAGTTGGGAGTCCCCTCCGTAGCGGCTCGGCACTGCCTGGTGGCGGCAGTCAGCGCTCAGGATGCCGGAGATCATCGGCCGTTCGCATGTGACGTACATCAAAGATTGCGGGCGCGTCGGGAGTCGGCGGGCGGAGAAGTATCGCAGCCCGCTCCCCGAATTGGGTGGGTTTGCGGGTGCGAGTTGCCGAAGGGATGCTGCCCGATGTTGGTCATCGGGTCGTTCGATGCGGGATAATGGCCTGGAAGCAATGTGTTCGATGCCGGTGACACGTGCCTATCCGGGCCGTCGGCTGAGATGAGCTGGTTTCAGGAAGGGGAACGAGCATGGCGGCCATGAAGCCGCGGACGGGTGACGGCCCGCTCGAGGTGACCAAGGAGGGGCGGGGCATCGTCATGCGCGTTCCGCTCGAAGGCGGCGGGCGGCTCGTCGTCGAGCTGACCCCCGACGAAGCCAAGGCCCTCGGAGAGGCCCTGGAGAAGGTCACCGTCTGACAAGGGTGAGTAACCGGCGGACGCCCGGGCCCGAGTGAGCCCGGTACCCGGCCGAGACCCCGGCCCCGGCAGACGGCGCGCAGTGACGGCGCGCCGCGTGCCGGGGCCGTTCGCGTGCCCGGGGACTTCCAAGGCCCCGGCGTTCCGGCGCTCAGCCGCGCTTGACCGCGCAGAGCAGGCCGTCGCCGACCGGCAGCAGGGACGGCACCAGCGTGGTGCTCTCGCGTACCGCCCGCAGCAGCTCGCGCAGCCGCAGCACCTCGGCGGGCTGCATCGCCGAGTCCACCGTCCGGCCGTCGGCGAAGACGCCCTCGAAGCACACCAGGCCGCCGGGGCGCAGCAGCCGCAACGATTCAGCGAGGTATTCCAGGCACTCCATCAGGTCGCCGTCGCAGAAGACGAGGTCGTACCCGCCGTCCGCCAGTCGCGGCAGGACGTCCAGCGCGCGGCCCGGGATGAAGCGGGCGCGGTTGCCGGCGAACCCCGCGGCGCGGAACGCCTGCTTGGCGAAGGCCTGCCGCTCGGGCTCGCAGTCCACGGTGGTCAGCACGCCGTCGGGGCGCATGCCGTGCAGGAGGTAGATGCCCGACACGCCCGTGCCGGTGCCGATCTCGGCGACGGCCTTGGCGTCGACGGTGGCGGCGAGCAGCCGCAGGGCCGCGCCGGTGCCGGTGGCCACCGTGCGGATGCCGGCCTCGCGTGCGCGGTCGCGGGACCAGCGCAGGGCGGCCTCGGTGGTGCCGTCGATGGTCCCGGCGCCGTACGCCTCGGCGAATGCCAAGCTCGTCTGCCGGTTGCCGGTAATGGCCCTCTCCTGTCCCCGTAGTTGACGCAACCGTGACTGTATCCGCTGCGTCCGGGAACCCGCAGATGGGACCGGGCGTTAAAGAGGGGGAGGAGGAAGACGGGGGGACGCAGTGGTGAAGACCGCGCGAGACACGAATCAAGGCCAGAAGCTGGACCAAATGCAGGTCAAATCTGCTTATCCGGAGCTAACGGGCGAGGTGGATATGGTAGGGGCTCTACTGGACACCACCAGAGCCACCAGGGGAGGTGCGGCTGCGACGGGTGACCGAGGAGTGCTGAGGCGCTTGAAGAGGTCGTTCGCCGAGCCGAAATCCGTGACAAACACTGCTGACCGTTTCCGCACTGACTCCGCACGCACCGCGACCTTCGCCGCAGACGCGGATGCGGAGGCGTGGACTCCGCCCACGTGGGAGGAGATCGTCAGCACGCACAGCGCACGGGTCTACCGCCTGGCCTATCGCCTCAGCGGCAATCAGCACGACGCCGAGGACCTCACCCAGGAGGTGTTCGTCCGCGTCTTCCGCTCGCTGTCGACGTACACCCCCGGCACCTTCGAGGGCTGGCTGCACCGCATCACGACCAACCTCTTCCTGGACATGGTCCGCCGCCGGCAGCGTATCCGCTTCGACGCGCTCGGTGACGACGCGGCCGAGAAGCTCCCCAGCAAGGAGCCCGCGCCGCAGGAGCACTTCGACGACACCCACTTCGACGCCGACGTCCAGCAGGCGCTGGACACCCTCGCGCCCGAATTCCGCGCCGCCGTCGTGCTGTGCGACATCGAGGGGCTGTCCTACGAGGAGATCGCCGCGACCCTCGGGGTCAAGCTCGGCACGGTCCGCAGCCGGATCCACCGCGGCCGCTCGCACCTGCGCAAGGCCCTCAAGCACCGCGCCCCCGCACTGCGCGGCGAGGAGCGGCGCGAGCAGCGGCGGGCGCTGGCCGTGGTGCCCACGGGGGAGGTCGGGATCGCGTGAGCCTCAGTGGCGGTCCGTCCCCCGCCGAGCAGCATCTCGGCGACCGCCTCGCGGCCCTGGTCGACGGCGAGTTGGGGCATGACGCGCGCGAGCGGGTGCTCGCGCATCTTGCGACATGTGCGAAGTGCAAGGCGGAGGCCGACGCCCAGCGTCGGCTGAAAAGCGTGTTCGCCGAGACGGCGCCGCCCGGTCCCTCCGAGGGACTGCTGGCCCGCCTCGTGCAGCTGCCCGGAGGTGACCTGGACGGTCCCGGCAGCCGACTGGGCAACGGCGCTCTCGGACGCGGTGAATTCGCCCGCGGCGGCGGCGCGTTCCGCTACGTCCCCGCCGACGTCCACTCCCGTCATGCCATGGCCGCGGTGCCCCCGCAGCCCCGGACGCGCGGCTTCCGCGTCCAGGAGGACGGGCGGCCCGGACAGCGCCGCCGGTTCGCCTTCGCGGCGGCCGGCGCGGTCTCGCTCGCGGCGTTCGCGCTCGGTGGTGCCCTCCCGCTGGAGGCGGCCGTCGACGCGACCGGCGGACGGACCGACGGCGGCGGTACGGCCGTCACCCCGCTCACCGGCAGTCCCGCGGCGGACGGCGCCGCCCTGCTGCGCGGCGCGGAGTTCGTCCCCAGCGCCCGCTCCCGGCCGGCCACCTGGCCGCCGTCCGGTGCGCCGACCCTCGCCCCCGCGCCCAGCGCGATGAGCCTGGACGGTGCCGGCGGGGCGCCCGCCTCCCCGTCGGTGTCCTGGACGCCGGACCAGTCCTCCGGCCACTTCGGCCTGTCGCCGCTGATCGCCGCGACCGGCCCGGCCCCGGCGTACCGCTTCTCGCCCCTGACCGCCGCGTCCGGCAGCGGCCCGGTGCGCAAGAACCTGCCCCCGCTTCCCCCGCTGGAGCCGATGCGTCCGCTGCACGGCCCCGCCGCGAACGGCCCCGCCGCCGACCGCCGCTGACCGCCCGCTGCACGGCCCCGGGCGGAACTGGTTGAATCCCCCTGGGGCGGCGCACCCCTGACCGGGCGCGTGCCGCGAGGTGGTGGTGGCCCGCGGGGTCGCGGGCGAAGTAGGGGAGAGCATGGACGACGGTAAGGCCGCCGGGTCGAAGCTGAAGTGGTGGAGCCGCCCGGGAAACCCCCCGAGCCCGGAGCGACCCGCCGAGGCGGGCCTGCCGGCGCCGGACGCCGCCGCGGGGCGGGACGCCGCCGCGGTGCCCGGTACGGCCGGCACCCCCTCTGTGTCCGACACCTCCGGAACGCCTGGTGGCTTCGGTGAGGCCGCGGTGCAGGAACCGGAGGACTGGATCGTGCGGCCACCGCAGCGGAACCCCGGCGCGGAGGCCACGACCGTGAGCGCGCAGGCACCGGCCGCGGGGCCGTCCGTGGCCGACGCGGCGCCCGAACTCCCTGACACGACCGCGGAGTTGGCCCAGGCGACCCAGGCGACCCAGGCGACCCCGGGGACCCCGGGGACCCCGGCTGCTCCTGTCGCCCCGACGGCCACAGGGCAGGCCCCGGACCGTACCGACGCCGAAGCCACCGCGCCTGCCGCGCCCGCCCCCGCCACGGCATCCGTCTCCGCCGCGGCGTCCGTCTCCGCCGAGACACCCGGTGCGCCGCCGCAGCGTCGGCCGCTGCATGCCGAGGACCCGTACGGGACCCCGCCGTACGGCGGGCCCGGGCCCTGGGCACCCGCGCCGCCCGTGCAGCGGCCGGTGACGACCCCTGCGCACGGCACGGTGCTCCCGCCGTCCGCCGGACCGATGCCCCCGTACGGCGCCCCGGCCGCCCAGGCCGCGCCCGGCCGTGCGGGCTATCCCGGCCCGCAGCAGCCCCCGCAGCCCCCGCAGCCCACCGCGCCGCCGCGATCCGGCCCCGGCGAGCAGCCGCACCCCACCGCACCTCCGGGAGCCGGACCCGGCGACCAGCCGTACCCCGCCGCACCGGAGGGCACCGGACCCGCGCAACCCCATCCGTCCGCCGGCCCGGCCACCGGCCCCTCCGCCGAACCGGGTGTCGAGCCCGGCGTGCCCGCACACCCGGGCGGCCCCGCCCTGCCGCCGGGGCCCGCACCGACGCCGGGCCCCACCCTCTCGCCGGGGCACGCCCCCGCGCAGGACCACCCGGGCGCCCCGCGGAGTGCCTGGCAGCAGTACGACCCGTGGCGCGCGCCGCTGCAGGGCGGCCCGCTGCCGCTGCACCCCGCCCGGCGCACCCCGCGCGGGGTGCTGGTCGCCGGCGCGGTGGCGCTGGCGCTGCTCGCGGGCGGCGTCGGCGGCGGGATCGGTGCGTACGTCGAGCGCTACGGCGGGATCAACGACATCAAGCTGCCGCAGGCCGCCGGGGACTCCGGGGGCCGCAAGCCGGACAGCGTCGCCGGGATCGCCCGGGCCGCGCTGCCCGGCGTCGTCACGATCCACGTCCGCGGCAACGCCGAGCAGGGCACCGGCACCGGCTTCGTCCTCGACCGCGAGGGCCACATCCTCACCAACAACCACGTCGTCGAACCGGCCGGAACGGGCGGCGAGATAACGGTCACGTTCAGCGGCGGGCAGACCGCCAAGGCCAAGGTCGTCGGCCAGGACGGCGGCTACGACCTCGCGGTGGTGCAGGTCGAGGGCGTCACCGGGCTGCGGCCGCTGCCGCTCGGCAACTCCGACTCGGTGCAGGTCGGCGACCCGGTCGTGGCCATCGG
Source organism: Streptomyces sp. NPDC021749 (assembly GCF_040640655.1). Classification (NCBI taxonomy): domain Bacteria; kingdom Bacillati; phylum Actinomycetota; class Actinomycetes; order Kitasatosporales; family Streptomycetaceae; genus Streptomyces; species Streptomyces sp. NPDC021749. Next base: position 175,575 of record NZ_JBFACE010000008.1, on the reverse strand, counting down.
CGCACCGTTCGACCTGGCCAACACGGTCACCGCCGGGATCATCAGCGCCAAGCAGCGCCCGATCACGGCGGGCGGCCAGAAGGGCGACGGCAGCGACATCTCGTACGTCGACGCGCTGCAGACCGACGCCCCCATCAACCCCGGCAACTCCGGCGGCCCGCTGGTGGACGCCAGGGCCCGCGTCATCGGCATCAACAGCGCCATCCGCGCGGCCGACAGCGGCGGCGGACAGGACGGCAGCGGCCAGGGCGGCAGCATAGGGCTGGGCTTCGCCATACCGATCAACCAGGCGAAACGGGTGGCCGAGGAGCTGATCAACACCGGCCGGGCGACCCACCCGGTCATCGGCGTCACCCTGGAGATGGAGTACGCCGGCGACGGGGCGCGGGTCAGCGCGCACAGCAAGGGCGGCAGGCAGCCGGTCCTCCCGGGCGGGCCCGGCGCCAAGGCGGGCATCCGGCCCGGTGACGTGATCACCAAGGTGGACGGCGCCGCCGTGCACAGCGGTGAGGAGCTGATCATCAAGATCCGCAGCCACCGGCCGGGCGACACCCTGGCGCTCACCCTCCAAAGGGACGGCAAGGAGCGGTCCGTTCGGCTCAGGCTGGGTTCCTCCACCGCGGGCTGATCGTTTGCACGGTGTTGGCACGGTCGACTCCCGTCCGACGTGCGGGGCCAGGTACGGTGAGAGGCGGCCTGGCCCATAGGCCGACGAAGGCCGCGGATGACCCAAGGAGCTGCAAGGTGTTCTTCGACATAGGACCCCTAGAGCTGGTAGCGATCGTGGTCCTGGCAGTGCTCGTCTTCGGTCCGGACAAGCTCCCCAAGGTCATCCAGGACGTGATGGGGGTCATCCGCAAGATCCGGGAGTTCTCCGACAGCGCCAAGCAGGACATCCGCAACGAGCTCGGCCCGGACTTCAAGGACTTCGAGTTCGAGGACCTCAAGCCGAAGAACTTCGTCCGCAAGCACGTCCTGGAGAAGGACGAGTACGGCCTCAAGGACCTCCAGGAGATCCGTAACGGCTTCGATTTCCGCACGGAGATGGCCGAGGTCACCGACGCCGTGCACAGCCGCGAGAGCGGCTCCGCGGCCGCGCACCCGAACGGCTCAGGGATCTCCTTCTCCAAGGAATCCCCGGCCTCCTCCGGGGCTCCGGACCTGCTCAAGAAGCCCGCGGAGCGGCAGCCGGACGAGCGTCCGCCGTTCGACGCCGACGCCACCTGACACACTCCGGTATGCCCGGGCTGTATTGACCCCTATGGCTATGCTCCGGGTGTCCGGGGTTTGGTCGCCTGAGGGGGGCGGGCCGCCCACGACGCAGGGCAACAAGGAGGCTCCGCTCAGATGGAGACGACGAGTCGGACAGCGGAACAACAGGCGCCCGCCACGGTCGGCCGGAAGGCCGACGGCTATCTGCTGGCCGCGTTCCCGTGGTACGGCCTCGACGAGGCGTTCACCGGTCCGCGCTGGCTGATGCAGGTCGGCGCGGCCGCGGACGGCACCGTCGAGCACGGCGCGACCGGGCACGGCGAGGAGCCCACCATCAAGGTGGAGTCCCCGCAGGACGAGCGGTTCGCGGTGGTGGTGACAGTCGCCAGCCGCCCCGTACGGCGCAGCGCGGACGGCACCGGTGTCCTGGAGGCCACCTCGGTCTCCACCGCCGCCTGGCTCGCCGGGTCCGGCCTGCTCAACCACACCTGGCCGACCCACATGGACCGCACGCTGCGCCAGTCCTGGCTGGACCAGCAGACGATGCTGGCCTGGGAACTGGCCGACGACCTCGGGGGCGGGGCCTGGACCGAGCTGATGCTCCCGGTCGACGGCGTCCCGACCTCCTTCGCCTACCGCGAGTCCGAATACGGCTGGGTCCTGGCCGGCTCCGCGGGCGACGGCCCGGAGACGGTCCATCTGGGCGCGTACGGGCGGGGAATGAGCGCCTACGGCCTGGGCTTCTCGGTCGTCGAGGACATCAGCACGTACGCGGGCTGACCGGCGCTGACGGCCGCCACGGTCGGCCGGGTTGCCGGCCGCATGCCTCGCGCCTGGGCTTCTCGGTCGTCGAGGACATCAGCACGTACGCGGGCTGACCGGCGCTGACGGCCGCCACGGTCGGCCGGGTTGCCGGCCGCACGCCTCGCGCCTCGGCTTGGGCGTGTGCGGCAGCTGAGGGCGCCCGTGCAGAGGGAAGGGGGCGGGCCCATGGGCCCGCCCCCTTCTTCGCATCATGTGGCGTCGATGAGCCCCGGGAGTTCCCGTAGGAGCCCCGGGGCACCACTCTCAGAACTTGTTGCGCGGGGTGATCCCCAGGGACATGCCGGCCAGGCCGCGCTGGCGGCCGCCGAGCTTGCCGGCGATCGCGCGGATGGCCGCGCCGGCGGGGGAGTCCGGGTCGGTCAGCACGACCGGCTTGCCCTCGTCGCCGCCCTCGCGGAGGCGGACGTCGATCGGGATGGCGCCGAGCACCGGAACCTGCGTACCGGTGGTCTTCGTCAGGCCCTCGGCGACCCGCTCGCCGCCGCCGGTGCCGAAGACGTCGACCATCTCGTCGCAGTGCGGGCAGGGCAGCCCGGACATGTTCTCGACCACGCCGACGATCTTCTGGTGGGTCTGGACGGCGATGGCGCCCGCCCGCTCGGCGACCTCGGCCGCCGCCTGCTGCGGGGTGGTCACGACCAGGATCTCGGCGTTCGGGACGAGCTGGGCGACGGAGATCGCGATGTCACCGGTGCCGGGCGGGAGGTCCAGGAGCAGGACGTCCAGGTCGCCCCAGTAGACGTCGGCGAGGAACTGCTGGAGGGCGCGGTGCAGCATCGGGCCGCGCCAGACGACCGGCGTGTTGCCGGGCGTGAACATGCCGATCGAGATGACCTTCACGCCGTTGGCCGACGGAGGCATGATCATGTTCTCGACCTGGGTGGGCCGGCCGTCGGCGCCCAGCATGCGGGGGACGGAGTGGCCGTAGATGTCGGCGTCCACGACGCCGACCTTCAGGCCGTCGGCCGCCATCGCCGCGGCGAGGTTCACCGTCACCGAGGACTTGCCGACGCCGCCCTTGCCGGAGGCGACCGCGTACACGCGCGTGAGCGAGCCCGGCTTGGCGAACGGGACCTCGCGCTCGGCCGTGCCGCCGCGCAGCGACGCCGCCAGCTCCTTGCGCTGCTCGTCGCTCATCACTTCCAGGTCGACGCGGACGTCGGTGACGCCCTCGACGCCGGCGACCGCGTCGCTCACGTTGCGGGTGATCGTCTCGCGCATCGGGCAGCCGGAGACGGTGAGGTAGACCACGACCGCCACCGCGCCGTCCGCCGCGATGTCCACCGATTTGACCATCCCCAGTTCGGTGATGGGGCGGTGGATCTCGGGGTCGTTCACCGTCGCGAGCGCGGCGCGGATCGCGTCTTCGCTCGGGGTGCTGGGGGCAGTCTCGTGAGCCATGTCCCGATGGTACGGCGCATGAGGCGGCCTCCGGAAAGGCCGTCGGCGGTCACGTTCGTCACTCTCCGCGGCGGCCCTCCGGCACCGCCTCCAGATCCCGCAGCAGATCCTGCAGTTCGGAGCGGATCCAGTCGCGGGTGGCGACCTCGCCCAGCCCCATCCGCAGCGCCGCGATCTCCCGGGTCAGGTACTCCGTGTCGGCGATCGACCGTTCGTTGCGCTGGCGGTCCTGCTCGTGGGTGACCCGGTCCCGGTCGGCCTGGCGGTTCTGCGCCAGCAGGATCAGCGGCGCCGCGTACGAGGCCTGCAGCGACAGTGCCAGGGTCAGGAAGATGAACGGGTACCCGTCGAACCGCAGATGGTCCGGCGCGGTGATGTTCCAGGTGATCCACAGGATGATGGCGACGGTCATCCAGACGATGAAGCGCCCGGTGCCCAGGAACCGCGCGATCTTCTCCGACAGCCGCCCGAACGCCTCGGGGTCGTACTCCGGCAGCAACGTCCGGCGCGGAGTGCGCGGCACGTCCAGCCGCACCCGGGACCGTTCGGCGGCCCCGCGCCGCACCGCCGAGGCGCCGTTCGCCCGGGCGCGCTCCCGCGCGTTCTCCCGCTCCTCAGCGCCCATCCGGTGCCTCCGCCCGGCTCCCGGCGCCGGTCAGCCCGGCGGCCCCGCCGGCGTACAGCTCGGACTCCCGCCAGTCGTCCGGCAGCAGGTGGTCCAGGACGTCGTCGACGGTCACCGCGCCGAGCAGGGCGCCGCTCTCGTCCACGACCGGCGCGGCGACCATGTTGTACGCCGCCAGGAAGCCGGTCACCACGGGCAGCGGGGTGTCCGGCGGCAGCGGCGGCAGATCGGTGTCCACGATCGAGCTGACGAGGGTGAACGGCGGGTCCCGCAGCAGCCGTTGGAAGTGCACCAGGCCCAGGTACTTGCCGGTCGGGGTCTCGTCGGGCGGCCGGCAGACGTACACCTGGGCGGCGAGCGCGGGGGAGAGGTCGGGGTCGCGGACCCGGGCCAGCGCGTCGGCGACCGTGGCGTCCGGGCGCAGCACGATCGGCTCCGTGGTCATCAGCCCGCCCGCGGTCCGCTCCTCGTAGGACATCAGCCGCCGCACGTCGGCGGCCTCCTCCGGCCGCATCAGGGCCAGCAGCCGCTCCTTGTCCTCGTCCGGCAGCTCGGAGAGCAGGTCGGCGGCGTCGTCCGGGTCCATCGCCTCCAGCACGTCGGCGACCCGTTCGTCCTTCAGCTTGCCGATGATCTCCAGCTGGTCGTCCTCCGGCAGCTCCTCCAGGACGTCGGCGAGCCGGGCGTCGTCCAGCGCCGCGGCGACCTCACCGCGTCGCTTCGCGGACAGGTGGTGCAGCACGCCGGCGAGGTCGGCCGGCCGCAGCTGCTCGAACGTGGCCAGCAGGCTCTCCGCGCCCTGACCGTGCTCCTCCAGCGAGAAGCCGGTCACCGCCGACCACTCCACGGTCAGCGTCTCGCCCTTGCGGCGCAGCGCCCCGCTCCTGCCCTTGCCCTTGCGGACGAAGACCTTCTCGATCTCCCAGTCGCGGCGGGCCGGCAGCCGGGTGATGCCGATGTCGAGGACGGTGGCCTCCTCGCCGGTCTCCACCAGCCGCACCCGCCGGTCCAGCAGCTCGCCGAGCACCAGCGTCTCCGACGACCGCTGCTCGAACCGCCGCATGTTGATCACTCCGGTGATCACGATCTGCCCGGACTCGATACCGGTCACCCGGGTCATCGGCACGAAGATCCGGCGCCGGCTGATCACCTCGACGACCAGCCCGAGCAGCCGCGGCGGGCGGGCGCCGACCCGCAGCAGCGCGACGAGGTCCCGCAGCCGGCCGACCGGGTCGCCGTTCGGGTCGAAGACGGCGCTGCCGGAGAGGTGGGAGACGAAGACCCGGGGAGTCACCACTGCCATGCAGAGCGCCGCCCTTTCTCTCCCGTTCTTGCCGGAAACGAGGCATCAATCCGGGTTCAGGCTAACGCGCCCCGGGCCGCGCCGCCCCGGCGGAGGACGCCGTAGGGTGACCGCCAGGCATCCCTCCGACGCGCCCGTACGTCCCAGGTACGCTGCCGTACTGCTGTCGAGGTCACCCGCATCAGGAGGCAGAGCCGACGTGAGCGCAATCCCCCCCGGGGCCCGCCCCCGACGCCTGCCCGGAGCCCGCCGTGCGGGGCGCGCCGCGCTCGCGGGGGCGGTCTGCGCGGCACTGGCCGCGGGGCTGGCCGGCTGCGGTGCGGACGAGGACCCGGACGCCGGCACCAACGGCGTGGGGAAGCTGCCCCCGGCGAAGATCCAGGCCAGGACCCGGGCCGCCGCCGAGCACGCCGGTACGGTCCACCTCACCGGCAACGTCGTCAGCAAGGGCCTCACGTACAAGCTCGACATGAGCCTGGCCGAGCACGGTGCCAAGGGCGAACTGACCACCAAGGCGGCCGCCTTCCAGCTGCTGCGGGTCGGCAGCGCGCTCTACCTGAAGGCGGACGCGGCCTTCTGGGCGGGCGAGAAGAGCGGCGCGTCCGGGGCGGCCCAGAAACTCGGCGGCAAGTACGTCAAGGTGCCCGCCTCCGACCCGGTCTACAAGAAGTTCAGCGGCTTCACCGACAAGGACACCCTGCTCGCCAGCCTGCTCGGGCTGCGCGGCAAGCTGACGGCCAAGGACCGCTCCAGCGTCGGCGGCGTCCGCACCGTCCGGCTGGCCGCCGCCGCCGGCGCCGGCGGCACCCTGGACGTCTCCCTGGAGGGCACGCCGTACCCGCTGCGGCTGCAGCGCGCGGGCGGCACGGGCGTGGTCCGGCTCGGCGACTGGGACAGCCGCGTGGACCTCAAGGCCCCGGCGAAGGACCAGGTCGTCGACTACGGGTCGCAGATCTCCGGCGCGCACTGAGCGTCCGGCCCCGGGCCGCCGCCCGGGGCGTCCAATCAGCCCTTGCGGCCGCGGCGCAGCAGCTTCGGCAGCGCCGCCGGGATCGGCCGGCGGGTGATCGCGGGGCTCGCCAGCGGCGGCGCGGCGTGCGAGTCCGCGGGCATCCGGCCGGGCCGCTGCACGGCCTCCGCGCCGGCCGGTTCCAGCCGCAGCACCCGGCACTCGCGCGCCCAGCGCTCGGTGAGGGTGTCCGCGTCCGGTGCGTTGAGCCGTTTGCCCTTCAGCTCCTCGACGGCGGACCGCCAGGCGTCGCTCTCCGGCGCGGCCTCGACGACCCTGGCCTGCCAGGCGACCAGCCGGCCGCCCTTGTCCTTGCTGCGTACGGTGACCGTCGCCGGGCCGCCGTCGGTCAGCCCGAGGTCCGCCAGCGGCTGCTCACCGCTGCCGTCGCCCACGAGGCAGGCGGCGCCCTCGTGCCAGACGTGCCACAGCGCCCGGGCCGGGCCCGTCGTCCCCCGCACCCAGATGAGGCCGGACTTCTTCGTGGCCTCCTCGATGAGCGCCCGATCCTGCAGGGCCTGCGACACGGTCTCCGTCATACGGCTCAGCCTAATGGCCTGGCCCGACCCCGCCGGGGGCCGCCCGGCCCCTGAGACGGGCCCCCGGGGCGCGCCCGCCGGGACTCACAGCCACCCGTTGCGCTTGCTGTGCCTTCCCGGGGGCAACCCCCGGACCCCCGGCCGGAACCGTCGCGCGCCCATCAAGCCTCACAGCCACCCGTTGCGCTTGAAGCCGCGGTGGATGCCGATGCAGATGGCCACGGTGACGACCAGGACCGCCGGATAGCCGTACTTCCACTTCAGCTCCGGCATGTAGCTGAAGTTCATGCCGTAGATGCCGGCGATCATCGTGGGTACCGCGAAGATCGCCGCCCAGGCCGTGATCTTGCGCATGTCCTCGTTCTGCGCCACCGCCGCCTGCGCGAGGTTGGCCTGCAGGATCGAGTTGAGCAGGTCGTCGAAGGACAGCACCTGCTCGTTGACCCGCGCGAGGTGGTCCGCGACGTCCCGGAAGTACTTCTGGATGTCGGAGTCGACCAGCCGCATCGGCCGCTCGCTGAGCAGCTGCATCGGCCGCAGCAGCGGCGACACGGCGCGCTTGAACTCCAGTACCTCGCGCTTGAGTTGGTAGATCCGCCCGGCGTCGCCGCCCTTGGCGGCGCTCTTGGTGCCGTTGCCCTTGCCGTTGGTGCCCGAGCTGAAGACGTCGATCTCCACCTCGTCGATGTCGTCCTGGACCGCGCCGGCCACCGCCATGTAGCCGTCGACCACCTGGTCGGCGATGGCGTGCAGGACCGCGGACGGCCCCTTGGCCAGCAGATCCGGATCGTCCTGCAGCCGGTGCCGGAGCGCCCGCAGCGAGCCCTGGCCGCCGTGCCGCACGGTCACGATGAAGTCCCGGCCGGTGAAGCACATCACCTCGCCGGTCTCCACGACCTCGCTGGTGGCGGTCAGCTCGGCGTGCTCCACGTAGTGGACGGTCTTGAAGACGGTGAACAGCGTGTCGTCGTAGCGCTCCAGCTTGGGCCGCTGGTGCGCGTGCACGGCGTCCTCGACGGCGAGCGGGTGCAACCCGAACTCCTTGGCGATACCGGCGAATTCGGCCTCGGTGGGCTCGTGCAGCCCGACCCAGATGAAGCCGCCGTCGGCGCGTACGGACGCGATCGCCTCGGCCGGGGTGACGTGGTCGCTCACCCGCCGGCCCTCGCGGTACACACCGCAGTCGACGATGGCGCTGTTGGCGCAGGCCGGGGTGGTGCTCTCGGAACGGTACGGGGCGTCGTCGCGGCGCCGGGACGGGCGGACGGCGGCGCGCAGGTCACGGATCATCGACATGGGCGGGCTCCTTCACGGGCCGGCCGTCAGCGCGGGCGCGGGGCGTAACGCTGCCCGGAACGTGGACGTACACAGCTTCATCGGCGGTACGTCCGCAAAGCGGGCGGCGCTCCGTGCGGGATGCTGACGGCGATTCGCAGAACACGGAACAAAGAGGCGAAGGCGCTCTTCCGTCATCTACATCCGGCGCAAAGGCGCTTCCCCGGTTTCGCCGCTCGGCGGCGAGGGTACGGAAGCTCTCGATCAGGAGAGTGACTGCGCGAGGGGGATGACAGGAGAGCTATCGGTACTGCACGGTCGACTCGGATCCACCGCAGCCCCACCTCCTCCGGCCGGTCCCCGTTGGGGGACGAACGTCATTCCCTGACCAGACGGCAAGGCTATCAGCCGCCTGGCGCGTGAGGGTGCCGCTTTGCCTGTTCCATACGAACACCAAAGCTGCCGCGCGGCGCAGTCACCGTACGGACGACGGCCGGCCGGCGCACCGGCCATATGCTCGCGGCATGTCTGATGTTCTTGAGCTGGTCGAAGCCCGGCTGCGGACGAGCCTGGGCGAGCCGGACGCGCGCGCCGCCGTCACCTTCCTCGGTACCGACCGTATCGAGGTGCTCCGCTTCGTGGGTGACGGGGTGGTGCGCTACGCCACGCTCGGGATGTCCGCCCACCCGATGACCGACCCGGCCGGCCCCTCACCGAGCGGCTTCGCCGCGCCCCCTTCCGTCGTGGTCGTGGACCCCCTGAAGGGCCCGCGCGCCGAGCTGGTGCTGTCGGTGAAGGCCGGCCGTGCCGACACCGACAAGGTGCTCCGTCCGCTCGCCGTGCTCGCCGCGTCCCCGCAGGTCGAGGGCGTCGTGGTGGCGCCGGGCGCTTCGCTGGACGTGGGTGAGCCGCTGTGGCCCGGCGCGCCCTTCACCTCGGTCCTGGTCGCCGAGTCGGGCGGGCTGATCGAGGACCTGGAGCTGGACGCTCCGATGGATCCCGTACGGTTCCTGCCGCTGCTGCCGATGACTCCGAACGAGGCCGCCTGGAAGCGGGTGCACGGTGCCGAGGCCCTCCAGGAGCGCTGGCTCACGAACGGGACGGACCTGCGGGATCCCACCCGTAAGTCCGTCCCGCTCGACTGACCGGATCGGCCGATCCGTTCGACTGCCCTGGAGTGAGCGAGCTCACCAAGTGCCGCTCGGGAAAGGTCAGTTGGTGAAGACCGTGACGCCGTCCTCGGTCGCGTGCTGCGGCTGGTGCTCCGTCGCCTCGTAGTTGAGGGCCCGTCGCCGTACGAGGACCACCACCGCGCCCAGCACCGCGGTGACCGCGGCGACCACGAACGGGATGTGGACGTCGGTCCACTCCTCGATCTTCGGTGCGAGGTAGGGCGCCGCCGCGGCCGCGAACCAGCGGACGAAGTTGTAGCCGGCGCTGGCCACCGGGCGCGGGGCGTCCGACACGCCGAGGGCCAGCTCGGTGTAGACGGTGTTGTTCACGCCGATGAAGGCGCCGGACAGGACCGTGCAGACGACGGCCGCGGTGTGGTCGCCGTAGCCGAGGACGAGCACGTCCACGGCGAGCAGCACCAGCGAGCCGCCGAGCACCTTCAGCGAGCCGAACCGCGCCTGCATGGGCGGGGCCACGATCACCGAGAAGACCGCGAGCAGCACGCCCCAGGCGAAGAACACCGCGCCCGAGCGGTACGGCGTCATGTCCAGCACGAACGGCGTGAAGGCCAGCACGGTGAAGAACGTGTAGTTGTAGAAGAAGGCGGATACCGCGGCCGAGGCCAGGCCGCCGTGGCCGAGTGCCTTGATCGGGTCCAGGACCGAGGTCTTCCGGGCGGGCCTCGGCTGCTCCTTCAGGAACGCCGTGATGCACAGGAAGCCGATCGCCATCAGCGTGGCCGTGCCGAAGAAGGGGTAGCGCCAGCTGAGGTTGCCCAGGGCCGCGCCGAGCAGCGGGCCGCAGGCCATGCCGAGGCCGAGCGCGGACTCGTAGAGCAGGATCGCCGCCGCGCTGCCGCCGGCCGCGGCGCCGACGATCACGGCGAGGGCGGTGGAGACGAAGAGCGCGTTGCCGAGGCCCCAGCCGGCCCGGAACCCGACGAGCCGGCCGACGGTGTCCGACGTACCGGCGAGGCCCGCGAAGACCACCACGAAGGCGAGGCCGAGCAGCAGGGTCTTGCGGCCGCCGATCCGGCTGGAGACGAAGCCGGTGAGCAGCATCGCGACGGCGGTGATCAGGAAGTACGAGGTGAACAGCAGGGAGACCTGGCTGTGGGAGGCGTGCAGGCCCTGGGCGATCGAGGGCAGGATCGGGTCGACCAGGCCGATGCCCATGAAGGCCACGACGGAGGCGCCGGCCGTGGCCCAGACGGCCTTCGGCTGGCGCAGCAGGGAGGTGCCGCCGTCGTCGAACGGATCGGCCGTCGTGCCGCCGCCGTGACCGCTGCTCGTGGTGCCGCTCATGCCGCGGTTCCCCTTCCCGTCGCCGGAGGTTGTTGCCGTTTACACATATTAAGTTAGAGGGGCTAAAGGGTGCAAGAGGCAACTAGTTTTCCGGGTCGGGGGCGCGCGGCGCCGGAACGCTCAAGTGCGGGGCCTGGTAAGTGATTCCGCGCACATCGGTCGGGTGATCGTCCTTGACGCGGCGGCGGGCCTGGAGGACCGTTGGTCCTTATGAGGGGCGAACCCAGTTGCCCGAAGTGCGGAGGCCGGGTACGGGCGCCCGGTCTCTTCTCCGACACCTGGCAGTGCGCCGTGCACGGCACCGTGCATCCGCTCCAGCCGGTCGTTCCGCCGAGCGTCGAGGCGCTCGGCGTCGTCGTGCACCGCGCACAGGTCCCCGTCTGGATGCCCTGGCCGCTGCCGGTCGGCTGGCTGTTCACCGGCGTGGCCTGCGCGGGCGACGACCGCAGCGGCGGCCGGGCGACCGCGGTGGCCTGCTCGGGCCCCGGACCGCTCGGCGGACCCGGTGAACTCCTCCTGATCGCCGAGGAACTGGGCGTCGGACTCGGTGCGCGCTACGCCGGCATCGACGGCCCCGACCCCGGCCCCCACATGTCCCTCGACACACACCCGCACGGGAAGGTGCTGGCCGCCGGCCGCCCCACCCCGCTCTGGCAGGTCGACGGTGCGCCGCCGGACCGCGCGGTCTTCGCCGGCGAGGCCCGCGGGCTGTGGCTGTGGGCGATCGCCTGGCCCGAGCAGTCCGGGCTGCTGATGTACGACGAGCTCGTGCTGACGGACCTGCGCGAGGCCGGCGCCGAGGTGGACCTGCTGCCGTGCGGGGCGCTCTCCCCGCGCATCCTGGGCTGACCCCGGCGGGCCGGCCGGGGAGGGTGCCGCCCGGCGGGCGGGCCCGGGGCGTCCGGCGGCCCGGTTATCCTTCTGAGGTCCCCCGTCCGTCCCGCAGCAGTCTGGAGTCCGCGTCGTGCGCATCGATCTGCACACCCACTCCACGGCTTCCGACGGTACGGACACCCCGGCCGAGCTGGTGCGCGGCGCCGCGGCCGCCGGGCTGGACGTCGTCGCGCTGACCGACCACGACACCGTCGCCGGCCACGCCGAGGCGCGGGCCGCGCTGCCCGAGGGGCTGACGCTGGTCACCGGCGCCGAACTCTCCTGCCGGATCGACGGGGTGAGCCTCCACATGCTCGCCTACCTCTTCGACCCCGAGGAGCCCGAACTCGCCCGCGAGCGGGAGCTGGTCCGCGACGACCGGGTGCCGCGGGCCCGGGCCATGGTCGGCAAGCTGCGCGAGCACGGCATCCCGGTCACCTGGGAGCAGGTCGCCCGGATCGCCGGCGACGGCGCCGTGGGCCGGCCGCACATCGCCACCGCCCTCATGGAGCTGGGCGTGGTCGGCTCGGTCGACGAGGCCTTCGCGTCCTGGCTCGCCAGCGACGGCCCGGCGTACGTGGAGAAGCACGAGCTCGACCCGTTCGACGCGATCCGGCTGGTCAAGGCCGCGGGCGGGGTCACCGTCTTCGCGCACCCGCTGGCCGTCAAGCGCGGCAGGTGCGTACCGGAGAGCGCGATCGCCGAGCTCGCCGCGGCCGGCCTGGACGGCATCGAGGTCGACCACATGGACCATGACGCGCCGACCCGCGCCCGGCTGCGCGGGATGGCCGCCGATCTGGGCCTGCTGACCACCGGCTCCAGCGACTACCACGGCAGCCGCAAGACCTGCCGGCTCGGTGACTGCACCACCGACCCGGAGATCTACGGGGAGATCGTGCGCCGCGCCACCGGCGCCTTCCCCGTCCCCGGCGCGGGCGGCTGACCCCCCGCCGCGGGCCACCGGCCGCCGCGCGCACCGACCGCGCGCCGCCGCGCCGCCCGCCGGTCCGCGCCCGCCGCGCGGCCTTTGGCCCCTCCCTCCCCCCTCTTCCGCCCGCCCTTCCTTCTGTCTGGTCACAGGCCCGAGCACGCCACGCGCCGGCCCCTGACCGCCCCGTTCCGCTCGTCCGTACCACCTCTCGCAAGGCCAGCACCATGTTCGACGTCGCCGTCTTCAGCACCCTTTTCGTCACGCTTTTCGTGATCATGGACCCGCCGGGGATCACCCCGATCTTCCTCGCCCTCACCTCCGGCCGGCCGGCCAAGGTCCAGCGCCGGATGGCCTGGCAGGCCGCCACCGTCGCGTTCTGCGTGATCGCCGTCTTCGGGCTCTTCGGCCGGCAGATCCTGGGCCGGCTGCACATCTCGACGCCCGCGCTGATGATCGCGGGCGGACTGCTGCTCCTGCTGGTCGCGCTGGACCTGCTGACCGGGAAGTCGGAGGAGCCGACCCAGACCAAGGACGTCAACGTGGCGCTGGTGCCGCTGGGCATGCCGCTGCTGGCCGGGCCCGGTGCGATCGTGTCGGTGATCCTCGCGGTGCAGCACGCGCACGGGTTCGCCGACCAGGTGTCGGTCTGGGCGGCGATCGCGGCGATCCATGTGGTGCTGTATCTGGTGATGCGGTTCTCGCTGGTGATCATCCGCGTGATCAAGGACGGCGGGGTGGTCCTGGTGACCCGGCTGGCGGGCATGATGCTCTCCGCGCTGGCCGTGCAGCAGATCATCAACGGTGTGCTGCAGGTCATCCAGGCGGCGTGAGCTACGAGACGGCAGCGTCCCCGTACGGCACCGCCCCGTACGGCACCGCCCCCGTACGGCATGTTCCGTACGGGGGCGGTGCGGTGTCGGTGGCCGGTCGGCGGCCAGGGATCAACGGGCGACGGTGTCGGCCGGGCGGATGTAGATGCGCTGGCCGGTTGCGGCGGCCTGCTGCACGATCCGGTTGACGGAGGCGGCGTCCACGACGGTGCTGTCCACGGCGGTGCCGTCGACATCGTCCAGGCGCATGATCTCGAAGCGCATCAGGCTTCTCCCTTCGTCGGAATCCTCCTGCGGAGAACGTGAGTGATTTGGATCGCCGGGCCTCGTCGCCCGCCGCTCCGTACAGGTACAACGACCCGCACCCTGCAATCATTCCCTACGCTAAAGAAATTTTTCGACGGTCTAAATACTCGCAGGTAGAGCGGTTGTGCCCGCCGAGCGGAGGCCCGGACAATGGGTCCGGTATGAACGACCTCCAGCCCCCGGGCCCCACCGACCTCGCCGCGCTCGCCGCCGGAATGGCGCGCACGAACGAGCTGCTCGCCCGGGTCCTCACCAAGGTCGGCACGACCCCCTCGGTGCACGCCGCCTTCGTCGACGCGGGGTACGTCTACGCCGCCGCGGGGAAGCTCGTCGCCGGCACCGAGGACCGCAAGGGCTTCGAGCTCGACGCCGAAGGAATCATCGAAGCCTTCATCGAACGGGCCCGCACGCTCTACACGGACAGCCGGCTGCTGCGGGTGTACTGGTACGACGGCGCCCGCCGCCGCCTCCACACCCCCGAGCAGCAGCGGATCGCCGAGCTGCCGGACGTGAAGGTCAGGCTCGGCAACCTCAACGCCAACAACCAGCAGAAGGGCGTTGATTCCCTGATCCGCTCGGACCTGGAGTCGCTGGCCCGGCACCGTGCGATCACCGACGCGGTGCTCATCGGCGGCGACGAGGACCTGGTCTCCGCGGTCGAGGCCGCCCAGGGCTACGGCGCCCGGGTCCACCTGTGGGGCATCGAGGCGCCGGCCGGCCGCAACCAGGCCGAACCGCTGCTGTGGGAGGCCGACAGCACCCGCGTCTTCGACCTGGACTTCTGCAAGCCCTACGTCACCCGGCGGACCGGCATCGACGGCATCGAGCAGGCCGGCGGCGAGCTCCCGGCGCCCGGCCGGGAGGAGGTCCGCTTCGTCGGGGCCCGGGTCGCCGCCCAGTGGCTCTCGGAACGCGGCCGGGAATGGGCGGCCGGACTGCTGCCCGGACACCCGTACCTCCCCGGCCCCGTCGACCAGGAGCTGCTGACCGCCGCCGAGGCGCTGCTGCACCACTCGCTGCGCGGCCACGCCGACCTGCGCCGGGTGCTGCGGGACGGCTTCTGGGAGCACGTCCAGGGACAGCTCTAGGGGAATCCCCGGGCCCGCTCAGGCCCGGGCGAGGAGCCCCGCGAGCCGGTCGAAGAAGCTGGTCCAGCCCGCCTGCGCCTGCTGGTACTGCTCCGGCGTGAGATTGCCGCCGAGCTGCCGGAAGGCCATCTCCGTCCGGTCCCCGAACTCGCTCAGCGTGACCCTGATCAGCTCGCCCTCCGAACCGCTCGGGGCATAGGCGTCGTTGAGCGTGAACTCCAGCCGCTCCGGCGGTACGACCTCCCGGTACACCCCGGAGAACGGCAGCTCGCTGCCGTCCGGGGAGTGCATGACCAGACTCCAGGACCCGCCCGGCCGGACGTCCATCGTCATCCGCTCGACCGGCACCGTCAGCTCCCCGCCGAACCAGTACGCGAAGTGCGCGGGCGTGGTCCAGGCCTCGAAGACCAGGTCGCGACGGGCGTCGAAGGTGCGGTTGAGCGCGATGCCGTGCGGGTCGTCCTGGGGGTTCTCGGTCATGTCGGGCCCTTCGTCGGCAGCCGGTGCCGGACGGGCCGCCCGGGCCCGCCCGCTTCCTTCCGATGCTCGCCGAACCGTCCGGCGCTGTCCCGACGACACCCCGCCGGATGCCACGGCCGGACGCCGCGGCCGGACGCCGGCGCCGGCCGGCCCGGCCCGTACGGGAGGCCCGGACGCACGGCCCGCGTGCCGCCCGGCCCGGGCGCTACCCCACCCCGCTCCAGAACCCGGTCAGCGCCTCCGCGGTCTTCTCCGGGCGTTCGACGTTGGGGGAGTGCTCGGCGCCCTCGATGACGGTGCGCCGGGCGGACAGCCGGCGCGCCATGTCGTCCATCGACGGCACCGGCCAGGCGTAGTCCAGCGCCCCGGAGACGACGTGCACGGGAAGCCCGGTACGGGCCAGCTGCGCCACCCGGTCGGGCTCCGCCAGCATCTGCCGGCCGGTCGCCATCAGCTGCTCGGGGACGGTGTTCAGCCAGCGTCGGTGCAGGAACGCGCCGATCTCCGGCGGGGTCTCCGCGACCGCCGCCTCCGGCGGGTCCAGCTCGCGCATCGCCCGCCAGACGTCCTCCATGCCGAGCGAGCCGAGCGCGTCGATCAGCATCCGCACCCGGGCCTGCTGGGACGTCTCGATGGCCCCCGGGCCGGAGCTGAGCACGGTGAGCGAACGGAACGGGGCGGCGTCGAGCAGCACCGCGGCCCGGGTGATCAGCCCGCCCAGCGAATGCCCGAGCAGATGCAGCGGACCGTTCCCGGCGTGCTGCACGGCCCGCGCCTGGGCCAGTACGTCGAGCGCCAACTCCCGCTGGGCGTAAGCCCGTTCGTCACGCGGGCCGGGGGACTCGTGCTGACCGCGGCCGTCCACCGCGACCGCCCGGAACCCGGCAGCGGCGAGCGGTGCCAGCAAGGCGATGAAGTCCTCCTTGCTGCCGGTGAAACCGGGCACCAGCAGCGCGGTCCCGATCGGCGCACCGTCCGGCCGGGCGTCGTGCACGGCGAACTCGCCGCGGTCGGTGTCGAGTCGGTACGCGCGGGCGCACGGGGGCAGCGTGAGGGTGGGCGGCCTGCTCATGGGGTGAGGTTAACCGGGCCGGGTGGGAAAACCGGGCCGGGACGCCGAACGACCCGGCACCCGCGGGGAGCGGGGCCGGGTCGTCCGGTCGATCGGGCCGGTCGGGCTTACGGCGTCAGTCGGCCGGCTGGGCGGCCGCGGCCTTACGGGTCCGGGTCCGCTTCGGCTTGGCCGGAGCCTCCTCGCCGTCCGCGGCGGCGGGGGCCGCGGCCGCGGTCTTCTTGGCGGCAGCGGTCTTCGCCGTCGTCTTGCGCGTCCGCTTGGGCTTGGCCGGGGCCTCGTCGGCGGCCTCCGCGGCCACGGGGGCCTCGGTGGTGGCCGGCTCGGCGGCGGCGGTCTTGCGGGTGCGGGTGCGCTTGGGCTTGGCCGGGGCCTCGTCGGTGCCTTCGGCGGTGTCCACGGCGGCCTCGGCGGCTTCGGTGGTGGCCGGCTTGGCGGCGGCGGTCTTGCGGGTGCGGGTGCGCTTGGGCTTGGCCGGGGCCTCGTCGGTGCCTTCGGCGGTGTCCACGGCGGCCTCGGCCGCTTCGGTGGTGGCCGGCTTGGCGGCGGCGGCCTTGCGGGTGCGCGTCCGCTTGGGCTTGACCGGCGCCTCGTCGGTGCCCTCGGCGGTGTCCACCGCGGCCTCGGCGGCCTCGGTGGCGGCCGGCTCGGCCGCGACGGCCTTGCGGGGCCGGGTCCGGGTCCGCTTCGGCTTGGCCGGGGCCTCGGTCACCTCGGCCGCGTCGACGGCCGGGGCGGCCTCGGCCACCACGTCGGCGGTCTCCGTGGCCTGCGCCGGGGCGGCGCCCGCCACCGGGATCGCCGCGGACTGCCCGCCGCGGGTACGCCGGCGCCGGCGCGGCTGCCGCGGTCCCGCGGACTCCTCACCGGCCGCCGCGGTGCCCTCGGCGGCATCGAGCGACCCGGTCGCCTTCGCCTCGGAAGCAGCCGGGCCGTCCACCGGCGCGCCGCCGCGGGTACGGCGGCGCTGCCGCGGCGTACGGGTGCGCTGCGGACGCTCCTCCTCGACGGCCGCGCCCCGGCGGGAGCCGCGGCCGCGGCCGCCGGTCTCGCCCAGGTCCTCGACCTCTTCCGCGGCGAGCCCGGCCCGGGTGCGCTCGGCGCGCGGCAGCACGCCCTTGGTGCCCTCGGGGATGTTGAGCTGCTCGTAGAGGTGCGGCGAGGTGGAGTAGGTCTCCTCCGGCTCGTCGAACGGCAGGTCCAGCGCCTTGTTGATCAGCTTCCAGCGCGGGATGTCGTCCCAGTCGACGAGGGTGATCGCGGTGCCCTTGGCGCCCGCCCGGCCGGTGCGGCCGATGCGGTGCAGGTAGGTCTTCTCGTCCTCGGGCGACTGGTAGTTGATGACGTGGGTCACGCCCTCGACGTCGATACCGCGGGCGGCGACGTCGGTGCAGACCAGGACGTCGACCTTGCCGTTGCGGAAGGCGCGCAGCGCCTGCTCGCGGGCGCCCTGGCCGAGGTCGCCGTGGACCGCGCCGGACGCGAAGCCGCGCCGGGAGAGCTGGTCGGCGATGTCGGCGGCGGTCCGCTTGGTCCGGCAGAACAGCATCGCCAGGCCCCGGCCCTCGGCCTGCAGTATCCGCGCGACCATCTCCGGCTTGTCCATGGAGTGCGCGCGGTAGACGTGCTGGGTGATGTTGGCGACCGTCGCGCCCTCGTCGTCCGGCGCGGTGGCACGGATGTGGGTCGGCTGCGACATGTAGCGGCGGGCCAGCGAGATGACCTGGCCGGGCATGGTCGCGGAGAACAGCATGGTCTGCCGCTTGGCCGGCAGCAGCTGGATGATCTTCTCGACGTCCGGCAGGAAGCCCAGGTCGAGCATCTCGTCGGCCTCGTCCAGGACGAGGGTGCGCACCTGCGAGAGGTTCAGCTTCTTCTGGCCCGCGAGGTCCAGCAGCCGGCCGGGCGTGCCGACGACCACGTCGACGCCCTTCTTCAGCGCCTCGACCTGGGGCTCGTAGGCCCGGCCGCCGTAGATCGCCAGCACCCGGACGTTGCGGACCTTGCCGGCCGTGAGCAGGTCGTTGGTGACCTGCTGGCACAGCTCACGGGTGGGGACGACGACGAGGGCCTGCGGCGCCTCGGTCAGCTGCTCGGGCTGCGCCCGGCCCGCCTCGACGTCCACCGGGACGGTGACCCGCTCGATGAGCGGAAGTCCGAAGCCCAGGGTCTTGCCGGTGCCGGTCTTGGCCTGGCCGATGACGTCGTTGCCGGAGAGGGCGACGGGGAGCGTCAGCTCCTGGATGGGAAACGGGGAAACGATGCCGACGGCTTCCAGGGCCTCAGCGGTCTCGGGGAAAATCCCGAGGTCTCGGAACGTAGACAGAATCTTGCCTCTTCTGTGAGACGCGGCGTGAGGCGGCGAAGGGGGTCGTACCGCACCGTCGCACGGCTTCGTACGGGGCCGGCCCGGATGGGGCCGGTGGCGCGGGACCACTGCCAACGCTCAGGCGCTCCTGCCGCGAGCGGTGTGCCTCCTGCTGTGCGTACGTCTCGTACGCGCCGCGGGGGAGGGCGGTCGGTTTGGAGCCGATCGGGCCACCGACCGGGCATCCGCTTCGTGGAACGACCCACCGATACTCGGCAGGTCCAATACCACTGTACCCCGGATACGGCGCCCCCATCCGAAGGCTTGTATGAGTGAGGAATACGTCACGTCCCCGCGCACCGTCCCCGCGCCGGTCCGGCGGCCCGATCGGACGGGTGAACGGAACTGGCTGACCAGGGCCTTCCCCGGGCCGCCGCGCGGGCTATTGTGCCGCCATGGGAACGCCTGACAACGCCGCGGCTGACGCGCAAGAACACACCGGGATCGCCGCCCAGAACTGGGCGCAGGCATCCGCCGACCCGCACTACCGGGCCGCCGTGATCGATCTGCTCGGCGCGCTCGCGTACGGCGAGCTGTCCGCCTTCGAGCGCCTGGCGGAGGACGCCAAGCTCGCGCCGACGATGGACGACAAGGCCGAACTGGCCAAGATGGCCTCGGCCGAGTTCCACCACTTCGAGCGGCTGCGGGAGCGGCTGGCGCAGATCGAGGCCGAGCCGAACGAGGCGATGGAGCCGTTCGCCGCCGCCCTGGACGAGTTCCACCGCCAGACCGCGCCGTCGGACTGGCTGGAGGGCCTGGTCAAGGCGTACGTGGGCGACTCGATCGCCAGCGACTTCTACCGCGAGGTCGCGGCAAGGCTGGACGCCGACACCCGCGACCTGGTGCTGGCCGTGCTGGACGACACCGGGCACGCGTCCTTCGCCGTGGAGAAGGTGCGGGCGGCCATCGAGGCCGAGCCGCGGGTCGGCGGCCGGCTCGCGCTGTGGGCCCGCCGGCTGATGGGCGAGGCGCTCTCGCAGGCCCAGCGGGTCGTCGCGGACCGCGATGCGCTCTCCACGATGCTGGTGGGCGGGGTCGCCGACGGCTTCGACCTGGCCGAGGTGGGCCGGATGTTCTCCCGGATCACCGAGGCGCACACCAAGCGGATGGCGGCGCTGGGCCTGGCGGCCTGACGCACCGCGTGCGAAGGAGGGGTGCCGGGCGCTTCAGGCCGTCCGGTGCCCCTTCAACGTCGCCGCCGGCCGCCGAAGACGGCTGCGCGGCGGGCGCACCAGGACCGAGAGCAGCGCGGCGCCCACGGCGACCGCGGCGAGCATCACCTGGACGGGGTGCCCGGGACCGAGAATCGAGCGGGTCAGCACCGCGCCGAGCAGGGCGGCGACCGGGCCGGTCGCCAGGGTGAGACCGGGCGAGGGGAAGCGGTCGGGCAGCCGTCGCATGGCGACGACCGCGATGGCGAGGCCGATGGCCAAGGCTCCGAGCGCTTCGAAGATCATGCTCTTCCCTCCCGCGTTCCGTGCGAACTTCGGGCACCGCGCCGGTGGCGGGGTGCGCCGGTCCGTCGGGCGAACAAATCGGTCGTAGGCGGTCGTACCCAAGGGGCGGCGGCAGCAACCCTCGGCACGCCGGTCCGCTGCCCGATCAGCGCAGCCGACCCACGACGGGCGCCGACCAGGACGAACGGGAAAAGGCGGCGGCCCGGGGGAACGCGTCCCCCGGGCCGCCGCCCTCGTTCTCCGCGGGCGCCGCGCGGCGCCCGTCGATCAGAGCGCGCCGAACCCGACCTTGCGGCCGGCCGGCTCGCCGATCTCCACATAGGCCACCCGGTCCGCCGGGACCAGGATCTTGCGGCCGTGTTCGTCCGCCAGCTTCAGCAGCTCCGACTTGCCGGCCAGCGCCTCGGCCACCGTCCGCTCGACCTCTTCGGCAGACTGCCCGCTCTCCAGAACGATCTCCCGGGGTGCGTGCTGCACGCCGATCTTGACCTCCACGGCTTTGTCCCTCCGACGGTCTGGGGTCCCCCAGCACCCGCTGGGGGAGGATGCGCGGCCATCCGCGCCGTACGCAGCACACATTAGCCCGGTACGGGGACGGACAGGACGCCGTGGAGCACGCCCGCAGCGAACAGGGTCAGTGCGTGTCGCTGCCGTGCAGCGGGAAGCCGGCGATGCCCTTCCAGGCGAGCGACGTCAGCAGGGCCACCGCGGTGTCCCGCGGGACCGCGCTCCCGGAGGAGAGCCAGTAGCGCGCCACCACCTGGGAGACCCCGCCCAGGCCCACCGCCAGCAGCATCGACTCGTCCTGCGACAGGCCGGTGTCCTCGGCGATCACCGCGCTTATGGCCTCGGCGCACTCCAGCGACACCTTGTCCACCCGCTCGCGGACCGCCGGCTCGTTGGTCAGGTCCGACTCGAAGACCAGCCGGAAGGCGCCGCCCGGATCCTCGACGTACGCGAAGTAGGCGTCCATCGTCGCCGCGACCCGCTGCTTGTTGTCGGTGGTCGACGCCAGCGCCGAACGCACCGAGTGCAGCAGCGCCTCGCAGTGCTGGTCCAGCAGCGCCAGGTAGAGCTCCAGCTTCCCCGGGAAGTGCTGGTAGAGCACCGGCTTGCTGACGCCGGCCCGTTCGGCGATGTCGTCCATGGCCGCGGCGTGGTAGCCCTGCGCGACGAAAACCTCCTGGGCAGCGCCCAGAAGCTGGTTGCGCCGGGCGCGGCGTGGCAGGCGTGTGCCCCGCGGGCGCGCCGCCTCGGTCTGCTCGATGGCGCTCACGCTGCCTCCCAGAAGTCGTTCCCTACGCGGCCAGTACAAGGTGGTGCACCGCGCCCGCCATCGTACTTTTGGGTAACCCGGCTGTGCGCGGTCCAGGCCGAGAATTTCTCTCCGGGGCCGTCGCGCCAATGCGACATAACGCCCCAGGTCATCGGTATTCGTCTTCGTTGAGCTCGACGACCCGGGCCTGTTCGGCGAGGTCCGCCTCGTTCGCGGCGGCCGGGTCGATGCCGTTCAGCGCCTCGTCGCGCTCCGGTGCGAGATCGGCGTACTGCTCCGCGGCGTCCGCCTCCGGCGCCTCCACGTCGAATTCGGCGGTGTCGCCGTCGTCCACGAAAGTGTCCGGGTCTGTCGGGTCGACACGCATGATGGCTGCCTTTCTCGGTGCTTCCTCGCGTGCTCGTTACGTCGGCTGGTGCCTGGCATGAAAGCAGGGAACCGGGGCGGCTGCCCTTGCCTACGAGCCTAGGAGAGTGGCCGCAAACGTGCGATGCGGTGTGTGACCGCGAACACACGATCGGGGGTGTGATCGTCTCGTAACATCGACTCCATGTCTTCGACCGAGTCGCCGGACACCGCGACCACCGCCCTCCCGGTGCCCCCGGCCGGCCCCGGTCGGCCCGGTGCGGCGGAGACGGTGCGCACCGTGGCCCTGCCGGGCCTGACGCTCACCGTACGGGCGCCGGAGGGACGGCCCGAAGCGCGGGGCGACAACGGGGCGGGGCCGGCCCCGGAGCGCGAGCCCGCCCTCTACGTCCACGGCCTCGGCGGCTCCTCGCAGAACTGGTCGCAGCTGATGCCGCTGCTCACCGACCGGCTGGACGGCGAGGCGCTCGACCTGCCCGGCTTCGGGCACTCCCCGCCGCCGGCCGACGGCAACTACTCGGTCTCCGCGCAGGCCCGCGCGGTGATCCGGCACCTCGACGCGGCCGGCCGCGGCCCGGTCCACCTCATCGGCAACTCCATGGGCGGCACCACGGCCACCCGCGTGGCGGCCGCCCGGCCGGACCTGGTCCGCACCCTGACGCTGATCTCGCCGGCCCTGCCCGAGCTGCGGCCGCAGCGCTCGGCGGTGCCCACCGCGCTGCTCGCCGTCCCCGGCATCACCACCCTCTTCGCCCGGCTCACCCGCGACTGGACCGCCGAGCAGCGCACCCGCGAGGTGCTGTCGCTCTGCTACGGCGATCCCGGAAGGGTGACCCCGGAAGGGTTCGACACCGCGGCCGCGGAGTACGCCCGGCGGCTCGAACTCCCTTATTTCTGGGAGGTGATGGAGCGTTCGACGCGTGCGCTGGTGAACGCGTACACGCTCGGCGGGCAGCACAATTTGTGGCGTCAGGCCGAACGCGTGCTCGCCCCCACCCTTCTCGTCTACGGTGGACGCGACCGCCTGGTCTCCCTCCGGATGGCACGGCGGGCGGCCGCGGCGTTCCGCGGTTCGCGGCTGCTGACACTGCCGGAGGCGGGGCACGTGGCGATGATGGAGTACCCGGAGGCGGTGGCGCGCGCCGTCCGCGAGATGCTCGATTCCGTGATGACCGAAGTGACCGCTGATCCGGGCAGGAGCTGACACGCCCCGTGGGACGTCATAGCCGCCGAGACCGGCCGGAGACCGAAGCCCCCTCGCAGTCCGCGGTGCCGCCCGGCCAGGGCCCGCCGACCGGCCCGACACCCGCTCCCGGCCCCGGCTCGGGGCGCCGCCGGCGCGAGCCGGCCGGGGGCGACACGGTCCGCGGCGGCCACCCCGAACAGCGCGAACCGGGCGGGGCCTGGGGCGCGTTCCCGGGCGTGCCGGCGTCCCCGATGACGCCCGGCGCGGCGCCCGGGCGGACCGCGCCCGGGACGCCCGGGCAGGCCGCGCCGCGCATTCCCCGGCCGCGCGCGGAGATGGCCGGTGCGCCGCCGATGGCCGTACCGGGCAACGGGTCCGGCCCGCGGCGGGAGTACCTGGACGCCTTCGACGCGGGGTCGTTCCCCCGGCGCGCGGACGGCCCGGGAGGCCCGGGCGGCGCTCTCGACGCGGACGGTGCCGACGGCGCCGACGACGATGTCTTCCGGGCCGGTGCGCCCGGCGCCGTCCGTACGCCCGTCGGATCCGTGGTGTACGGACGGCCGGACGCGGCGGGCGCGCGGGTGCCGGAGCCCGCCGGGCCGGCGGACCGTGGCCCCGACGAGGACTTCCCGGAGAGCGGGGACGCCGCCTTCGACGAGCCGCGTCACGGCACCCGGAAGGGCGGTAAGGGCCGGACGTTCACCGGCGCGGCGGCCGCCGCGGTCACCACCGTGCTCGCCGTCGTCATCGCCGGCCAGGTCGCCGAGCAGCACCAGGACGGCGGCGACCCACAGCCGCGCAGCGGCAACGACCGTACCGACGCGGCCGGTGGCGAGGCCTCGCGTTCGCACTCCCGGCCCACCCAGGACGCCAAGCCCGCCGGCTACGACGAGCAGATGGCGCAGGCCTTCCCGCTGGACGCGCACCTCACCGGGAGCGGCCGCTTCAAGCCGGTCGGCGGGGACGCCGAGGCGCCCGGCCGCGGCAAGGTGCTGCGCTACCGCGTCGACATCGAGGAAGGGCTGCCGCTGGACGGCGCGCTGTTCGCCGAGGCGGTGCACAAGACCCTCAACGACGACCGGAGTTGGGCGCACGGCGGACAGCGGACCTTCCAGCGCGTGGCCTCCGGTCCGGCCGACTTCGTGATCACCCTGGCGAGCCCGGGCACCACCGCGAAGTGGTGCGCCAAGTCCGGTCTGGACACGTACGAGGAGAACGTCTCCTGCGACTCGGCGGCCACCGACCGGGTCATGATCAACGCCTATCGGTGGGCGCAGGGCGCGAAGACCTACGGGCGCGACAAGATGCACGCCTACCGCCAGATGCTGATCAACCACGAGGTCGGCCACCGGCTCGGGCACAACCACGAGGCCTGCACCCGGCAGGGCGCGCTCGCGCCGGTGATGATGCAGCAGACGAAGTTCCTGACCACGGACGGCGTGACCTGCCGGCCCAACTCCTGGCCGTATCCCACCGCGCGCTGAGCCGGTGGGCGGACCGGCCGGGGGTGCGCCGCCGGCGGGTCCGGGGCGAGGCGTCTCTCATCGGGCCCGGCCGACGCCGGGTGCGAGGCGCCCAACGCCCCTATGCCCAGGGGTGGTTGGCGGCCCTACCGGTCATCGACCCGCAGGTCGCGGCGGACCGCCGGGTACTGCGGGCGGCGGCGTGGTGATCACATAGCCCGTCGAAACGCCCCAAGAGGCGGAAAGTTACGTGCTTTCACCCCTTCCGGTGGCGCGACGGACAACCGTCCATCGCGCCACCGGCCCTTTTGCATAGCGTCTTCCTGCAGGCGGACGGCCGTGCGGCCGTCGCATCAGGGAAAGCCGACATGGGAGGACGGGAGTGCCGCCGTGCGCATTGGACTCCTCACCGAGGGTGGCTACCCGTACGCGCCGGGTGAGTCGTACGCGTGGTGCGACCGGCTCGTACACGGGCTCACCGGCCACGACCTCGCGATCTACGCCCTGCGCACCGACCCCCGCCGGGAACGCGGCCGCCCCGCCCTGCCCGGGCACGTCACACGGGTGCATGACGCCCCCCTCTGGGGCGACTTCCCCGCGGGGCACCACCGGGCCGCGGACGAGCGCCGCGGCCGCACCCCCGGACGGCGGGCCCGGCGCCGCTTCGCCGAGCACTTCGGCGACCTCGTGGCCGCCTTCGCCTCGACCCCGACACCGGACGCCGCGGCACCGTCGCCCGACGGCTCGTCCGCACCCCCCGACCACGCCCTGACCAGGAAGGCGGACCGTTTCGCCAGCGGTCTGTACGGCCTCGCCGAACAGGCCCGTGACGACGGCGGACTGCCCGCACTGCTGCGCTCCGAGGACGCCGTACGCCGACTGGAATCGGCCTGCCACGGCCCCCGCGCGCTGCCCGCCGCACGCGGCGCCCAGGTCAACGACCTGCTGACGGTCGCCGACCGGCTCGAACGCACGCTGCGCCCGCTCTCGCTGGACTGGTACGGCGCCGGGGACGTTCCCGGCCTCGACGGCGCCGACCTCTGCCACGCCACCTCCGGAGGCGCGGCCGCCCTCCCCGGCCTGCTGGCCAAACACTTCTTCGGTACACCGCTCCTGGTCACCGAGTACGGCGTACGGCTGCGCGAGCACTACCTCGCACGCGCCGCAGCGCCGCTGAGCGCCCCGGTGCGCGCCCTGCTCGCCGCGTTCCAGGGCGCACTGACCGCCGAGACCTACGCCCAGGCCGCCCTGATCACCCCCGGCAACATCCACGCCCGGCGCTGGCAGGAGCGCTGCGGCGCGGCCCGGGACCGGCTGCGCACGGTCTACCCGGGCATGGACGCCGCGCCGTTCGCCGCCGTCGCGGACGCCCCGGCCGACGACTCCAAGACCCTGGTGTGGGTCGGCGCGATCGAGCCCGCCAAGGACCTCGTCGCGCTGCTGCACGCCTTCGCCGAGGTCCACCGGGCCGAACCCCGGGCCACGCTGCGGATCATCGGCGGACTCGGCCGGGACCCCCGGGCGGCCGGCTACCTCGCCCACTGCCGGGCGCTGGCCGCCCAGTTGTTCCCCGACGAGGCCGCCGACGCCGTCACCGTCGGCGAGAACCCGGTCAGCTTCGAGGAGATCGGCGGCCCCGACGCGCCCACCCCGGCGGACGCCTATGCCTCCGCCTCCGTAGTGGTGCTCTCCAGCGTCGTCGAGGGCTTCCCGCGCTCCCTGGTGGAGGCGATGTTCTGCGGCCGTGCCACGGTGTCGACCGACGCCGGTGCGGTCTGCGAAGTCATCGGCGGCACCGGGCTCGTGGTCCCGCCGCGCAACCCCCGCGCGCTCGCCGAGGCCTGCGGCGCGCTGCTCGGCGACCCGGACCGCAGGGCGCGACTGGGCGCGGCCGCCCGGGCCCGGGCGCTCGAACTGTTCACCGTCGAGCAGAACACCGCGGCATTTCGTGGCATCTACCTGGAGCTGATCTCCCACGCCCCGGCCCGCCCGCCCGGCGCCCGGGACCGGGACGCGCGCGGCGTACCGCAGCCGTTCGCCCGCCCCGCCGAATCCCATGTTCCCGGCCGCTGGGCCACCACCGGCGCGGTCGCCCGGCCCGGCCCCGCCCCGGCCGGCCGGACGCCGAGCTGGGCAGTGCCATGAGGCGACAAGGGCGGAGGGTGAAGCGGCCTACGGGCCAAGGGGGCGAGAGGCAGCCGCGGTGGGCGTGACGGAGAGGAGAGGGGTGTCGGTAGTGGTGACAGGTGTGCTGGACGTGATGTGCGCGATGGGAGTGGTGGGTGTGGCCCTGGTGACGGGCATGGCTGATGTGGCCCACGCCGGTAACCGGGACGGCCTCCGCCGCCGCGGCCGCCCCTCCCGGGAGCACGCCGCCGGCGTCCGTTCCGTAGGCGGCACCCGTCCGCCGGCGGCCCCAGTGAGGGGGGACGAACGATGACCGCACCGGACCGGGAGAAGAGCGCATCCGACCGGGCGATGACCGCACCGGACCGGGGTACCGCCGGGGCCCTCCGGAACGGGGCGGCGGGCGCCCCCGCGGTACCCGTCCCCCCACCCCGCAAGGGCGCCGCCGCCCGCCGCGGCCCCGCCGACCCCGTACGCGCCCTGATGCACCGTCACCACGCCCTCTGCGCCCACGCCGTCGACCCGCTGGAGATCGCCGCCGGCCTGGAGGCCCACGGCGTCACCGACCGCACCGCCGCCCGCTTCCGCCACCGGGACGTCTTCTCCCTCGCCGAGGAGCTCTACGCCCGCGTACCGCGCGCGGAACCCGCAGCCGGAGGAACGGGGCTCCGACCGGGCACGAGCCCGGCAGGGCCCGCGCCGGACGGCACGCCGGGGGAGCGGGGGGTGGGGCGGGGGTACGCCGAGGGGGCGGTGGGGCGGGGGTATCCGGTGGGTGCCGGCCGGCCGCGGAGCTTCTCCCCCGCCCCCTCCCCCTCCTCCCCCTTCGGGGGAGGAGGGGGAGGGGGGTGGGTCCGGGGGTGGGGGGGACGCTGCGGCGCCGCCCTGCACCTCCTCCCCGGAGCCCTCTGCGTCGCCACCCTCGCCGCCCTCGCCTCCGTCGACCGTGCAGCAACCCCCATGACCCGTACGGGAGTTGGCGTCACGGGGCTGGTGCTGACCGCCCTCGCCGTCCGGCTGGCCGTACGCTCCGGGCCGCTGCGCCCCCGCCACCGCGGCACCGGCCCCCGCTCCGCCGCCCTGTGGACCTGCTGGACCGTCGGCTACGCGCTCGCCGGTGACTGGCTGCTCGGCCAACTGCCGGCCGGCGGCCCCGATCTGCCGGCCGCCCACCCCCACCCCGCCCCCGCCACCGCCGTCGCACTCACCCTCGCCGTACTGCCCGCGGCCGGCTGCGCCCGCTGGTTCGCCGTACGCGGTCGCCGGGCCCTGGCCGCCAGCCGCGGCCTGGGCGAGTTCGCCGCCCGGATCCGGCCGCTGCTGCTCGGCACCGCCCTGCTCTTCCTGGGCGCGCTGACGGCCCTCCTCCTCGGCGCCCGGGCGGTCCTCGGCGGGAGTGCCGGCGGCGCGCTCCCCGCGGTGGCCGTCCTCGCCCTCGGACTGCTGCTCTTCCTCGCCCGGCTGCTCACCGTCCACGGCTTCCCCGGGGCGGCCGCGGTCGGACTGGCCTCGGCCGCCGCCCTGGAGACGCTCGGCCCCGCCCTCGTCCTGATCGCCCGGCTGCCCGGCGCTCCCCCGCTCGACGCCCCGGTAGAGGCGCTGGCCGCCGCCGTCGGGCCGGCCGCGGTCCCCGCCCTGGCCTGCACCGTCGCCGCCCTCGGCCTGCTCACGTACGGCCTGCGGGCGCTCACCGGCGCCTGTGCGCACTCACCCGCCCCCACCGCCACCCCGAAGGCGACTCGTCCGTGACCCTTCCGACGGCCTTCGGCCCGCACCCCCACGCCGCCCCACCCGGGCACCCGCACCACGCACCACCGCCCCAGAGGCCCCCCGTAACGGCCTCTTCGGCATCCCCTCCGGCCGCTGCGGCCCGCCCGCCGCGGAGCACGCCCCCCACGCGGCCCCCGTCCCCACGACGGACGCCGACCCCCCGGCCGGAGCGCAGGAACTTCCCACCACCCTCCTTAGGAGCACGACACATGAACGTCCAGCCGACCGAAGCCCGACGGCACCGGGAGGTCGCACGATGAGGGTGCTGCTCATCGGCGCCAACGGCTACCTCGGCCGCTACGTCGCCGACCGCCTGCTCGCCGACCCCGCCGTCCAGCTCACCGCGCTCGGCCGGGGCGACGACGCCGACGTCCGCTTCGACCTGGCCACCGGCAGCCCCGGGGCGCTCACCCGCTTCCTCGACGCGGTCCACCCCGGCGTGGTCATCAACTGCGCCGGCGCCACCCGCGGCGGCGCCCGCGAGCTGACCCGGCACAACACCGTCGCGGTCGCCACCATCTGCGAATCGCTGCGCCGCAGCGGCTGCGGCGCCCGCCTGGTCCACCTCGGCTGCGCCTCCGAGTACGGGCCCTCGCAGCCCGGCTCGTCGACCGCCGAGGACGCCGTGCCGCGCCCCGGCGGGCCGTACGGCGTCAGCAAACTGGCCGCCACCGAACTCGTGCTGGGCTCCGGCCTCGACGCGGTCGTGCTCCGGGTCTTCTCTCCGGTCGGCCCCGGCACCCCGGCCGGCTCCCCGCTCGGCCGGCTCGCCGAGGCCATGCGCCGCGCCATGCAGTCCGGCGACAACGAACTCAAGCTCGGCGGGCTCGGCGTGCAGCGGGACTTCGTCGACGTCCGGGACGTCGCCCGCGCGGTGCACGCCGCCTCGCTGTCCGCCGCGCAGGGCGTGGTCAACATCGGGACCGGCCGCGCGGTACGGCTGCGCGAGGCCGCCTCGGTCCTCGCCCGGGTCGCCGGCTTCGGCGGCGCACTGCACGAACTCGACTCCCCGCCGGCCCGCCTCGTCATCCCCGCGCCGGCCGGCGACCACCCGGTCGGTTCGCCGCCCACCACCTACCCGTATCCGGACGGCTGCGGCACCTGGCAGCAGGCCGACGTCCGCACCGCCCGCGACCGGCTCGGCTGGCGCCCCCGGATCGTCCTGGAGGAGTCCCTCGCGGACATCTGGATGGAGGCCGCGTGTCGCATCTGACGACCCCCGCGGGCCCCACCCGCGCCCCGACCGGCGCCGCCCCGCTCGGCCTGGGCGTGCCCGGCTTCGCCCATCCGCTGCTCGCGTCCGCCGAATGGGCCGGACTGCTCCGCTGCGGGCCGGGCCTGGTGCACTGGGCGGTGCTCGACGTGGCCAACGGGCCCGGCGCCCGCCGCGACCCGCACTGCGCACCGGCCGCCGCCCGTCTGCGTGAGACGGGTGTCCGAGTACTGGGACACCTCGACCTCGGCCAGGGCGCCCGCCCCTTCGGCGAACTG
This sequence comes from Streptomyces sp. NPDC021749, assembly GCF_040640655.1. Lineage (NCBI taxonomy): Bacteria > Bacillati > Actinomycetota > Actinomycetes > Kitasatosporales > Streptomycetaceae > Streptomyces > Streptomyces sp. NPDC021749. The sequence goes on along the minus strand of NZ_JBFACE010000008.1, from coordinate 145,825 downwards.
CTCTCCGACGCCCAGCGCTACCTGGAGTGGTACCGCGTCGACGGCTTCTGGCTGGACCGCACCCCCACGGACCGGACCCTGCTGCCCGCCACCCGGCGGATCGCCGCAGCCCTGCGCGGCCTGTGCCCGGACGGCCACCTCGTCCTCGGGCACGGCAGCCACCCGCACCCCGGCTACGCCGAATCCGCCGACCAACTCGTCACCTTCGCCGGCCGGTGGGCCGATTACCGCTGGTCACAGGTGGCGGAGTGGACCGCCGACCACCCTCCGGAGCGGTTCTGCCACCTGGTGCACAGCGTGCCGCGCACGCATCTGGACGAGGCGCTGCGGATCGCCCGCTGGCAAGGGGCGGGCACCGTGTACCTCACCGACCGCCGGGCCGGGGCCGCGGACGCCGTCGGAAGTGCCTGGGAGTCGCTGCCCGGCTACTGGGACGAATTCGTCTCGCGCATCGGACCGGGTGTCTCGGAATGAAGAAGGGCGTGGCAGTGTTACGGGAAGACAACCAGTCCTCAGATACCGACCAACCCCCTTGTTGAGGTCATCCGTGTCGCTGCCACCCCTGGTCGAGCCCGCTTCGGAGCTCACCGTCGACGAGGTCCGCAGGTACTCCCGCCACCTGATCATTCCCGATGTCGGAATGGACGGGCAGAAGCGGCTGAAGAACGCCAAGGTGCTCTGTGTCGGCGCCGGCGGTCTGGGCTCGCCCGCGCTGATGTACCTGGCCGCGGCCGGCGTCGGCACCCTCGGCATCGTGGAGTTCGACGAGGTCGACGAGTCGAACCTGCAGCGCCAGATCATCCACAGCCAGGCGGACATCGGCCGCTCCAAGGCCGCGTCCGCCAAGGACACGGTGCTGGGCATCAACCCGTACGTCACGGTCAACCTCCACGAAGAGCGCCTCGACTCCACGAACGTCATGGAGCTCTTCGCCCAGTACGACCTGATCGTGGACGGCACCGACAACTTCGCCACCCGCTACCTGGTCAACGACGCCTGCGTGCTGCTGGGCAAGCCGTACGTCTGGGGCTCGATCTACCGCTTCGACGGCCAGGCCTCGGTCTTCTGGTCGGAGCACGGCCCCTGCTACCGCTGCCTGTACCCGGAGCCCCCGCCGCCGGGCATGGTGCCCTCCTGCGCCGAGGGCGGCGTCCTCGGTGTGCTGTGCGCCTCCATCGGCTCCATCCAGGTCAACGAGGCCATCAAGCTGCTCGCGGGCATCGGCGATCCGCTCGTCGGCCGCCTGATGATCTACGACGCCCTGGAGATGACGTACCGTCAGGTCAAGGTCCGCAAGGACCCCGACTGCGCGGTCTGCGGCGAGAACCCGACGGTCACCGAGCTCATCGACTACGAGGCGTTCTGCGGCGTCGTCTCCGAGGAGGCCCAGGAGGCCGCGGCCGGCTCGACGATCACTCCGCAGCAGCTCAAGGAGTGGATCGACGCCGACGAGAAGATCGACATCATCGACGTCCGCGAGCCCAACGAGTTCGAGATCGTCTCGATCCCCGGCGCCCGCCTGGTCCCGAAGAACGAGTTCCTGATGGGCACCGCCCTCCAGGACCTCCCCCAGGACAAGAAGATCGTCCTGCACTGCAAGACGGGCGTCCGCTCCGCTGAGGTGCTGGCCGTCCTGAAGTCCGCGGGCTTCGCCGACGCGGTCCACGTCGGCGGCGGCGTCATCGGCTGGGTCAACACCGTCGAGCCGGAGAAGCCGGTCTACTGATCACCGCGCCGTAGCCAACGCCAAAGGCGCCGGTCCGTACGCCACGGACCGGCGCCTTCGTGCTGCTCGGCCGCCCGGCCGCCCGGCCGCCCGGGCGACTCCCGGGCGGCTCAGATCTCGCCCTTGCGCGTCAGATACGTGAAGGCCAGCCAGCCCGGCAGGACCGGCAGCCAGAAGACCATCAGCCGGAACAGCAGCACCGCCGGGAACGCGGTGTCGCCGGGCAGCCCGGCGATGGTCAGCGCGGTGATCAGCGCACCTTCGACGGCGCCCACACCGCCCGGCGTCGGCGCGGCCGAGCCCAGTGCGTTGCCGGCGAGGAAGGCGACCGCGATGCTCGCGTAACTGATCTTGTCGCCGCCGCCGAACGCCCGGATCGACGCGTCCAGGCACATCACGTTCGCCGCCGTCAGCAGCAGCATCCCGCCGATGCCGGTGACCAGCTTCCGGGGCCGCTGCAGGATGTCCAGCATCCGCGGCACCACACCGGCGAACAGCGACCGCACCCGCGTCGAGACGAACTTCCGCAGCACCGGCACGGCCGTCACGACCAGCACCAGCACGGCCACGGTCAGCAGCCCGGCGATGACTGTACGGGACGGCGAGATGTCCTGGGTCTGCTCGGTGCCGGTCAGATAGCCGAAGGCCAGCAGCAGCAGGATGTGACTGCCCAGCCCGAACAGCTGGCACGCGCCCACGCTCGCCACCGCCAGACCGGGCCGGACTCCGGCCCGCTGCAGGAAGCGGGTGTTGAGCGCCGCCCCGCCGATCGCCGCGGGCGCCACCAGCTTCACGAAGTTGCCGGCGATCTGCGCGATCACGGTCCGGACGAACGACACCTTCTCCGTGACGAACCCCAGCAGGCTCATCGCCGCCGCGATGTAGGTCGTCGCCGAGAAGAACATCGCCACCAGCACCCACACCCACTGGGCCTCGCTGACCACGTCACCGAGGTTGAAGTTGGTGAGCTGGGACAGCAGCAGGTACACCGCGAACGCACCGGCGATCCAGCTGATGAGGATCCGCGGGCTGAGCCGCTCCAGCTTCGCCGGCTCGATCACCGCGGTGGGCCGGATCAGCAGCACCTGGCGGCGGATCTGGGCCAGCAGGTCCTCCTCGCGGGCCTCCTCCGTGGCCTCGTCCAGGGCCCGCTTCTCGGCGTTCTTCTCCGCGTGCCGCTCGGCCCGCAGCGTCCGGCGGTCCTTCGGCGCCGCCTCCCGGGCCTCCCGCGCCTCCTTGGCGGCCTGCGACGCCGCCAGCACCGCCTCCCGCTCCCGCTTGGCGCGTTCCCGGGCCAGCTGGCGCAGGGTGGCCCGGGTGGTGCGGCTCAGCGCGATCGGCTGGAGCAGCGGCAGGCTGTCGGCGACCGCGTCCGGGCCGAGCACCTCGACGGCCGCCGCCACCGCCCGTTCGGCGCCGACCCGCAGACCCAGCGTGACCAGCAGCTGCGCGATGTCCATCCGCAGCACGAGGTCACCGGCCGCGATCTCCCCGCCGCGCAGCTCGGTCAGCACGATGTTGCCGGAACGATCCACCAGCAGGGCGTCACCGACCAGCCGCCGGTGCGCGATCCGCCGCGACTGCAGCGCCTCGACCTGCCGCCAGGCGCTGTGCATCAGCGCATCGGTGATCTCCTCGTCGGCCAGCGAGTCGAAGGTGCGGCCCCCGATGTGCTCGTAGACCAGCATCACCGCGTCCGGGCCGAGCTCGGAGGTGGCGATCAGCTTGGGGGCGTTGGCGCCGGCCGCGATCGCGGCGTACGCCAGCAGCGCCTCCTGCTCCAGGGCCTGGCGCAGCGACTGCAGACTGCGGCGCTGGTTGATGCCGCCGCGCAGCGACAGCCGGCGCCAGACCCGGTAGAAGAAGCCCTGGGCCTGCTGCTCGCGGTCGACCACGGTGACGTCGATCGGCGGGCCGTCCTCCAGGGTGACGAGGTAGCGGCGGCCGCGGTCGGCGGGCTCGTTGTTCTCGTGGGGCTCGGCGTTGCCGGTGTCCTCCGCGCGCATCGCGCTGATCGGGCGGAAGCCGACCCGGCGCAGCCCGGCGAGGAGGTTCTGCCCGGTGGGCCGGACGTTGGGGGAGCCGACGGCGTAGAGCGTGCCGAACGCCACGGTCCAGCCGATCAGCACCGTCGTGATGATCGCGAACGGGGTGGTGTAGCGGCCGACCAGCACCGCGAACGCGTCCAGCAGCAGCACGCCCCACATCGCGACCCGCCAGCGCGGCCGCCGGGACATGCCCACCGCCGTCATGTAGGCGATCACCGGCGCCAGATAGCTGTGCACCGGCGCGGAGAGCGAGCCGTTCGCCAGCGGCTGGGTCAGCGCCACCCTGATGGAGGCCGGGGCGGACTCGGCCACCCACAGGTCGGTGGCGAGCGACACCCCGTGCGCCAGAACGGCGGCGAGCACGCCGTCCGCGATCCGCAGCCCGTCCCGCTTGACCAGCCGCTCGACCGCGAACGCCACCGGCACGATCAGCACCGCGACACTGGCGGTCAGCCCCGCCAGATTGATCAGCAGCGGGGGAGTGGCCCGCGCGCCGCTGCCGATGTCCCGGGCCAGGCCCGCGGTGGTGCCGTGCGCGAACGTGGCCAGGCCGAGGACCAGAGCGATGCCGGCCATACCGAGCAGCAGTCGCAGCAGGTCGACGGGCCGGTGCACCCGGGCGGGCAGCAGCGGCTCGTCGCCGGAGACCCGGTCGACGGGGAACTCGCCGCTCCCGTCGGCGGCCGTACCGTCGCGGTGCGAACCCGTCCGGGACGCGCCGCGGACCGCGGCCGGGCCCGGCTCGGCGCCCTTGCCGTGCTCGACGTGCGCGTCGTCCTCGGCCTGCTGGTGTTGCCGGTCGCTCTTCCGCTCCTCCTCATGCCCCGTGCGTGGTGCGGGCTCCTCGGGCCCTTCCGGCCTCTGGGACGCCCCCGGTCGTTCGGCCTTCTTGATCGTGCTCGCCTTTTCGGTAGCGGAAGCCGTGGCCGGCCCCCGTTGGTGCTTCCCCTCGACGGGCAGCGCTTCAGGGGCGCCCGCCTCCCGTGGAGGCGCCGCGCCCTGCTGCTCGGCTGTCTCTTCTTGATCTCGTATCACCAGTCACCGTCCGGAAGATGGTGGCACGACCGACCGGTGGAGGGGGGCATCAGGGTGTATTTCGGGGTGACGGGAAGCGGAACCTCTGCCACCGCGCCGGGTCCGGTGGCGGCCGCCGCCGGTGTTCCGAAGGGTGGTGGAGCGTGCGTCCGCTCCCATTGTCGGTGCCGTGCGGCAGGATGGACCGAATGAGTGGTACCGGAGACACGGCGCCCGGCGCCGACGCCGGGGAGCTGCCCGCCTATGCCGAGCGGGTGCTCTCCGTCGCCGAGCTGATCCCGGCCGGCCGGGTCATGACGTACGGCGATGTCGCGGAGTATCTCGACGAGGGAGGCCCACGGCAGGTCGGCAGGGCGATGGCGCTCTACGGCGGCGCGGTCCCCTGGTGGCGGGTGGTGCGCGCCGACGGGCGGCTGCTGCCCGGCAGCGAACTGCGCGCCCTGGCCCACTACCGCGACGAGGGCACCCCCCTGCGCGAGGCGTCGCGGGCGGCGGACGACCACATACCCAAGCTCGACATGCGGCGCGCCCGCTGGGACGGCCGGCCGGACGACCGGGACCACGACCGGGACGACGCATGGGACGACTGAGCCGCCCGGCACCGGCCGCGGCCGCGCCCGGCCCGCGGACCGGTCCGCGGGCCGGGCGCCCCCTGGCGTAGCGTCGGGCACTGCCGTCCCGGCGCCGGCCGCCACCACGGCCCCGCCGCCCGGCACCCGGCCACCCCGGCACCCCGCACCGCGGCGCGACCCGCACCGCATCCGCACCACGACCAGCACCCTCCTCAGGACCGGCGATCCACGTGAGCTCCTCCTTCTCGGCCGTCCCGCCGACGCAGCCCCGCCGGGCGGCGCGGCAGGACGCCTCCGGCGCGTACCGACTGGTCCGCACGCCGCCGGAACGGGTGGACCCTCCCACCTTGGACGCAGCCCAGCGCACCGTGGTTGACCACCGCGACGGCCCGCTGCTGGTCCTCGCCGGGCCGGGCACCGGCAAGACCACCACCCTCGTCGAAGCCGTCGCCCGCCGGATCCGGGACGGCGGCGCCCCCGAGCGGATCCTCGTCCTCACCTTCAGCCGCAAGGCCGCCGTCGACCTCCGCGACCGCCTCGCGCTCCGCCTGCGCGCCCTGGAGGAGCCCCGCCGCCGCCCCGGGAAACACGGCGATGCCCCGGGGACACCGCCCGCACCGGCCGGCATCCCCCAGGCCACCACCTTCCACTCCTTCTGCTACGCCCTGGTCCGCGCCCACCAGGACGCCGACCTCTTCGCCGACCCCCTGCGGCTGCTGTCCGGCCCCGAACAGGACCTCGTCGTCCGCGAACTCCTCCAGGGCCAGGCCGACCTCGCCGGCGAGGGCCGGGCCGCCATCAGCTGGCCCGACGACCTCCGCGCCTGCCTGACCACCCGCGGCTTCGCCGACGAGGTCCGCGCCGTGCTCGCCCGCAGCCGCGAACTCGGCCTGGGCCCGGACGCCCTCGGCGCCTTCGCCCGCCGCACCGGACGCCCCGACTGGCACGCCGCCGCCGGCTTCCTCGCCGAATACCTCGACGTCCTCGACGGCCAGGGCGTCCTCGACTACGCCGAACTCGTGCACCGCGCCGTGCTGCTGGCCGAACGCCCCGACGTCGCCGCCGAACTGGGCGCCGCCTACGACGCCGTCTACGTCGACGAGTACCAGGACACCGACGCCGCCCAGGTACGGCTGCTCCGCGCGCTCGCCGGCAACCACGGCGCGGCCGCCGCCCCCGGCACCCCCGGCCGCACCCTCGTCGCCTTCGGAGACCCCGACCAGTCGATCTACGCCTTCCGCGGCTCGGACGTCAACGGCATCCTCGACTTCCCCGACACCTTCCGCCGCGGCGACGGCACCCCCGCCCCCGTCGCCGTCCTCGGCACCTCCCGCCGCTCCGGCGCCGCCCTGCTCGCCGCCACCCGCCAGCTCACCCACCGGATGCCGCTCACCCGCCTCCCCGCCGCCAAGGTCCGCGCCCACCGCGAACCCACGCCCGTACGGGACGGCGGCCGCGTCGAGGCGTACACCTACCCCACCCCCGGCGCCGAACTGGACCACGTCGCCGACATCCTGCGCCGCGCCCACCTGGAGGACGGCGTGCCCTGGCGCGACATGGCCGTCCTCGTCCGCGCCGGCGGGCGCTCCATCCCCGCCGTCCGCCGCGCCCTCACCTCCGCCGGCGTCCCCCTCGACATCGACGGCGACGAACTCCCGCTGCGCCACGAACCCGCCGTCGCCCCCCTGCTCACCGCCCTCCGCGCCGCCGCCCGCGCCGCCCTCGGCCCGGAACCGGACACCGCGGACGCCACCGCCCCGGGCCGGCTCGACGCCGAGACCGCCCTCGACCTGCTCGCCTCCCCCCTGGGCGGCATGGACTCCGCCGACCTGCGCCGCCTGGGCCGCGCCCTGCGCGAGGAGGAACGCGCCGCCGGCGCGGCCCTGCCGCCGCCCTCCGACGAACTGATCGCCCGGGCCCTCGCCGAACCCCAGCGCCTGGTCGCCCACGACCCCGGCTACGCCCGCGGCGCCCAGCGGCTCGGCCTGCTGCTGCGCAAGGCCCGCGAACTCCTCGCCGGCGGCGGCACCGCCGAACAGGCCCTGTGGGAACTGTGGGACGGCACCCCTTGGCCGCAGCGCCTGGAACGCGCCGCCCGGCGCGGCGGCGCCGCCGGCCGCAACGCCGACCGCGACCTCGACGCCGTCGTCGCCCTCTTCGAGACCGCCGCCCGCGCCGAGGAACGCACCGGCGGCCGCGGCGCCCTCAACTTCCTGGAGGAACTCGACGCCCAGGACATCGCCGCCGACACCCTCACCCGCCGCACCGTCCGCCCCGACGCCGTCCGGCTGATGACCGCCCACCGCGCCAAGGGCCTGGAATGGCGGCTGGTCGTCGTCGCCGGCGTCCAGGAAGGACTCTGGCCCGACCTGCGCCGCCGCGGCTCCCTCCTGGAAGCCGACCGGATCGGCCGCGACGGCCTGGCCGAACCCCTCACCCCGGGCGCCCTGCTCGCCGAGGAACGCCGGCTGTTCTACGTGGCCGCCACCCGCGCCCGCGACCGCCTCGTCGTCACCGCCGTCAAGGCCGCCGCCGACGACGGCGACCAGCCCTCCCGGTTCCTCACCGAACTCGGCGTCACCCCCCAGGACGTCACCGGCCGCCCCCGCCGCCCCCTCTCGGTCGCCGCGCTGGTCGCCGAACTCCGCGCCACCACCGTCGACCCCTCGGCGAGCCCCGCCCTGCGCGACGCCGCCGCCCAGCGGCTCGCCCGGCTCGCCGCGCTGCACGACGACGACCACCGCCCCCTGGTGCCCGCCGCCCACCCCGACACCTGGTGGGGTATGAACGACCCCACCCACAGCCGGGTCCCGCTGCGCGACCGCGACCACCCCGTCGTCCTCTCCGGCAGCGCCCTCGACCAGCTCGCCAATACGTGCGCCCTCCAGTGGTTCCTCGGCCGCGAGGTCAAGGCGGACAGCCCCGCCACCGCCGCCCAGGGCTTCGGCAACGTCGTCCACGTCCTCGCCGACGAGGTCGCCTCCGGACGCACCCCCGCCGACCTCACCGTCCTCATGGAACGCCTGGACTCCGTATGGGACGCGCTCGCCTTCGACGCCCCCTGGAAGTCCCGACAGGAAAAGGACCAGGCCCGCGCCGCCCTCGAACGCTTCCTGCGCTGGCACGTCATGGAACGCGACACCCTCGGCCGCGACACCGTCGCCACCGAGCACCCCTTCGACGTCACCCTCCGGGCCGGCACCTACGAGGTCCGCATCCGCGGCAGCATGGACCACGTCGCCAAGGACGAACAGGGCAGGGCCTACGTCGTCGACTTCAAGACCGGCAAGCAGAAACCGACCGGGCCCGAGGTCGCCCGCCACCCGCAGCTCGCCGTCTACCAGCTCGCCGTCCGCGAAGGCGCGGTCGACGAGGCCTTCGACGGCCGCACCCCCGAACCGGGCGGCGCCGAACTGGTCCACCTGCGCATCGGCGCCCCCCACAAGGAGGGCGGCGACGCGCTGCCCGCCGTACAGACCCAGCCACCGCCGGACGGCGACTGGGTCGGCGACCTCCTCGCCACCGCCGCCGGCCGCGTCCTGGAGGAACGCTTCACGCCGGCCACGGGCACGCACTGTACGCATTGCGCCTTCCGCGCGTCCTGCAGCGCACGGCCGGAGGGACGCCACGTCGTGGAATGACCCCGCACGTACGCGGCCGCCCCGCGGCGCCGCAGACAGGTACGTACGGGGCACCGCACAGCGCCACGGCGATCACGCCCCGCGGCGGACGGCCGGGTACGTGGGGGAGCAGCCAAGCCCAGCGGATTGTCAGTGCGGGCGGATACCGTCTAACCGTGGCACCACGTATCACCGACCCCGAGCAGCTCAAGGAGCTGCTCGGGATTCCGTTCACCCCGGAGCAGACGGCGTGCATCACCGCGCCGCCCGCGCCGCAGGTCATCGTGGCCGGGGCCGGGTCCGGCAAGACCACGGTGATGGCTGCGCGGGTGGTGTGGCTGGTCGGCACCGGGCAGGTCGCCCCCGAGCAGGTCCTCGGGCTGACCTTCACCAACAAGGCCGCCGGTGAGCTGGCCGAGCGGGTCCGCGCCGCTCTCGTCAGGGCCGGGGTGACCGACCCGGAGCCCGTGCCGGTCAGCGCCGAGGCCGTCGTCGGCGAACCCCGCATCTCCACCTACCACGCCTTCGCCGGCCAGCTCCTCAAGGACCACGGCCTGCGCATCGGCCTGGAACCCAGCGCCCGGCTGCTCGCCGACGCCACCCGCTTCCAGCTCGCCGCCCGTACCCTGCGCACCGCCCCCGGGCCCTACCCGGCGCTCACCACCTCCCTGCCCACCCTCGTGGAGGACCTCCTCGCCCTGGACGCCGAGCTCGCCGAGCACCTCGTGGACCCGGCCGAGCTCCGCGCGTACGACACCGGCCTGCTCGCCGCCCTCGACGGGGTCAAGCTCAGCAACGCCGATCTGCGCAAGGTCCCCGAGACCGCCCGCGCCCGCCTGGAGCTCCTCGACCTCGTCGCCGCCTACCGCAGCGAGAAGCGCCGCCGCGACCTGCTCGACTTCGGCGATCAGATCGCCCACTCCGCCACCCTCGCCACCACCCGCCCCGAGGTGGGCCGGATCCTGCGCGACGAATTCCGGGTCGTCCTGCTCGACGAGTACCAGGACACCTCCGTCGCCCAGCGGCTGCTGCTCTCCGGCCTCTTCGGCGCCGCGAACGGCACGCCCACCGGGCACGCCGTCACCGCCGTCGGCGACCCCTGCCAGGCCATCTACGGCTGGCGCGGCGCCTCCGTCGCCAACCTCGACGACTTCCCCGCCCACTTCCCCTTCGCGGACGGCACCCCCGCCCGCCGGTACGCGCTCAGCGAGAACCGCCGCAGCGGCGGCCGCCTCCTCGACCTCGCCAACGGCCTCGCCGCCCCGCTCCGCCGCATGCACGAAGGCGTCGAAGCGCTCCGCCCCGCCCCCGGCGCCGAACGCGACGGCACCGTCCGCTGCGCCCTGCTGCCCACCCACGCCGAAGAACTCCGCTGGCTCGCCGACTCCCTCGCCCACCTCGTCCGCACCGGCACCCCGCCCGGCGAGATCGCCGTCCTGTGCCGCACCGCCGGGGACTTCGCCCACATCCAGGGCGAACTCGTCGCCCGCGACATCCCCGTCGAGGTCGTCGGCCTCTCCGGACTCCTGCACCTCCCCGAGATCGCCGACCTCGTCGCCGTCTGCGAAGTGCTCCAGGACCCGACCGCCAACGCCTCACTCGTCCGCCTCCTGATCGGCCCCCGCTGGCGGATCGGCCCCCGCGACCTCGCCCTCCTCGGCCGCCGCGCCCGCACCCTCGTCCACCACGGCGCACCGTCCGACGACCCCGCACAACGCCTCGCCGAAGCCGTCGAAGGCACCGACCCCGCCGAGACCCTCTCCCTCGCCGACGCCCTCGACACCTTCCTGGAGGCCGACGGCCCCGACGACGGCCTGCCGTTCTCCCCCGAGGCGCGGGTGCGCTTCGCCCACCTCGCCACGGAGCTCCGCGACCTCCGGCGCTCCCTGGCCGACCCGCTCATGGACGTGCTCCACCGGGTGCTCGCCACCACCGGCCTCGAAGTCGAGCTCTCCGCGTCCCCGCACGCCCTCGCCGCCCGCCGCCGCGAAACCCTCGGCACCTTCCTCGACATCGCCGCCGGATTCGCCGCCAAACAGGGCGGCGAATCCCTCGACGGCGAAGCCACCCTGCTCGCCTTCCTCGGCTTCCTGCGTACCGCCGTCCAGTACGAGAAGGGCCTCGACAGCTCCCTCCCCGGCGGCGACAACACCGTCAAGGTGCTCACCGCCCACAAGTCCAAGGGCCTCGAATGGGACGTCGTCGCCGTCCCCGGCCTCGTCGCCAAGCAGTTCCCCAGCGAACAGTCCCGCGAGTCCTGGACCAGCCGCGCCAAGGTCCTGCCGCACGCCCTCCGCGGCGACGCCGCCACCCTCCCCGACGTCGAGGAATGGGCCGCCCGCGGCATCAAGGACTTCAAGGAGGCGATGAAGCACCACCAGCAGACCGAGGAACTCCGCCTCGGCTACGTCACCTTCACCCGCCCCCGCTCCCTGCTGCTCGGCTCCGGCCACTGGTGGGGCCCCCACCAGAAGCGGCCGCGCGGCCCGTCCGCCTTCCTGGACGCGCTGCGCGAGCACTGCGAGGCCGGCCACGGCGAGATCGAGCACTGGGCCGACCCGCCCGAGGAGGGCGCCGAGAACCCCACCCTCGCCGAGGCCGCCGCCGAACAGGCCTGGCCCCTCCCGCTCGACCCCGCCGCCCTGGCCCGCCGCCGCACCGCAGCGGCCGCGGTCCGCGCCCACCTGACCCGCCACCAGACCGCCCGGCCGCCCGCCACCACGCCTTCCGCTTCCTCTTCCACCGTCTCTTCGTCCGCCTCCGCCTCCGCCTCCGTCAGCGCGCCCTCTCCCGCGTACGACCCGGAGTGGCCGCCGGCCCCGCCGGAGGAGGAGTGGGAGGCCGACCCGTACGGCATCCCGGAGGACGACGAGGCGTACGCGTACGGCCGGCCCGAGGCGGACCCCTTCGAGGACGGGGCCCCGTACGGCGAAGGCGAGCCGTTCGGGGAAGGGGACCCGTACGGGGAAGGGGGCCCGTACGGGGAAGGGGACCCGTACGGGGAAGGCGAGCCGTTCGAGGAGCCGGACGCGGGCGCGCCCCCGGATGGCCGGCATCCGGAGGCGGGCCCGTACGACGATGCACCCGGCGCACCCGGTGCGCCCGTCGCGATCCCGCGGCCCCGTATCGCCGGCACCGGCCCGGACCCGCTGCTCCCCGAGGAGCGCCGCATCCTCGCTTCCTGGGACCGCGACCTGGAGGCGCTCGCCGGCGAGCTGCGCCGCTCCCGCGCCACCGTCCGCGAGGTCCCGCTGCCCGCCGCACTCAGCGCCACCCAGCTGCTCCGCCTCGCCGCCGACCCGGACGGCTTCGCCCGCGAGCTGGCCCGCCCCATGCCGCGCCCGCCCCAGCCCGGTGCCCGCCGCGGCACCCGCTTCCACGCCTGGGTCGAGTCCCGCTTCGAAGAGCTGGCCCTCCCGCTGCTCGGCCCCGACGAACTGCCGGGCGCCGACGACCCCGCCGCCGACCGGATCACCGACGAACACGACCTGGAAACCCTCAAGGAGGCGTTCGCCCGTACCCCCTACGCCCACCGCACCCCCCACCGCGTCGAGGCGCCGTTCCAGCTGATCCTCGCCGGACGGGTGATCCGCGGCCGGATCGACGCCGTCTACAAGGAGCGCGGCCCCGACGGCGACCGCTACGAGATCATCGACTGGAAGACCGGCCGCACCCAGACCGCCGACCCCCTCCAGCTCGCCATCTACCGCCTCGCCTGGGCCGAACGGCACGGCCTGCCCCCGTCCGCCGTCGGCGCCGCCTTCCTCTACGTCCGCACCGGCGAGCTCGTCCGGCCCACCCGCCTCCCCGGCCGCGCCGGACTCGAACGCATCCTGCTGGGCGAGACCGACGACCGGCCTCCCCCGGAAGGCCGATAGGCTCGGTCGTATGAGCACCACCCCGGACAGCGCCGTCCGCGCGTACCTCGACAGCCACCGCGACGCCTTCCTCGGCGACCTCGCCGAGTGGCTGCGCATCCCCTCCGTGTCCGCCGACCCGGACCGCGCCCCCGACGTACGCCGCAGCGCCGAATGGCTCGCCGCCAAGCTCACCGACACCGGCTTCCCGACCACCGAGATCTGGGAGACCGAGGGCGACGGCCTGCCCGCCGTCTTCGCCGAATGGCCCTCCGGCGACCCGTCCGCGCCCACCGTGCTCGTCTACGGCCACCACGACGTGCAGCCCGCCGCCCGCGAGGACGGCTGGCACACCGACCCCTTCGAGCCGCAGATCCTCGACGGCAGGCTCTACGCCCGCGGCGCCGCCGACGACAAGGGCCAGGTGTTCTTCCACACCCTCGGCGTCCGCGCCCACCTCGCCGCCACCGGCCGCACCGCCCCCGCCGTCAACCTCAAACTGCTCATCGAGGGTGAGGAGGAGTCCGGCTCCCCGAACTTCCCCGCCCTGATCGAGAAGCACGCCGACCGCCTCGCCTGCGACGCCGTGATCGTCTCCGACACCGGCATGTGGTCCAGGGACACCCCCACCGTCTGCACCGGCATGCGCGGACTGACGGACTGTCAGATCGATCTGTACGGCCCCGACCAGGACATCCACTCCGGATCCTTCGGTGGCGCGGTGCCCAACCCCGCCACCGAGGCCGCCCGGCTGGCCGCCGCACTCCACGACGCCGACCGCCGGGTCGCCGTCCCCGGCTTCTACGACGGCGTGATCGAACTCACCGACCGCGAACGGCAACTCTTCGCCGAGCTGCCCTTCGACGAGGAGGAGTGGCTGCGCACCGCACACTCCCACGCCACCCTCGGCGAGGCCGGCACCACCACCCTGGAGCGCCTCTGGGCCCGCCCCACCGCCGAGGTCAACGGCATCGGCGGCGGCTACCAGGGCCCCGGCGGCAAGACCATCGTGCCGTCCACCGCCCAGCTGAAGCTCTCCTTCCGGCTGGTCGCCGGCCAGGACCCGGCCGCCGTCCAGCAGGCCGTACGCGACTGGGTCGCCGCACAGCTCCCGCCCGGCATCCGGCACACGATCACCTTCTGGGGCGCCACCCGCCCCTGCCTCACCCCGCTCGACCACCCCGCGCTCCAGTCCGTCGTCCGCGCCATGGGACGCGCCTTCGGCCAGAAGATCCGCTTCACCCGCGAGGGCGGCTCCGGCCCGGCCGCCGACCTCCAGGACGTCCTCGGCGTCCCGGTCCTCTTCCTCGGCATCTCCGTCCCCTCCGACGGCTGGCACGCACCGAACGAAAAGGTCGAACTCGACCTGCTGATGAAGGGCGTCGAAACCGCCGCCCACCTGTGGGGCGACCTGGCGGAGAACTGGCAGCGGACCTGACCGCACCGCGCCCGCCGTCCCGTTCCGCGCCCGTACGCAGCAATCACCCACGCCACAGGGGGAGTTGGAAACAGCAGTGACCACCTGGACCGACCACACCGCCGACCGGCCGATCACGTTCAGCGCGCCGAGCGGCATCGACCGCTCCGCCCACCACCGTCTCGACGAGGCATGGCTGGCGGCGGCCTGGAGCCACCCGACGACGCGCGTCTTCGTGGTGTCCGGCGGCCAGGCACTGATCGACGACACCCCCGACGGCCGCACCGAACTGATCATGACGCCGTCCTTCGAGGCGCCGCTGACCGAGGCCCACCGCTACTACCTCGGCACCGACGACGAGGGCATCAGCTACTTCGCCCTCCAGAAGGACACCCTCCCCGGCCGCATCGACCAGTCCGCGCGCCCGGCCGGCCTGCGCGAGGCGGGCCTGCTCCTCTCACCCCGGGACGCCGGCCTGCTCGTCCACGCCGTCGCCCTGGAGAACTGGCAGCGGCTGCACCGCTTCTGCTCCCGCTGCGGCGAACGCACGGTGATCGCGGCCGCCGGCCACATCCGCCGCTGCCCGGCCTGCGGCGCCGAGCACTACCCCCGTACCGACCCGGCCGTGATCATGCTCGTCACCGACGAGGACGACCGCGCCCTGCTCGGCCGCCAGGTCCACTGGCCCGAGGGCCGCTTCTCCACCCTCGCCGGCTTCGTCGAGCCGGGCGAGTCCGTCGAGCAGTCCGTGGCCCGCGAGGTCTACGAGGAGGCCGGCGTCGTCGTCGGCGACGTCGAATACGTCGCCAGCCAGCCCTGGCCCTTCCCCTCCAGCCTGATGCTGGGCTTCATGGCCCGCGCCACCTCGTCCGAGATCCAGGTGGACGGAGAGGAGATCGAAGAAGCCCGCTGGTTCTCCCGCGAGGACCTCCGTGCCGCCTTCGAATCCGGCGAGGTCCTGCCGCCCTACGGCATCTCCATCGCCGCCCGCCTGATCGAGCTCTGGTACGGCAAGCCGCTGCCCAAGCCGTGACGGGCTGAGCCGAGCGAGGCACGCCTCCCACGCACAGGAAAGGGCCGCCGCCCCGTCCCGTCACTGCGCGACGGAACGGACCGGCGGCCCTCAGCAATACACGTATGGGGCAGGCCCCCCACGAGGCAGGCCCTTATGGGGCAGGCCCCCGCGGGGCAGGCCTTTATGGGGCAGGCCCTCACTGGGGGGGCAGGCCCTCACGGGACCCGAGGTGCGGGCCGCAGGCGACCCGCACGCGACCGGTAGGCGTCCTGCATCAGGCGCGGCCGGTAGGTGGCCTGTCTCAGGCGACGCCCACCTTCTGCTTGACCTGCGCCAGGGAGGGGTTGGTCAGCGTCGTCCCGTCGGCAAAGAGCACAGTCGGCACCGTCTGGTTGCCGCCGTTGGCCTTCTCCACGAACGCCGCGGACTCCGGGTCCTGCTCGATGTTGATCTCGGTGTACGCGATTCCCTCACGGTCCATCTGGCTCTTCAGCCGACGGCAGTAACCGCACCAGGTCGTGCTGTACATCGTCACAGTGCCCGCCATGCGCCCCGCGCTCCTTCGTCAGTCGTGTCTCTCGTACCGCCCACTCGGCGCGGCCATCGGACACAACGCACGGGACGGTCGGGCAATTCCCGGAGACTTCAGCGGGGCCCCGCCGGGGTCGGCCCCCCGGCCCTCCTTCCCGCCCGTCCCTCCCCTCCCCGGAGCAGTTCTTGCGCGGCGGCGATGGATCACAAGGCATGGGGTGGCGGCAACCACGGAGACTTCGCCGGGCCCCCTTCGGGGGGCCGCCCCCACCCCCCCTCCCCTCCCCCCCAGCCGCGCCCACACCCCGCTACTACCTCACCCCCCAGCACCCGGCACCCAGAACCCAGCACCCCACCCCCAGCAATCCACACCCCAGCCCCAGCTCCGGCGGCCCCGCCCCGCCCTCCCCGCGCCTGCTCGGTTCGGCCGTTGGATCAAGCAAAGCACTCATCGTCCGCACGCGTCGCCGGCTGTCCACAGAGCCTGTGACGGGTACGACCGCAGGGGCGGGGCTGTGGACAGGCTTCCCAGCCGTCACCGTGGACCTGGCAGCATGGCGGGGTGACAGCAGCAACGGACTCCTCTCTCTTCCCGTCGGCCCCGGACTCGGCCGACGGGGTGCTGGACGGGCTCGACCCCGAGCAGCGGGAGGTAGCGACGGCGCTGCACGGTCCGGTGTGCGTGCTGGCCGGTGCCGGGACGGGCAAGACGCGGGCGATCACCCACCGGATCGCGTACGGGGTGCGGGCCGGGATCCTGCAGCCCGCGAGTGTGCTCGCCGTCACGTTCACCGCGCGCGCGGCCGGCGAGATGCGCGGCCGGCTGCGGCAGCTCGGGGCGGGCGGGGTCCAGGCCCGGACGTTCCACTCCGCGGCGCTGCGCCAGCTGCAGTTCTTCTGGCCGAAGGCGGTGGGCGGCGAGCTGCCGCGGCTGCTGGAGCGGAAGGCGCAGCTCGTCGCCGAGGCGGGTGCGCGCTGCCGGGTCCGGCTGGACCGCAATGAGCTGCGCGATGTCACGGCCGAGATCGAGTGGTCCAAGGTCACCCAGACCGTGCCGGCGGACTATCCGGCCGCGGTCGTCAAGGCGGGCCGGGAGGCGCCGCGCGACCCGGCCGAGACGGGGCAGATCTACGCCACCTACGAGCAGCTCAAGCGCGACCGGGGTGCCATCGACTTCGAGGATGTGCTGTTGCTCACGGTCGGCGTGCTGCAGGACCGGCACGACATCGCCGAGCAGGTCCGTGCCCAGTACCAGCACTTCGTCGTCGACGAGTATCAGGACGTCAGCCCGCTCCAGCAGCGGCTGCTGGATCTGTGGCTGGGGGACCGGGACAGTCTGTGCGTGGTCGGTGACGCCAGCCAGACGATCTACAGCTTCACCGGCGCCACCCCCGATTACCTCCTGAACTTCCGCACCCGCCATCCGCACGCCACCGTCGTCCGGCTGGTCCGCGACTACCGCTCCACCCCGCAGGTGGTGCACCTGGCCAACGGTCTGCTCTCGCAGGCCAAGGGGCGCGCGGCCGAGCACCGCTTGGAGCTGGTCTCGCAGCGCGAGTCCGGCCCGGAGCCGGTCTACACGGAGTACGCCGACGAGCCCGCGGAGGCCGAGGGCACCGCCCGCCGGATCCGGGACCTGATCGCGTCGGGGGTGCCGGCCAGTGAGATCGCGGTGCTCTTCCGGGTCAACGCCCAGTCGGAGGTCTACGAGCAGGCGCTGGCCGATGTCGGTGTGCCGTACCAGCTGCGGGGGGCCGAGCGGTTCTTCGAGCGGCCGGAGGTGCGCGAGGCCGGGATCAAACTGCGCGGCGCCGCCCGTTTCGGGGCCAACGACACGCTGCTCGACGATGCGTCGGACCTGCCCTCGGAGGTGCGGGCGGTGCTCAGCGACATGGGCTGGACGGGCGAACCGCCGGCCGGTTCGGGGGCGGCGCGGGACCGCTGGGAGTCGCTGGCCGCCCTGGTGCGGCTCGCCGAGGAGTTCGCCCGTGCGCGGCCCGGGGCCTCGCTGGCGGATTTCGTCGCCGAGCTGGACGAGCGGGCCAACGCGCAGCACGCGCCGACGGTCGAGGGGGTGACGCTGGCCTCGCTGCATGCCGCGAAGGGTCTGGAGTGGGACGCCGTGTTCCTGGTGGGGCTGACCGAGGGCATGATGCCGATCACGTACGCCCGGACGGACGAGCAGATAGAGGAGGAACGCCGGCTGCTCTATGTGGGCGTCACCCGTGCGCGGTGTCATCTGGCGCTGTCGTGGTCGCTGGCGCGGTCCCCGGGCGGCCGGGTGTCCCGCAGTGCCAGCCGCTTTCTGACCGGGCTGCGGCCGGGCTCCGGGGCGGTGGGCGGGCGTCGTACGCAGGGCGCGGTGCTGCGCGGTGTGGAGCGTGGTGGGGCGGCGGCCGCGGCGCCGCAGCGTCCCCGGCACCGTCGTCCGGCCCGGTGCCGGGTGTGCAACCGCACGCTGACGGATGCCGGCGAGATGAAGCTGATGCGGTGTGAGGACTGCCCGTCGGAGCTGGACGAGGCGCTGTACGAGCGGCTGCACGCGTGGCGGGCGGAGCAGGCTTCCCGGTCCCGGCAGCCGGCCTACTGCATCTTCACGGACAAGACGCTGATGGCCATCGCCGAGGCGGTGCCGGGAACCGAATCGGAGCTTGCGGTCATCTCAGGTGTGGGGCGGCGCAAGTTCGACCGGTACGGCAGCGACGTGCTGGCAATCTGCGCCGGCGAGGAGCTCACGGGAACCTCGGGCGAGGGGTCCGGAGGCGGCGCGGAAAACTCGTCGGAAAAATAGTTTGCGCGCGCGGAGCGCAGCCCCATAGCCTGCGTGAGCAACGGAGACAACGGAACTTCCGAGATCCGATGGATCCGTGCTGTACTTGAACACCCTGGAACGGGTTTTTCCGTTCCACCGAGACGCCGAGAGGAGGCGAGCCCAGTGATCAGCTTCATCGAGACGAACAAAATGACCGATCGCTCGGTCGTCGCCACCTGCACGCTCGGCTCCTCGCTCCGTGGCACCGGTCTGTCCGGCTTCGGCCGCCTTTCCGGTACCGAGGTCGCGCGCCCCGAGTCCCTCGCTGTGCTGACGCGCAGTGAGCGCACCGCGCGACCGACCGGGGCACCTGCGGCAGTGGCAGTGGCGGCCGAGGCGAATGCCTTTGCCTTCGCGGCGGCGGCCAACGGTGCCGAATCCCGGGAGCAGTACCAGAAGCAGCATGAGATGTGGGCCTACCGCGGCCTCGAACCCTGGAGAGATCCAGCCTGATCGGCAGATCAGGTCGGCACCTTCCAGGGCCGCGGAACCCACACCGGGATCCGCGGCCCTTTTGTTTGCCCCACATGCCCGCCACCAGCGGGCCACAACAGACGAGGAACACACACCGTGCAACTCAAGACGCACACCCCGTCCGTAGCCACCGACCTGATCCCTCCGCCCGACCCCCAGGAGAACTCCTTGCTGCCCCTCACCGAGCTCGACGACGAGATCGACCGCCTCGGCGCCGCCGTGCCGTGCCGTACCTACGACCCGGAGGTCTTCTTCGCGGAGTCCCCGGCCGACGTCGAGTACGCCAAGACGCTGTGCCAGTCCTGTCCGGTGCGGGAGGCCTGCCTCGCCGGCGCCAAGGACCGCCGTGAGCCCTGGGGTGTCTGGGGTGGCGAGCTCTTCGTCCAGGGCGTTGTCGTGCCGCGGAAGCGTCCGCGTGGCCGTCCGCGCAAGAACCCGGTTGCGGCATGAACACCACCGGCGCAGGAACGATCGACCGTCCCCTCACACGGGATCCCAAGAAGCAGGACCTCACGATGAACCCGACCTTCACCGACACGCCCGTCCCCGTGAACGCCGACGCGATCGAGTCGCGTCAGAACAGGAACTTCGCCATGCAACTCATCCCAGAAGCCCTGGCTCGTGCGCATATGCATGAACGCCTGCGGGAGGCCGAGTCCGAACGCAGGGGGCACCGGCTCGCCGCCGCGCGGCGGATGCAGCGGCGTGCCGAGCGGGCGTCGCTCCGTGCCCGCCGGGCGCTGGCCATGGCCGTGATGCAGTAGGGCGGTGGGCGGTCCGTGCCCCCGGCATTGGGCGGCGCTGACACCACCTTCCACGGGGTCCGTCCGACAGGGCGGGCCCCGTGGTGCGTTGCGCCCCGGTTCACCGGGTTGACGGGGATATCGTCGGATGGTGAACCAGAGGACGCATCATGAGGCGCAGTTGGCCGACGGGACGACGGTGTGTGCCGGCTGCGGCGCCGTCGCCGAGGGCACACCGCCGACCTGGACCTGCTCCGTCGAGAACGGCGAGCGCCGTTACTTCTGCGACCGCTGTGCCCGGGAGAACATCCGGGCCATCGAGGGACGCCTGGATTCCAGCTGGTGGTGAGGTACGGCAGGCGGGAGCTCAGGCGGTGGTCTCTTGGGCGGCCTCCTCGTCGATGCCCGTACCGGGGCCGTCCGGGTCCTCGTCCGGGCCGTGGTCGTTGCCGGTGAGGTCGCGGCCGGCGGGCTCGTGCTCGGGGACGAAGCCGGGCATCCATGCCTCCAGCTCGTCCCGCAGCCGTACGGTCGCGCCGAGCTGGCACAGCACGCCGATGGTGCTCAAGGTCACACGGTGGATCAGCAGGTACGCGGGCGGCAGGTTGAGCTGCTTGCCCAACTGGTAGGCGGGGGAGCGCGGATCGCCGACCCGGGCGGCCTGCTGGCGCATCCAGCTGCGGGTGAAGGTGAACGCGTCGACCTGCGCGGGCTCGATGATCGGCAGCAGATACTCCAGCACCGCGTCGGGGTCCAGCTCGATGGACTCCTTGACGAAGCCCTCCTCGCACAGCAGCTGGTAGACCGCGTCCGCCTCGCCGTCCAGGGTCATCCGCAGCGACGCGCCGATCGTGGCCGGCAGTCCGTCGGGCAGTCGGTCGACGGTGCCGAAGTCCAGTACGCCCAGCCGCCATTCCTCGGCTGGGGAGTCGGGGGAGTCGCCGGCCAGCAGCCGGAAGTTGCCCGGGTGCGGGTCGGCGTGCAGAAGTCCGGTGCGGGCCGGGCCGGAGAACAGGAAGCGGGCCAGCAACTGGCCGGCGCGGTCCCGCTGCTCGTCCGTGCCGTCCGCGATCACCTCGGACAGCGGCACGCCGTCCATCCACTCCGTCACCAGCACTTGGTCGCGCTGGTGCACCACGGCCGGCACGAACACGTCCGGATCGTCGGCGAACTCCTCGGCATGGGCCCGCTGGGCGTCCGCCTCCAGGGAGTAGTCCAGCTCCTCGGAGACCCGGTCGCGCAACTCGCTGATCAGGGGCTTGATGTCCATACCGGGCACGAGCGGGCCCAGCAGCCGGGCGAACCGGCTCAGCTGCGCCAGGTCCGACAGCAGCGCTTTTCCGGCGCCGGGGTACTGCACCTTGACGGCCACCTCGCGGCCGTCGTGCCAGACCGCGCGGTGCACCTGGCCGATGGAGGCCGCCGCGGCGGGTTTGTCCTCGAACTCCTCGAACAGCTCGCGCCAGTCCTCGCCGAGCCGTTCCGCCAGTACGGCGTGGACCGTGCTCGTCGGCATCGGCGGGGCCGCTTCCTGAAGCTTCGTCAGGGCGGCGCGGTACGGGCCGGCGATCTCCTCGGGGAGGGCCGACTCGAACACGGACAGGGCCTGCCCGAACTTCATCGCCCCGCCCTTCAGCTCACCGAGGACCTTGAAGAGCTGTTCCGCGGTGCGCTGTTGGAGCTCCCGGCCGACGATCTCGGCGGATCTGCCGCCGATCCGTTTGCCCAGGCCCCAGGTGGCGCGGCCGGCGAACCCCAGTGGCAGCGCGGCCAGCTTGGCGGTGCGGGTGACCGCCTTGCGGGGAAGATCAGACATGCGCCCCTCCAACTCACACTGTCCCCCAACCGGGGTTACCCCGTCATTGTGGCGTGTCATGGCCGAGGATCCGAGGCGCCTGCCGCACACAGCGAAGCGGCGGCCCCGCAGCCGCACTCCGGATGCGGCTCGATCCGCACCGTGCGCACGCCCGCACACGGCAGCGCCAGCTCCATCCGCGCCCCCGTGCACGGCGGGAGTTCCCCGTCGAGGAACGCCAGCGCCTGGACGGCGGCGAGGCCCGCGACCGTGGTGGCCAGCGCGGTGTCGCAGGCCGGCACCGCGGGGGCGGCACGGCCCGACCGCCACTGGGCCAGCAGCCGCGGCCAGGCCGGTTCCGCGTCCGTGCGGCGCAGTTCGTCGCAGCGGGCGCAGGCCGTGCCGCCGGGCAGCACCAGCGGGCCCACCACACCCGTGCCCTCGATCACGCCGGCGTAAAGGTGCGGGATGCCGGCGCTCAGCAGCGGCTCGGACAGTACGGGGTCGGGGGCGTAGGCGCCGAGCCCGTCGCGCGGGGCGAGCACCACCAGCGACAGACCGGGTTCGCCGGATTCGCTGACCGGCACCCCCGCGGGCCGCTGGCGGCGGCTCCAGGGGGAGGCGTGGTGGACCAGCCGCTCCGCGGCCTCCTTGCGCGGTTCACCGATCCGCTCGGCGGTAAGGCCGCCGGGTGTCACGTCCCACGGCGCGACCTTGCCGCCGTCGAACACCTCGACCCGGCCGATGCCGGCGGCCGCGAGCTGCGCGGCCACCAGCGCGCCCACCTTCCCCAGCCCCTTGATCCGCGCCCGGACCGCCCGACGCGCCCCCATCCGCCCCAGGGCGCCGGCCGGCTCCCGGTGCTGCACCGAGAGGGAGGCCAGGTCGGCCCGCAGCTGCTCATGGGCGGGCCGGTCGGCGCGTACGGCATCGGCCGCCGGGCCGCCCGCGGTGGGCGCCTCCAGCAGCCCGGCCGCGCCGAGGCGCCCGACCACTCCCCGCACATGATCCGGTGGCAGGTCCAGTAACGCGGCCTCGTCGATGAGTTGCTGCATGGTGCGGGTGCCGTCGATCAGGGTGAGGAAGCTGCCGGTGGCCGTGTCGAGCGGCCCCAGCACCATCGCATGGGCCGGCGCCACGCCGAACCGCACCGTTTCCCTGTCCCGCCAGCCGCGCCGCAGCGCGGGCTTGAGCATCGGATGCATGTCATCCGCCCCCGTCCTTCGTCGTCCGGCCTTCAGCATGCGCCCTGTCGCGGATCGGGGCCGAAGTTATCCACAGGCCGGGGAAGGATTTGTCATACGAGCTGTGCCCGCCATGGAGTGGTTCGGCGGCGAACCGACCGCGGGTCGGGACTTCCCGCCGGGCCAGCGGGTAACGTCGGGCGCGTGCCCGCCGACCCTTCCGCCCACGGCCTTGGGGAGACGCCCCTGCGCCGCGCCGCTGACGCCTCGCGCGGGGCTTCCCCGACCCAGAAGGCCCGCAGTTCGGGCACCAGCGCCGTCGAGGTGCGCCGCAGTTCACGGCGGCGGCGGACGGTCTCCGCGTACCGCGAGGGCGACCGCACCGTCGTGCTGATCCCGGCCCGGATGTCCGAGGCCGAGGAGCAGCGCTGGGTGACGGTGATGCTGGACAGGCTCGCCGCCCAGGAGAGCAAGCGGATGCTCGGCGACGGGGAGCTGGCCGAGCGCGCCGGGCGGCTGTCGGAGCAGTTCCTCGGCGGCCGCGCCCGGCCGGTGTCGGTGCGCTGGGTGACCAACCAGAACACCCGCTGGGGATCGTGCACCCCGGCGGAGGGCAGCATCCGCCTGTCGCACCGCCTCCAGGGCATGCCGGAGTACGTCATCGACTACGTCCTGCTGCACGAGCTCGCGCATCTGCTCGTGCCCGGCCACGGCCCGGAGTTCTGGCGGCTGCTGGAGCCCTATCCCCGTACGGAACGGGCCCGCGGCTATCTCGAAGGGGTGGTTGCGGCCGATCGGCTGCCCCATCTGCCCGCGGCCCGCCGGGAATAGCGTGCCCGGACGGGCCGGAAGCCGCGCGTGCCCCGGCATCGCCCGCTGTCACCGCCAGCGGTTAGCCTTGACCGCCCAGGAACTCACTGCGGGAGCGGGGGACGGGCGTTACGTATGGCCAGGGAATTCCAGCGGGGCCACAAGGCCAGGATCGGTGATCTCACGGCGGGGACGGACCTGTACGTCGGCGTGCAGATCGGCGGTCCCGGCCTGACCTTCGACATCAGCTGTTTCGGCCTGGACGCCGACGAACGGCTCTCCGACGACCGGTACTTCGTCTTCTTCAACCAGCCGAAATCGCCCGAGGAGGCCATCCAGCTGCTCGGCGCGCAGGCCGGCGACAACGAGTCCTTCCGGGTCACCCTCGACAAGATCCCGTCGCACATCCGGAAGTTGTCGTTCACCGCCGCGCTCGACGGCCCGGGCCAGGTCTCCCAGATCGGCCCCGGCTACCTCCGGATCGTGGCCGGCGGCGAGGAGGTCGCCCGCTACTCCTTCACGGGCAGCGAGTTCAGCACCGAACGCGCCGTCATGCTCGGCGACTTCTACCTCAAGGACGTGTGGCGGTTCGCCGCGGTCGGCCAGGGCTTCGACGGCGGGCTGGAGGCGCTGCTGAAGAACTTCGGCGGCGAGGTCGCCGAGGAGGCCGAGGCCCAGCAGGCCGGGGCGGCCGCGCCGGCGCAGGAGGTGCCCGGCTTCGCCCCGCCGTCCGGGCCCGCCACCCCGGCGCCGTCCTTCGGCGCACCGGCCGCGGCCCCCGTGCCCGAACAGCCCGCGCCGTCCTTCGGCCCGCCCCAGGGCGCAGCCCCCGCCCCGCAGCCGGCCCCCGCGCCGCCGAACCCGCAGCCCGCGGCCCCACAGCCCGCGACGCCGCAGGTCCACAGCGCGCCCACGATCGCCGCACCGCTCGCCGGGCCCGCAGGACCGGGAGTGCCGCCCGGCGTGCCCGCGCCGCCCCCCGCCCCCTACGGCCAGCCGGCGCCCGGCCAGAACCCGTACGGCCCGCCGCAGCCGCCGTCCGCCGGCTTCCCCGGCCAGCCGGCCCCGCCGGCGCCCCCGTACGGCGGCCAGGACCAGTTCCCGGGGCAGCCCGCTCCCTACGGCCAGCCGGGAGCGCAGCCTGCGGGCGCCCCGTACGGCGGCGGGCAGGCACCCGCAGTCCCCCAGGGCGGCGGCCCCGGCCTCGGCGTCGTACTGGAGAAGTACAAGGAAGCCCCCACCGGGCAGCGCTGGACGCCGCAGAACGGCAAGCTGATCCGCGCCGACCTCGGTGTCGACGGCCAGCCGGTGCTCGCCCGCCAGGGCAGCATGGTGCTCTACCAGGGCAAGGTCGACTTCAGCTACAAGGGCGCCGGCTTCCGCGGCCGGATCGTCGGCAACGCCACCGGCCAGGAGATGCAGCTGATGCGCTGCACCGGCCAGGGCCAGGTGTTCTTCGCGGAGAACAGCGCCCATGTCCACCCCATCGAGCTGCAGGGCGACGCGATCTGCGTGTCCGCCGAGTCCGTCCTCGCCTTCGACGAGTCGCTGCAGTACGAGGTCCGCCGGATCGAGGGCCACGGCATCCCCGGCGGCGCCCTGTTCACCATGCAGTTCCAGGGCACCGGCACCCTCGTCGTCACCACCCAGGGAACGCCCGTCGTGCTGCCGGTCACCCCGACCACCTTCGCCGACGCCAACGCCGTCGTGGCCTGGTCCGCCGGCTCCCAGGTGATCATCTCCAGTCAGGTGAGCCTGCGCCGGCACGCCTATCCGGGGCACTCCGGTGAGACCGTGAACCTCCAGTTCCGCGGTGCGCCCGGCAATTTCATCGTCGTCCAGCCCTACGAGGTCTGAGGGAGCCCGCACGTCATGAACCAGCAGCAGCTGTCGGGCCACGTCCCGACCCCGCCCGCCGCCCGGATGGAGAACCACGGCAGCTCCATGGTGAAGATCGCCATGCAGAGCGGCCAGGACGTCTTCGCCCGCACCGGCTCGATGATCGCCTACGAGGGCTTCGTCCAGTACGAGCCCAACCCGCCCGCCGTCCGCCAGATGGCCTCCCAGTGGCTCACCGGCGAGGGCGCGCCCCTGATGAAGTGCTCCGGCGACGGTCTGCTCTACCTCGCCGACTACGGCGCCGACGTGGTCTGCATCAACCTCGACGGCGATGCGCTCTCCGTCAACGGCACCAATCTCCTGGCCTTCGACGCGAGCCTCCAGTGGGGCGTGCAGCGCGTCAAGGGCATGGCGAAGTTCGCCGGCCAGGGCCTGTTCAACGTCGGGATCTCCGGCACCGGCTGGGTCGCGCTGACCTCCCGGGGCACGCCGGTCGTCGTCGACTGCGGCCGCGGCGAGGACGAGACCTACGTCGACCCGGACGCCCTGGTCGCCTGGTCGACCCACCTGAAGATGAAGGGCAAGCGCAGCTTCAAGGCGTCCTCGATGATCGGCCGCGGCAGCGGCGAGGCGTACCAACTCGGCTTCTCCGGCCAGGGGTTCGTCGTCGTCCAGCCCAGCGAGGACAGCACCGACCGGCTCCGGGCCCGGGGCTGAGGGGGAGGACCGAACACGCCATGCAGAGTCCGCTTTTCGCCTTCACCGAGGCACAGACCCAGGACCGCTACGCCCTGCAGAACAGCCAGCTGCTGCGGGTCGCCCTGACGGGCCACGACGACGTCCTCGCCCGTAAGGGCAGCATGGTCGCCTATCAGGGGCTGCTGGAATTCGACGTCAACTACACCACGCCCGGCCAGCAGCGGGCCCGCGCCTACTCCGGCGAGGGCCTCGACCTGATGCGGGTCTCCGGGCAGGGCACCGTCTATCTGGCCAACCTCGCCCAGTACGTGCACGTCGTCGACGTCGACCACGACGGCCTGACCGTCGACAGCGCCTACGTCCTGGCGCTGGACTCCGGCCTCCACTGGGAGGTCGTCTCGGTCGACAGCCAGTACGGCATCTCGGGCACCGGCAAGTACCAGCTCAACATCACCGGACAGGGCAAGGTCGCCCTGATGACCTCCGGCCAGCCGCTGATGCTGCAGGTCACGCCCGACAAGTACGTCAATGCCGACGCCGACGCGGTGGTCGCCTGGTCCGCGTCGCTGCGCGTCCAGATGCAGGCGCAGACGCACTCCTCGGGTGTCTGGCGGCGGCGCGGCAACACCGGCGAGGGCTGGGAGCTGAGCTTCCTCGGGCAGGGGTACGCGCTGGTCCAGCCCAGCGAGCTGCTGCCGCCGCAGAACGCCGTCATCGGCTCCGGCCTGGCCGCCCAGTTCGGGATGGGCCAGCAGGGCGCCCGGGGCGCCAACCAGGGCAACATCTTCACCAACTGACGCCCGTGCCACGCCGGTCCGACGCCCGTCCCTCCAAAGGGGGCGGGCGTCGGCCGTGACGGACCTTGACGGCCCGTCAGAGCAGGGCGCGGGTGCGCTCCACCAGGCGCACCACCGACGTGTCGGCCACGGCCGGCACCTCGTCGTAGCCGAACCACCGCAGGTCCAGCGACTCGTCACTGATCTCGGCCACCGCGCCCTCGGGCGCCAGCGCCGCGTACTGGACGTCCAGATGCACCGCGCAGGGCGTCCGGTGGCGGTCCAGTCGCACGGGGCCGCCGGCCAGCAGGGTCAGTCCGCGGGCGATCCCGGACTCCTCCCGCGCCTCACGCAGCGCCGCGTCCGCCAGCGAGGCGTCCTCCGGCTCGCAGTGGCCGCCCATCTGCAGCCACATCTCCAGCTTGCGGTGGAGCGTGAGCAGCACCCGGCCGCCCACCGGGTCGATCACCAGCGCACTCGCGGTGAGGTGTCCGTCCTTGCAGGGCTTCCACATGCCGTCCGGATGGGCGGCGAGGTGGTCGAGGTAGTCCAGCCGCAGCTGCTCCTGATCCAGCGAGGGCGCGGGCCACTCCTTGAGCACCCGCGCCGCGTCCTCGTGCAGGCTCACCGGTCGCCGTCACCCTTGCCCTCACCGGGGGCGGCGTCCGGACCGTCGCCCTCCTTGGGGGCGGCGCCCGGTTCGGTCTTCCCGCCGCCGGCGGCCTCGCCGAGCATCTTGTCGAGCTCGGAGAAGTCCATCTGCTCGTGGTGGACGAAGCCGTCCGGGTCGTCGAGGTCGGCCGCCGTCGGCAGCATGTCCGGGTGCTCCCACAGGCTGTCCCGGCCGTCGAGGCCCCGGGCGTCGGTGAGCGACGCCCACAGCCGCGAGGCGTCCCGCAGCCGGCGCGGACGCAACTGCAGGCCGATCAGCGTGGAGAACGTCTGCTCGGCGGGGCCACCGCTGGCCCGGCGGCGACGCAGGGTCTCGCGGAGCTTGTCCGCCGACGGCAGATGCGGCTTGGCGGCGGCGTGCACCACCGCGTCCACCCAGCCCTCGACGAGCGCCAGCGCGGTCTCCAGACGCGCCAGCGCGGCCTTCTGCTCCGGGGTGTCCTCGGGCTGGAACATGCCCTGCTGCAGGGCGTTCTGCAGCTCCTCGGGGTGCTGCGGGTCGATCTGCCCGACCACGTCCTCCAGCTTGGTCGTGTCGACCTTGATGCCGCGGGCGTAGCCCTCGACGGCACCGAAGAGATGCGAGCGCAGCCACGGCACATGCGCGAAGAGCCGCTGATGGGCGGCCTCCCGCAGGGCCAGGTAGAGCCGCACCTCCTCCTCGGCCACGCCGAGGCCCTCGCCGAAGGAGGCGACGTTCTTCGGCAACAGCGCCGCCCTGCCGGCCGGGCCCAGCGGCAGGCCGATGTCCGTGGAACCGACGACCTCGCTCGCCAGGACACCCAGCGCCTGCCCGATCTGGGTGCCGAACATCGCGCCGCCCATGGAGCGCATCATCCCGAGCAGCGGGCCCGCCATGGCCTGCATCTCGCCGGGCAGCACCTCGCCCATCGCCGACCCGACGCGCTCGGCGAGCGGGTTGACCAGGTCCTTCCACACCGGCAGGGTCTCCTCGACCCACTCGGCGCGGCTCCAGGCCACCACGGAGGCGGAGCCGGACGGCAGGGACGTCACACCGTCCAGCCACAGGTCGGCCAGCCGCACGGCGTCCTGGACGGCACTCCGCTCGCCCGGCGCGACGCTCGCGTCCTTGCTGCCGTCCTCGGCGCCCTGCGCGACCGTCTGGCGCGCGATGTCCTTGGCCATGTCCCAGTTCACCGGGCCGCCCTCGTAGGAGAGCATCTGGCCCAGGCGCTGGAAGGCGGCGCCCAGATCGCCGGGGTTCATCTCGCCGCCGGGACCGCCCATGCCGCCGAAGAGCGCCGCGAACGGATTGTCCGCGCCGCCGCTCCCGCCGCCGAACCCGAACGGGTTCGCGGGGCCCTGGCTACCTCCCTGGCCGCCCTTCTGCTTGCCGTTGTCGCCGTCCTCCGGCTCCTCCGGCGGAAGGCCGAATCCGAATGGGGTGTCACTCACGGGTTTCCTCGGCTCGTAGGGCCGCCGACCAGGTGGCCGACGGCGACTGCCCGACATCACCTCCAGCGTAGACACCCGGACCGCTTCGGGGCTCGGTGCTTCGCCGTCCCGGTGGCTGGGGCAGGATGGACGCCACCTGGTGCGGACGCGTCAGTACGTGCCCGCACTGAAGACAACCGCTGGAGACGCCCGGTGAGTTCCCCAGATCCGACCGTTCGCGCAGCGCGAAACGCTGCCGCCCCGACCGAGACGACGGACGACGCCTCCGGCGGCGCCGCGGACCGGCCACTGCGCCGACCCGTCGTCGCCGTCACCGGAGCCGCGTCCGGGGTCGGCGCGCTGCTCACCCGCGCCCTCGTCGCGTCCGACGAGGTCAAGGGGGTGGTGGCGATCGACGAGCGGCGCGGCGACATCGCCGAGGCGCAGTGGCACGTACTGGACGTGCGCGATCCGGCCATCGCGGACAAACTGCGCGGCGCGGACGTCGTCGTCCACCTGGCGCTCGACCTCGACCTGGAGACCGACGCCACCGCCCGCACCGCCTACAACGTGCGCGGCACCCAGACCGTGCTCACCGCCGCCGCGGCCGCCGGCATCCACCGGGTGGTGCTGTGCACCTCCGCCATGGTCTACGGGGCGCTGCCCGACAACGACGTGCCGCTGGCCGAGGACGCCGAGCTGCGGGCCACCGCGGACGCCACCGGCGTCGGCGACCTCCTGGAGATCGAGCACCTGGCCCGCCGCGCACCCCGCGCCCACCCCGGCCTGAACGTCACCGTGCTGCGCCCCGCTGTCCTGGTGGGCGGCACCGACACCGCGCTGACCCGGTACTTCGAATCGCCCCGCCTCCTGGTCGTCGCCGGATCGCGGCCCGCCTGGCAGTTCTGCCATGTCGAGGACCTGGTCAGCGCGCTGGAGCACGCCGCGCTGGAGAAGGTCGACGGCGAGCTGGCGGTGGGCTGCGACGGCTGGCTGGAGCAGGAGGAGGTCGAGGAGCTCTCCGGTATCCGGCGGATGGAGCTGCCGTCCTCCGTGGCGCTGGGCGCGGCGGCCCGTCTGCACCGGATCGGGCTGACGCCGTCGCCCGCCGGGGACCTCGCGTACACCATGCACCCCTGGGTGGTCAGCGGCAGCCGGCTGCACGAGGCGGGCTGGCGGCCGAAGTGGACGAACGAGCAGGTGCTCGCCGAGCTCCTCGAAGAGGTGGCGGGACGGCACACCGTCGCCGGCCGCCGGCTGGGCCGCAAGGACGCCACCGCCGCGGGCGCGGCCGGCGCCACCGTCGCCCTGCTGGGCACCGCCGCGCTGGTACGGCGCGCCCGCAAGGCCCGCCGCCGTATCTGACGGGGGCGCCCGGGACGCGTACTGGAGGAGTCTCCATACCGGTGCCGGGACGCCCGGCGGATCCGGCCATTCCCCGGCGCTCCCCGGGTACGGCACGATGGGGGTATGTCTGGCACGCCCTCTTCCTCGACGCCCGGCCGCGACCACCCCGGTGAGCGCGCCGCGGCGGACCCGATCCGGCTCCTGGCGATCCGCGACACCCCGCTGTCCGTGGACGAGGTGTTCGCCGCCGTGGGCGATGCGGCGGCCGGCGGGACCGCCCTGTTCGTCGGCACGGTCCGCTCGCACGACAACGGCGCCGACGTCGACGCCCTGGGCTACTCCGCGCACCCGACGGCCGAGGCGGAGATGCGCCGGATCGCCGAGAAGGTGATCGCCGACTTCCCCGTACGGGCGCTGGCCGCCGTCCACCGGGTGGGAGATCTGCGGATCGGGGACCTGGCGGTGGTCGTCGCGGTGTCCTGCCCGCACCGCGGCGAGGCCTTCGACGCCTGCCGCAAGCTGATCGACGACCTCAAGCACGAGGTGCCCATCTG
Source organism: Streptomyces sp. NPDC021749 (assembly GCF_040640655.1). Taxonomy (NCBI): domain Bacteria; kingdom Bacillati; phylum Actinomycetota; class Actinomycetes; order Kitasatosporales; family Streptomycetaceae; genus Streptomyces; species Streptomyces sp. NPDC021749. The sequence continues at coordinate 114,904 of NZ_JBFACE010000008.1, read as the reverse complement.
GAAACACCAGACGTTCGCGGATGGAACCCAGGAATGGGTCGGCGCGTAGCGCGCCGTCTTCTGGGGGTGGAGGTCGGGTGACGGGAGGGCGGGTCGGCGCGTAGCGCCGTCTTCTGGGGGTGGAGGTCGGGTGACGGGAGGGCGGGTCGGCGCGTAGCGCGCTGTCTTCTGGGGTGGGGTCGGGTGGCGGCAGGGCGGGTAGGCGCTTCTTGAGAGCGCGGGGGTTCCGGTTGCGTAACCGGCCCCCTCGCGTGAGCGTTGACCTGGCAGATGGTTAATCTGCTTATTCGTCGATTGCGGTCGTACAAGGGGTAGGGAGGTCGCTGATGGGTGCGCTCCTCTGGTTGCTGATTCCGGTGGGTGCCGGGCTGGTCGCCGCGGTGTGGAGCAGCTGGGCCCTGCGGAACCGCAAGACCGGGGACGTCGCGGAACTCGCCGGCTACGCCCGGTTCCGCGACGCGATGGAGAAGCAGCATTCCGTTCCGGACCCCGCCCCGGCCGCCTCGGACTCGGCCTGAGACCGCTCACCCGTACGCAGTAGCAAGCGCCGCCGCGCCCGGCGCCCCCGCGTGCGGACGCGCGTTCGACCTCGTGCGGACGGCCCCGCGGGCCGGTTGTCATACTCGTCCCGTACTGTCGTTCCATGCCACGCCGCACCGCGACGCTGCTCGCCTCGATCCTGATGCTGATCGCGCTGCTCTGCGCGGGAGTGCTGATCCCCGTGCCGTACGCCGAGATGTCGCCCGGCCCGACGGTCAACACGCTCGGTGAGCACAACGGCGAAGCAGTGCTGCAGATCTCCGGGCGCAAGACGTACCCGACGACCGGTCACCTCAACATGACCACGGTCCGCGTCACCGGCCCCGACTACCGGATGAACCTCCTGGAGGCGGTCTACGGCTGGCTCGACCACGACAACGCCGTGGTCCCGCACAAGACGCTCTACCCCGAGGGGCAGACGGCCGAGCAGGCCGACCAGGAGAACGCCGAGGAGTTCACCCAGTCCCAGGAGAGCGCCAAGACCGCCGCGCTGGGCCAGCTGCACATCCCGGTCGCCACCCAGACCGTGGTCGCCTCCGTCGTCAAGGACAAGCCGGCCGACGGACTGCTGCACGCCGGTGACGTGATCAGGGCCGTGGACGGCACCGCGGTCAAGCGGAGCGGCGACGTCGCCAAGCTCGTCACGAAGCACAAGCCGGGCGAGAAGGCCGTCTTCACGATCATCCCCGCCAAGGACGCGGCCGCGGCGGAGAAGCAGGGCAAGAAGCCCGCGACGGGCGCGCGGCAGATCACCATCCCGACGCAGAAGGCCGAGGACGGCCGGGCCATCGTGGGCATCCAGGCCGGCGTCGACCACATCTTCCCGTTCCCCATCGACGTCAAGCTGGCCGACGTCGGCGGGCCGAGCGCCGGGCTGATGTTCGCGCTGGGCATCGTCGACAAGCTCACCCCGGGCAACATGACCGGCGGCCGGTTCGTGGCAGGCACGGGCACGATCGACGACAACGGCAAGGTCGGCCCGATCGGCGGGATTTCGATGAAGACGGTCGGTGCCCGCGACAAGGGCGCGGAGTTCTTCCTGACGCCCAAGGACAACTGTGCCACCGCCGCCAAGGACATACCGGCCGGCCTGCGCCTGGTCAAGGTCGGCACGATAGGCGACGCCGTCAAGGCACTGCAGAAGATCAGCAAGGGCGACACCGACGGCCTGCCGAGCTGCAGCCCGGCAGGCCGGTCGTAGGCGTCCGGCCCCGGGGCCGCCGCCGGGTCAGCCCTCGAAGGTCGCGGCGAGCGCGTCGGCCAGGCCGGGCACCAGCGCCGCGCCGGTGAGCACCTCGGAGGCGGAGTCCTTCGAGCGCAGCCGCAGCGCCGACTCGCGCCGGCCGTCGCGCAGCACGGCCACCGTCATCCGGACCTCCTCGCGGTCCGGGTGCTGGGCGACCCACTTGGCGAGCTGCGTCTCGTCCATGCCCTCGGGCTCGGCGTCCTCGGCGGACGGCGGCAGCATCAGCCGTTCCACGGTCAGCGCGCAGCCGGTGACGGCGTCCGGCCAGGCGATGGTGGCGAGGAACTCGTCCAGCGGCACGTCCGCGGAGATCTCGTCCTGCTCCACGGGGGTCAGGGAAGCGGTGGTGGAGTCGTCGATGCCGAGCTGCTCGGCGAGCGAGGGCTCCTGCTCGCGCAGCTTGGCGGTGTCGACGAGGGCGAACAGTCGGGCCGGCTGGTCCCAGCCGAGGCCGGCGCTGTACTCGTCGATTTCGAGCACCGCGCGGGTCAGAGGGTCGGCGGCGAGGGGAGTGCCGGAAGCGGGAGAGCCGGGGATGTCAGTCATGCTCAACATCGTGCCTTGTCCACCCCCGAAATCGGGAACCGGGTAAAGCCTTCGTAAGTTGCATCAGTGGGTCCTACTATCGCCGGGCCTGCTCCACACGACAGCGAAACTTCGAGGTGCGCACCTTGGCTTTCCAGATGCCGGACCGCGGCGGAGGCCCGTCCGGGCCACGGATCAGAGTCGGCCGACCGTCGCGGCGGGTCCGGACCCTGCTCATGACCTTGGGCGTGCTGGCCGTGCTGGCCATGCTCTTCGTGATGTTCGCGGGGTTCTGGACCGACTGGCTCTGGTACCGCTCGGTCCATTACTCCTCGGTCTTCACCACGACCCTGTGGACCAAGATCGGTCTGTTCTTCGCCTTCGGCGTCGTGATGGCGGTGGCCGTCGGCGTCAACATCTGGCTGGCGCACCGGCTGCGCCCGCCGCTCAGCGCGATGTCCATGGAGCAGCAGAGCCTGGACCGCTACCGCATGGGCGTCGCGCCCTTCAAGAAGTGGGCGCTGATCGCGATCGCGGCCGTGGTCGGCCTGATCGCCGGCGCGTCCGCGTCCGGTGAGTGGCGTACGTGGCTGCAGTGGGTCAACGGCGTGCCGTTCGGCACGAAGGACCCGCAGTTCGGCATGGACGTCGCGTTCTACGCGTTCGATCTGCCCTGGTACCGCTTCCTGTTGAGCTTCGGCTTCGCCGCCGCGGTGCTGTCCCTGGTTGCCGCGGCGCTGACCCACTACCTCTACGGCGGGCTGCGGCTGACCAGCCCCGGTTCCCGGGCGACCGCCGCCGCCACCGGCCATCTGTCGGTGCTGCTGGGCATCTTCGTCTCGCTCAAGGCGATCGCGTACTGGCTCGACCGGTACGGCCTCGCGGTCAAGTCCAGCGGTCTGAAGTCGGCCGACAACTGGACGGGTCTGCGGTACGTGGACGCCAACGCCTATCTCCCGGCGAAGACCATCCTGTTCTTCATCGCGGCGATCTGCGCGGTGCTGTTCTTCGCGACCCTGTGGCGGCGTACGTGGCAGCTGCCGGTGATCGGCTTCGGCCTGATGGTGCTCTCCGCGATCCTGATCGGCGGGCTGTATCCGGCGATCGTGCAGAAGTTCCAGGTCCAGCCCAACGAGCAGGCCAAGGAAGCGCCGTACATCAAGCAGAACATCAAGGCGACCCGGGACGCGTACGACATCCAGGACGCTGAGGTCACGCCCTATAAGGGCAATTACAAGCCCACCGGCAAGGACGACGGCCGGCGGCTGCGCGACGACGCCGACGCCACCGCCAGCATGCGGCTGCTCGACCCGAACGTGGTCTCGCCGGCCTTCCAGCAACAGCAGCAGGTCAAGGGGTACTACCAGTTCCCCTCCACGCTCGACGTCGACCGGTACAAGGACCAGGACGGCGCCGAGCAGGACACCGTCATCGGTCTGCGCGAGCTGAACATCGCCGGGATTCCCGAGCGCAACTGGATCAACGACCACTTCAAGTACACCCACGGCCACGGCGTGGTCGCGGCCAAGGGGACCGAGACCGGCGAGGGCGGCGGCCCCAAGTACACCGAGTCCGGCCTGCCCGCCAAGGGTCAGCTGAGCGCGAAGCCGTACCAGCAGCGGGTGTACTACGGCGAGAAGACCACGCAGTACTCCATCGTCGGCGGCCCGCAGCAGGAGCTGGACTACTCCCACAACGGCAACGAGAAGGGCTACAGCTACCGGGGCAACAGCGGCGTCAGCCTCGCCAATCCGGTCAACCGCGCGGCCTACGCCGTGGCCTTCGGGGAGCCGCAGATCCTCTACTCCGGCGCGATCGGCGACCACTCGCGGATCCTGTACAACCGCACGCCGAAGGAGCGCGTCGAATCCGTCGCCCCGTGGCTGACCATCGACGGCGACGCCTATCCGGCGGTCATCGACGGCCGGATCAAGTGGATCGTGGACGCCTACACCACCAGCAACGGCTATCCGTACGCCTCGCGCACCACGCTCGGGGACACCACGGCCGATTCGCTCACCGACGGCCAGCGGGCGGTGGTGGCCCAGCAGAACCAGGTCAACTACATCCGCAACTCCGTCAAGGCGACGGTGGACGCCTACGACGGCTCGGTCAAGCTCTACCAGTGGGACGAGAAGGACCCGGTCCTCAAGACCTGGATGAAGGCGTTCCCCGGCACGGTCGAGAAGAAGAGCGCGATCAGCCCGTCGCTGAAGGAGCACCTGCGCTACCCGCAGGACCTGTTCAAGGTGCAGCGCCAGCTGCTGACCACGTACCACGTCACGGACCCGGGGACCTTCTACACCGGCTCCGAGCGCTGGCAGATCCCCAGCGACCCGACCACCAAGTCGGGCAACGCGGTACCGCCGTACTACCTGAGCATGAAGATGCCGGACCAGAAGGACCGGTCCTTCTCGCTGACGACGACCTTCACGCCCAACAAGCGGCAGAACCTGGGCGCTTTCATGGCGGTCGACGCCAACGCGACCAGCGGTGACTACGGCAGGATCAGACTGCTGAAGCTGCCGTCGGAGACACCGGTGCCCGGCCCGCAGCTGGTGCAGTCGAAGTTCAACTCCGATCCGGTCATCGCCAACGAACTCAACGTCCTCAAGAAGTTCGGCGACTCGGAGATCGAGTACGGCAATCTGCTGACCGTGCCGCTGGACGGCGGCCTGCTCTACGTCGAACCGGTGTACCTGCGCGGTGCCAACACCAACTACCCGTTGCTGAAGAAGGTGTTGGTGAGCTACGGCGACGGCAAGCCGGTCCTGGAGGACTCCCTGAAGGACGCGCTGGACGTGGTCTTCGGCAAGAAGGCGGCCAGCTCCGGAACGGAGAAACCGCCGGGCGGCGACACGGGCAAGCAGCCGCCGTCCGACCAGACCGTGCAGCAGGCGCTGGCCGACGCCGAGAAGGCGTACGAGGAGGGCGAGAAGGCCCTCGGGCAGCGTGACCTGGCGGGGTACGACGAGGCGAAGAAGAAGCTCAAGGCGGCGCTGGACCGGGCCGCCGAGGCCGCCCGGAAGGCCGGCAAGCCGGGCAGCTGACCTCCCGGCGGAGCGCAGGGCCCCGCGGCAGCCGGTACGCACCGGTTGCCGCGGGGCCGCGCCGCTTCGGGGGCCCGTGCGCAGACCGTGCGGGATCGTGATAGATTGACGGCACAACGACGCGGGGTGGAGCAGCTCGGTAGCTCGCTGGGCTCATAACCCAGAGGTCGCAGGTTCAAATCCTGTCCCCGCTACTGAAGGTCGAAGGCCTGGATCCTCAAGGATCCGGGCCTTCGTCATGTGTTCACCCGATCCGGAGAGAAAGCCGGGTCGCACTGCGCGTGTAGGGAACCTGTGTGCTTGAGTTTGACATGTCGTCGTGTCGGGAAGTCGACAAACCGCTGAAGTGACCTCACTGGCTGCGGTATACCAGGTGTACGCGGGTTACAGGTGATGCGACGATGGGTCTTATGGGGGACAAGGCAAGGTTGTTGGAGACGGACCGGTTTGTGCATGCGCCCGACGACGGGCGCGAATCCGAGCTGCAGATCGACGCGATGGAGGCCGCGGAGGCCGCCGAGGCGTCCGATGCCGTGACCGAGTCCGGCCACCGCCGGGCCGCCGAGGCGGGCGACCCCGCCGCGATGAGCGCCCTGGGCGCGATGCTGCTGCGCCGCGGTGACCTCGACGGCGCCGAGCCGCATCTGCGGTCCGCGGCCGCCACCGGGGACCGCGCCGCGGCCAACAACCTCGGCGTCCTCCTCCACCAGCGCGGCTACGGGGACGAGGCGGCCGGCTGGTGGCGGATCGCCGCCGTCGCCGGGTCCGCCGCCGCCGCGCACGCCCTCGGCCGCCACTACCGCGAGCGCGGCGACGAGCCGGCCGCCGAGTACTGGCTGCGCCAGTCCGCCGAGTCCGGCCACTGCCTGGGCGCGTACGCCCTCGCCGACCTGCTCGAACACCGCGGTGACGACGGCGCCGAGCGCTGGTTCCGGGCCGCTGCCGAGCGCGGCCACCGCGAGGCCGCGTACCGCCTCGCCCGGCTCATCGAGGACGGCCGCGACGCCGATCGCCGGGCGGTGCCCGCGTACGGCGAGCTGACCCAGCAGGAGGAGGCCGAGCAGTGGTACCGCCAGGCCGCCGCCCGCGGCCACCGCAGGGCCGCGCTGCATCTCGGCGCGCTCCTGGAGGACCGCGGCGACGTCCAGGAGGCGGGCCGCTGGTACCTCTCCGCCGCCAAGGACGGTGAGGCGCGCGCCGCCTGTGCGCTGGGCTACCTGCTGCGCGACGCCGGTGACGAGGAGAGCGCCGCGGAATGGTGGCGGCGGGCCGCCCAGGACGGCGACGGCAACGCCGCCAACGCGCTGGGCGCACTCCACGCCGACCGCGGTGAACTGCAGACCGCCGAGCGCTGGTACCGCGCCGCCCTGGACGCCGGGGACGTCAACGGCGCCTACAACATCGGCCTGCTCTGCGCCGAGCAGGGCCGTCCGGGGCGCGGCGAGCAGTGGTACCGCCGGGCCGCCTACGCCGGGCACCGGGAGGCCGCCAACGCGCTGGCGATCCTGCTGCTGCAGCGCGGCGACGCCTCGGGGGCCGAGCCGTGGTTCTCCAAGGCGGCCGAGGCGGGCAGCGTGGACGCCGCGTTCAACCTCGGCATCCTCTACGCCAGCCGCGGCGACGAACGGACCGCGCACACCTGGTACGAGCGGGCGGCCGCGGCCGGGCACACCGACGCGGCGCTGCAGGTGGCCATCGTGCAGCTGCGGGAGGGCCACCTGCAGGACGCCGAGCGCAATCTGCGCTGCGCGGCCGGCGGCGGCAGCGCGGAGGCCGCCTTCCGGCTCGCCGACCTGCTCGACCGCCAGGCCTCGGCGGCCGGCGAGGGGCAGGCGGACGGCGACCGCACGGCCGAGGACGAGAGCATGGAGTGGTACGAGCGGGCCGCCCGCCAGGGCCACCGCCGCGCCCAGGTACGGGTTGGCATGTTCGCGGCGGCGCGGGGCGATGTCGTCGAGGCCGCCGACTGGTACCGCACGGCGGCCGAGGCGGGCAGCCGGAACGGCGCCTTCAACCTCGGACTGCTGCTGGCCCGTGAGGGCAGCCTGCCCGAGGCGGCCCTGTGGTGGCAGCGCGCCGCCGAGGCCGGCCACGGCCGGGCGGCGCTGCGGCTGGCGCTGCTCGCGGCCCGCCGCGGGGCCCTCGCCGAGGCGCAGCGCTGGTGCGCGCACGCCGTCGAGATGGGTCCGCCGGAGGTCGCCGAGCGCGCCGCACGGCTGCGTACGGCGTTGCAGGACGAGCTGACGGCGTAGCGACGGGCCGGTGGACCGGTGCGAACGACCTGGTGAAAGGAATTTGCACCGGTCCTCGGGCCCGGGTTAGAGTGAGGGCACAACGACGCGGGGTGGAGCAGCTCGGTAGCTCGCTGGGCTCATAACCCAGAGGTCGCAGGTTCAAATCCTGTCCCCGCTACTGCAAGGCGAAGGCCCGGATTCCCAGGAATCCGGGCCTTCGTCGTATGCGCGCATCCGCCCGGCGGGGCAGCTGCCGGGTGGTCACCGGCCGGGCCGGTGACCACCGGTGCGTCAGGGCGAGGTGCCGCTGCACGTGGGGCAGATGCCCCGGTACGTCACGGTGACCTCGGAGACCTGGAAGCCGTACCGCTCCGGCTCGGGGAGCGCGGTGAGCGGGTCACCCTGGACGTGCACGTCGCGGATCGTGCCGCACTGCGAGCAGACCAGGTGCTGGTGGTCGTGGTGGGCGTTGGGGTCGTAGCGCTTGGCGCGGCCGTCCGTGCTCACCTCGATGACCTCGCCGAGCGAGACCAGCTCGCCGAGGGTGTTGTACACCGTGGCGCGGGAGATCTCGGGGAGTCGGTCGGCCGCCAGGGCGTGCACCTCGTCGGCGGTGTAGTGGACGTGGTCCCCGTCGAGGACCTCGGCGACGACGCGTCGCTGCGCGGTCAGCCGCCAGCCGCGTCCCCGGAGCCGTTCCAGCAGGTCACTCATGCCAATCACCTATCAGTCAGATAGTGCCAAGGGTACCAGCGACCGTCCATCACCGGATCGGGTATGGGTTTCGGGTTCTTCTTGACTTAGACAATGTCCAATGTAGGATCGGGTACGGCGCAAGCCCAGGCAGGTGGAGAGACTTTTCAGGAGGCGCACGTGTCGGTAGAGAGCACCAGCGGACCGCTGACCACGGAGGCCGGCGCTCCGGTCGCGGACAACCAGAACAGCGAGACGGCGGGCATCGGTGGCCCCGGTCTGATCCAGGACCAGCTCCTGATAGAGAAGCTCGCGCACTTCAACCGCGAGCGCATCCCGGAGCGCATCGTGCACGCCCGCGGCGCCGGCGCGTACGGCACGTTCACGGTCACCGCCGATGCGTCGAAGTACACCCGGGCCGCGTTCCTCTCCGAGATCGGCAAGCAGACCGAGGTCTTCCTGCGGTTCTCCACCGTCGCGGGCAACCTCGGTGCGGCCGACGCGGTGCGTGACCCCCGTGGCTTCGCGGTGAAGTTCTATACGGAGGAGGGGAATTACGACCTCGTCGGGAACAACACCCCGATCTTCTTCATCAAGGACGCCATCAAGTTCCCCGACTTCATCCACACCCAGAAGCGCGACCCGTACACCGGCTCGCAGGAGGCGGACAACGTCTGGGACTTCTGGGGGCTGAGCCCGGAGTCCACCCACCAGGTGACCTGGCTGTTCGGCGATCGCGGCATCCCGGCCTCGTACCGCCACATGGACGGTTTCGGCTCGCACACCTTCCAGTGGAACAACGCCGCCGGTGAGGTCTTCTGGGTCAAGTACCACTTCAAGACCGACCAGGGGATCAAGAACCTCACCCAGGCCGAGGCGAACAGGCTCGCCGGTGAGGACCCGGACAGCCACCAGCGGGACCTGCGCGAGTCGATCGAGCGCGGTGAGTTCCCGACCTGGACCGTCGGTGTGCAGATCATGCCCGCCGCCGAGGCCGCGAACTACCGCTTCAACCCGTTCGACCTGACCAAGGTCTGGCCGCACGCGGACTACCCGGTCGTCGAGATCGGCAAGCTGGAGCTCAACCGCAACCCGGAGAACATCTTCGCCGAGGTCGAGCAGTCGATATTCTCCCCGCACCACTTCGTGCCGGGCATCGGCCCGTCCCCCGACAAGATGCTCCAGGGCCGGCTCTTCGCCTACGGCGACGCGCACCGCTACCGCGTCGGCATCAACGCCGACCACCTGCCGGTCAACCGCCCGCACGCCACCGAGGCGCGCAGCCACGGCCGGGACGGTGTGCTCTACGACGGCCGCCACGGCCGGCAGAAGAACTACGAGCCCAACAGCTTCGGCGGCCCGGCGGAGACGGGTCGGCCGCTGTGGCAGCCGGCCCCGGTCACCGGTGCCACCGGGGGGCACGCCGCGCCCTCGCACGCCGAGGACGACGACTTCGTCCAGGCCGGCAACCTCTACCGCCTGATGTCGGAGGACGAGAAGGAGCGCCTGATCGGCAACCTGGCGGGCTTCCTCGCCAAGGTCTCCCGCGACGACATCGCCCAGCGGGCGATCGAGAACTTCCGCGCGGCGGACGCGGACTACGGCAAGCGGCTGGAGGCCGCGGTCCAGGCCCTGCGCGGCTGATCACCGAACGGCCCCTCGGGGCAGCTCGGCGGCCGCTTGCCGTAACAGCCGAGGAGGCCGGACGCCAAGGGGCTCCGGCCTCTTCGTGCGCCCGGCTCCAGGGGCCCGGCGCTTCATCAGGGACGGCTGACGGGGGTCAGGCCGGGACGGCGCCGGCCCGTACGCCGGCCGTGGACCAGCAGCGGATGATGTCGCGGACGGAGACCACGCCGACCGGCCCGTGGTCGTTCAGCACGATCAGATGGCGGAAGCCGCCGCGCACCATGGCGTCCGCGGCGTCGTCGAGGGTCCAGTCCGGAGCGGCGAAGACCACGTCCGGGGTGGTGTGGGCGTGCACGGTTTCCCGGTCGGGATTCTCGCCCGCGCCAAGGGAGTTGAGGATGTCGCGCTCGGTCAGGATGCCGATGCCGCTGTTGTCGCTGTCGAGGACCACGGCCGAGCCGATGCGGCGGGCCGCCATCAGCTGGGCCGCCTGGCGGAGGGTGTGAGCGGGTCCGATGGTGAGGACCACCGTGCTCATGGCGTCTTTGACGTGCATGGGCATGGAGCGGAGCCACCTCCTTGGTGAATGCGCCTTGCGAACGAATTCACAAGTTCACAAACTTGCGGATTCTCATGTTCACATGCCGTCGCGCGCGGTCACAAGGGGCAATTGCTGGACGGATGTCCGAACGCTGCCGCCCGGAGGCGCTGCGTCACAGGTCAGCGCGGGACGCGGCGGGAAGGCCGTCGGAGAACCGGAGTTCCCGCGGGGTCAGTGGGCCGCGTCGCCGAGGTAGCTCAGCAGGTCCTCGTGCAGCAGACCGTTGGAGGCCGCCGCATTGCCGCTGTGCGGACCCGGCTTGCCGTCCAGGCCGGTGAACTGCCCGCCGGCCTCGCTCACCACCACCGCGCAGGCCGCCATGTCCCACAGCGACAGCTCCGGCTCCGCGCAGATGTCCACCGCACCCTCGGCGACCAACATGTACGGCCAGAAGTCGCCGTACGCCCGGGTGCGCCAGCAGTCCCGGCTCAGGTCGAGGAACCCGGACAGCTTGCCGCGCTCCTCCCATCCCGTGAGCGAGGAGTACGCGAACGAGGCGTCCTGGACGCGGCCGACCTTCGACACCTGCAGCCGGGTCGCGGAGGTCAGGCTGCGGCCGGTGAACGCCCCCAGGCCCTCCGCCGCCCACCAGCGGCGGTTGAGCGCCGGGGCGGAGACGATGCCGACCACCGGGCGGTCTCCGCCCTCGCCGCGCTCCATCAGCGCGATCAGCGTCGCCCAGACCGGCACGCCGCGGACGTAGTTCTTGGTGCCGTCGATCGGATCGATGATCCAGCGGCGCGGTCCGGCGCCCTCGCTGCCGAACTCCTCGCCGAGCACCGCGTCCCGCGGCCGGGCCCGCTGGAGCTGGCCGCGGATGAGCTCCTCGGCGGCCTTGTCGGCCTCGCTCACCGGCGTCATGTCCGGTTTGGTCTCGACCTTCAGGTCGAGCGCCTTGAAGCGCTCCATGGTGGCGGCGTCCGCGGCGTCGGCGAGGACGTGGCCGAGGCGAAGATCATCGTGATAGTCGGGCATGTGCGAACAGTATCCATTGGTATACCTGCTGGCCACACGGCCATGCCCGGCGGGCGTGTGTCGCCCTCCGTCCGGCGGGTGCGGGCCCGGCCGCGCCCCCTGCCGCCCCGGCGGCGCACCGGTCGCGGGACGCGCGGGCGAGCACCCTGTGACGCCCCTTGACAGTCCCTGACTCCGCCTCAATTCTGTGCCAAAACCGGCCACCTGGGCCGGCGGCCGGGGAGGCGACGGATGCCCGCAGCGCGTGAGTCCTTGCTGGACGCCGCCTATACGGCGCTGATCGCCCGGGCCTGGTCCGACATCCGGATGGTCGAGGTGGCCGCCGCGGCCGGGGTGTCCCGGCAGACGCTCTACAACGAGTTCGGCAGCAAGGAGGGGCTCGCCCGGGCCCTGGTGCGCCGGGAGACCGACAACTACCTCGCCGGGGTCGCCAGGGCGCTGGCCCGGGGCGGCGCCGGGAGAGCCGGGACGCGCCGGGACGCGGCCGCCCGGATGGTGGCCGCGGCCGCCTGGACGCTCCGGACCGCACGGGCGAACCCCCTGGTCAGGGCGGCACTGACGGGCTGCGGGGGCGACCGGCTGCCGCCCCTTTCGCCGTCCGCCGGCCCGGCGCCCGCCGAGCTGGTCGGCCGGTTCTGCGCCCAGGCGGTCGCGGCGCTGGAGCCCGACTGGCCCGCGGAGGAACTGCCCGCCCTGGGCGTCGCCTGCGAGACCGCGGCACGGCTGACGCTGTCCTGTGTGGTGGCCCCTCCCGCGCCGGCTTCCCCGGGGGCGGCACCGCCGGGGCGCGTACCGGCGCAGCGGGCGCGGCGGGACCAGGAGGCCGAGGCGGTGTCGCGGCTCGTGAGGGGGGCGTTCGGGCGGGTGGCCGGGGACGGCGCGCAGGCAGCGGCCGGACGGGGCTGACGGCGCGTCACCGCAGTCGGCTCAGTGCGCCCCGCCCGACAGCTGGAGGCCGACGATGCCGACGATGACCAGCGTGATGGAGACGATCTTCAGGGTGGAGACCACGTCACCGAGGAAGACCATGCCGTAGACCGCGGTCCCGGCCGCGCCGAGGCCGGTCCACACCGCGTACGCCGGACCCACGTCGAGCTTGCGCAGGGCCAGGGTCAGCAGCCCGAAGCTGGCGAGCGCGAACGAGCAGAAGGCGATGGTCGGCAGCAGGCGGGTGAAACCGTGCGAGAGCTTCAGACAGACCGCGAAGCCGGTCTCCAGCAGCCCCGCCACCACGACCAGCAGCCACGCCATGTCCCATTGCCTCCGTCAGCCGGATGAGTGACGACGGGACCGCAGCCTCACTCCTCTGGGCCCCGCCTGGCGGTCAGCGGCCGGTGACCATACGCCAGCCTTGGTGTGATTATGCAGTTGTCCCCGGCGGTCGGCAGCGAACTCCGGGAGATCAGTCGCCCTCGCGTCGTTCGCGGGTGGCCAGCAGCCGGCGCAGCGAATGCAGCCGGGCCGGGTCGGCGTGGCCGTCGGCGACCCACTCGTCCAGGGCGCAGTCCTTCTCGTCGTGGCTGCAGGCGCGCGGGCAGTCGACGGTGCCCGGCTCCAGGTCGGGGAAGGCGTGGATGACCCGGGACGGGTCGACGTGCGCCAGCCCGAAGGAGCGGACGCCGGGGGTGTCGATGACCCAGCCGGCGTCACCGGGCAGCGGCAGCGCCAGCGCCGAGGTGGTGGTGTGCCGGCCGCGGCCGGTGACCGCGTTGACGTTGCCGGTGGCCCGGCGGCGCTCCGGGACCAGCGCGTTGACCAGCGTCGTCTTGCCGACGCCGGAGTGCCCGACGAACGCCGTCATCCGGCCCTTGAGCGACTCGCGGACCCGCTCGGCGGCGCTGCCGTCGGTGAGTTCGTCGCGGTTGGTGACGATGGCGGGGACGCCGAGGGTGCCGTAGGACTCCAGCAGTGCGTCGGCGGACGCCAGGTCGGACTTGGTGAGCACCAGCAGCGGGTCCAGGCCCGCGTCGTAGGCGGCGACCAGGCAGCGGTCGATGAGCCGGGGACGCGGCTCGGGGTCGGCGAGCGCGGTGACGATGGCGAGCTGGTCGGCGTTGGCGACCACCACCCGCTCGAACGGGTCGTCGTCGTCGGCCGTCCGGCGCAGCGTGGACGTGCGCGGCTCGACCCGGACGATCCGGGCGAGGGTGTCCTTGGCACCGCTCAGATCGCCGACGACGGCGACCCGGTCGCCGACCACCGCGCTCTTGCGGCCCAGTTCGCGGGCCTTCATCGCGGTGACCGTACGGCCCTCGATGAGGCAGGTCAGCCGGCCCCGGTCGACGGTCAGGACCAGGCCCTCGGCGGCGTCCTCGTGCTTGGGGCGGATGTTCGTGCGGGGCCGGTTGCCCTTGCGGTTGGGGCGGACGCGGACGTCGTCCTCATCGGGGTTCTTGCCGTAGCGGCGCATGGCGGCCGGACCCCTCAGGCTCTCCGCGCCGGGCCGGGCGACGCGGCGAGCATGTCCGTCCACAGCGCCGGGAAGTCGGGCAGGGTCTTGGCCGTGGTGGCGACGTTCTCCACCTCCACGCCCTCGACGGCGAGGCCGATGACCGCCGCGGCGGTGGCCAGCCGGTGGTCCTCGTAGGTGTGGAAGATCCCGCCGTGCAGCGGACGCGGGCGGATGTGCAGACCGTCCTCGGTCTCGGTGACGTCGCCGCCGAGCTCGTTGATCTCCTTGGTGAGCGCGGCCAGCCGGTCGGTCTCGTGCAGCCTCAGATGGGCCACGCCGCGCAGCGTGGAGGGGGAGTCGGCGAGCGCGGCGACCGCGGCGATGCCGGGGGTCAGCTCACCGACCTCGCTCAGGTCGACGTCGATGCCGTGGATGCGGCCGCTGCCGGTGAAGGTCAGGCCCTGGTCGGTCAGCTCGCAGGAGCCGCCCATGGTGGTGAAGATCTCCCGCAGTGCGTCACCGGGCTGGGTGGTGTGCTCGGGCCAGTCCGGGATGGTGACCCGCCCGCCGGTGACCAGGGCGGCGGCCAGGAAGGGCTGGGCGTTGGACAGGTCCGGCTCGACGACCAGGTCGCGGCCGAGCAGCGCGCCCGGGGTGACCCGCCAGACGTTGGGCTCGCCGCCCGCCTCCGGGGTGTCCACCTGGGCGCCGACGCTGCGCAGCATGTCGACGGTCATCCGGATGTGCGGCATCGACGGCAGCGCCGCGCCGACGTGCCGGACCTCGACGCCCTGGTTGAAGCGCGGGGCGGACAGCAGCAGGGCGCTGACGAACTGCGAGGACGAGGAGGCGTCGATCTCCACCGCGCCGCCCTCCAGGGCACCGCTGCCGAAGACCGTCATCGGGAGCGCGCCGCGGTTGTCGTCGTCGATCCGGGCGCCCAGGGAGCGCAGCGCGTCGATGACGCCGCCGAGCGGGCGCTCGTAGGAGCGGGGGTCGCCGTCGAAGCGGACCGGGCCGTCGGCGAGCGCGGCGACCGGCGGCAGGAAGCGCATGACCGTTCCGGCATTGCCGACGTCGACGGTGGCCGGGCCGTGCAGACCGGCCGGGATGATCCGCCAGGCCTCGCCGCCGCCGGGCCGGTCCACGGCGTCCCCGGAGCCGGCGGAGCTGGAGGAGGCGGTCTCCTCGATGCCGACGCCCAGGGTGCGCAGCGCCTCGGCCATCAGCAGGGTGTCACGGGAGCGCAGCGGGCGGCGCAGCCAGCCGGGCTCGGAGGAGAGGGCGGCCAGCACCAGGCCGCGGTTGGTGACCGATTTGGAGCCGGGCACGGTGACGGTTGCATCGACCGCCCCGGGTGCGACGGGGGCGGGCCACAGGGCGGGATGTGCGGGGCTCTCGGTCATGCCCTTACTTTAATGGCTGGGCAAGGGTGCCGATCTTGATCAAAAGTGGCGCAACCCCTCCGAAACGTGGCACTGGTAGTGCGCGTGCCGGAAGCGCGGCGCGGGCGGACGTACGGGCCGTGCGCGGCGGAGGAGCGAGGCGCCGCGGACATACCGAGCGGGAGTACACGGCGTGCCGCCGTTGACGGCACGGGCCCGGTGACGGCACGGGCCCGGTGACGGCACGGGCCCGGTGACGTCACAGGCCCAGCAGCCAGCGCCCGCCGCCTATCAGGGAGCACAGCGTCACCACGTGGAAGAGGCCGAGCCAGAGGGCGGCCGGGACGTGGGTGAGCCGCGCCAGCTGGTCCGGGTCGGAGTCCACGGCACCGCCGCGGCGCCGCTTGCCCATCAGCTCGAAGGGGGGCCGCACCCCGCCCAGCAGCAGGAACCACACCGCCGCGTACCCGAAGCCGGCCTGCACGTCTGGTGTGGTCAGCCAGGAGACCAGCAGGAACGCGGCGCCGGCCAGGACGACGGTGAGCACGCCGTAGGCATTGCGGATCATGACCAGCATCGCCAGCAGCAGTGCGGTCGCGCCCCACAGCAGGGCCGTGATGTGCCCGGCCGCCAGCAGGGCGGCGCCGGCCAGACCGAGCAGGGACGGTGCCACATAACCGGCCGCGGCGGTCAGCACCATGCCAAGACCGGTCGGTTTGCCACGGGAAACGGTCAGCCCCGAGGTGTCGGAGTGCAGCCGGATGCCGTCCAGCCGGCGCCCGCTGACCAGCGCGATCAGGCCGTGCCCGCCTTCGTGCGCGATGGTGATCGCATTGCGCGACAGCCGCCACGCGGTGTGCGGGACGACGACGCCCAGGGCGAGCACCGCCGTGGCGATCACCAGCCAGAGCGACGGGGCGGGCTGGGTCCCGGTGACCCGGCCCCATATGTCGGTGAGGTGGTCGGTCTCCATGTCTCCCCTTCGTGTGGCATGGCAGTGTGGCATGCATGTGCGGGAGGTATGCAGCGAGTCGTCGCCCCGAGGACCTGGTGGGTCTGTTCGGGGTGCAGCAGTGGGAGCCCGAGGAGACGCTGGCACCCAGTTGGAACGTGGCGCCGACGGCCACCGTGCACGCGGTGCTGGAACGCCCCCTCAAAGGCGAGGGCGCCCCGGACGGGCCGGTGCGCCAGCTGCGGCCGCTGAAGTGGGGGCTGGTCCCGTCGTGGTCGACATCACCCGACGGCGCGGCACGAATGATCAATGCGCGGGCGGAAACGGTCCACGAGAAGCCGTCGTTCCGGCGGGCCTTCGCGACCCGGCGCTGTCTGATCCCCGGTGACGGCTACTTCGAGTGGGTCACCGCCGCGGCCGAGCGGGAGCTGGAGGAGCAGGGCCGGAAGAAGCGGCCCCGCAAGCAGCCGTACTTCGTGACGCCCGCGGACGGCTCCGTGATGGCGATGGCCGGCCTGTACGAGTTCTGGCGGGACCGGACGCTCCCCGGCGACCACCCGATGGCCTGGTGGGTGACCTGCACGGTCGTCACCACCGCCGCCGAGACCACCCCGCTGGCCGGGGCGGACGGCGGCGCCGGCCCGCAGTCGCTGGCCGAGATCCACCCCCGGATGCCGCTGGTGCTGACGCCGGACCGCTGGGACGCCTGGCTCGACCCGGGCCGTACGGACCCCGACGAGCTGCGCGAGCTGCTGGCGCCCCCGCCGCCCGGGCTGATGCGCGCCCATCCCGTACCGACCGACGTCAGCAACGTCCGCAACAACGGGCCCGAGCTGCTCACCGAGCTCGACGGGCCGGAGGTCGGCACACTGTTCTGAGCCGGCGCGTGCCCGGAAACGCCCGGCCCGGCGGCCGCCCGGCGGGCGTGGGGCGGTGCCGTTCGCGTCCCGGCGCGGGCAGGATGGGCGTATGAGCACAGGGGCGAAGGAGACCGAGACGGTCGGGACGCCGGCGGGCGAGGCCCGGATCACCTGGTACCGCGCGGCGACGCCGGCGCGGGCCGTGGTGGCGGTGAGCCACGGCGCAGGCGGCGGCATCGAGGCACGCGACCTGCGGGCCCTGGCGGCCGCGCTGCCGGCCCGCGGCTACCCCGTGGCGCTGGTCGAGCAGCCGTGGCGGGTGGCCGGCAAGAAGGTGGCGCCCGCGCCGAAGACCCTGGACGCGGCGTGGACCGCGCTGTGGCCCGCGCTGGAGAAGCCGGGGCTGCCGGTGGTCGCCGGCGGCCGGAGCGCGGGCGCCCGGGTGGCCTGCCGTACGGCCCGCGAGCTCGGTGCCGAGGCCGTACTGGCGCTGAGCTTCCCGCTGCACCCGCCGGGCAAGCCGGAGAAGTCCCGGGTCGACGAGCTGACCGGTGCCGGGGTGCCGACGCTGGTCGTCCAGGGCGGCCGGGATCCGTTCGGCCGGCCCGAGGAGTTCCCGCCGGGCACGGAGCTCGCCGAAGTGCCGCACGGCGACCATGGTTTCGCGGTCCCGAAGAAGGCGGGCGTCGACGAGGCCGCGACGATGGCCCGGCTCACCGACGCCGTACTCGCCTGGCTGGACGGCCTCTTCGACTGAGAGCCGAGAGCCGAGAGCCGAGAGCCGAGAGCGGGGAGCTGAGGGCTGAGGGCTGAGAGCGGGGGGGGCTGAGGGCCGAGGGCTGGCGGCCGCGGGCTCAGTCGGCCTGCCCGCGCGGCCGGGCCCGCACGTGCATCCGCTCGCCCTGCCGCCCGAAGAGGCTCAGCACCTCCACCGGTGTGCCGTCCGCGGCCCCGAACCAGTGCGGCAGCCGGGTGTCGAACTCCGCCGCCTCCCCGGCCCGCAGCACCACGTCGCGGTCGGCCAGCAGCAGCCGAAGCCGCCCGGACAGCACGTACAGCCACTCGTAGCCCTCGTGCGTCCGCTGCTCCGGCGGGGCGGTGACGGGATCGATCACCAGCTTGAACGCCTGCAGCACCCCCGGCTGGCGGGTCAGCGGCACCACCGTCATGCGGCCGCGCCGCTGCGGCACCGCGCGGATCCGGGGATCGCCCACCTCCGGCGCGCCCACCAGCTCGTCCAGCGGCACCTGGTGCGCCCGGGCCAGGGGCAGCAGCAGTTCGAGGGTGGCCTTGCGGCCGCCGGACTCCAGGCGCGAGAGGGTGCTCACCGAGATGCCGGTCGCCTCGGACAGCGCGGCCAGGGTCACCCCGCGCTCCTGCCGGATCCGCCGCAGCCGGGGCCCCACCTCGGCGAGGACCCGGTCGTAGACCTGGTCCGGCGCCGGGGCGCGGTCGGGGGAGGCGCCGGGGGCCGGGGCGCCCGTCGTGCGGTCCGCGGGAGTGGCCGTCGTGCGGTCCGCCGGGGCACCCGTCGTGCGGTCCGCCGGGGTGCGCGCAATGTCATCGTCCACGATTCCATTGCCGAACCGGCAACCCCATTTGTCAACCCGTGCGCGGAAAAATCGCCGAAGAAGATCGCGCGGAGCGGGAATGCCCGGGCCGGGGCGGCTGTTGTGGCATTCGTACGGACGCGCGTACGTCCAGCGAAGCACGAGGAATGGGAGTCCGCCGCATGGGAATCGCTTGCCCGGCCCGCCCGGCCGCCGACCTGCCGTGGTCGCAGATGCAGGTGGCACAGCCCGCCCTGGCTGGAGCGGCGGCGGCACCGGATCGTCGTCTATTCTCCGAATCGAGTGGGTCCGCTTCCGGATCCGTGACGGTGTTCGAGGAGGTGGGTCCGGTCACCGGTACCGACGCAGGGACCGACGGCTCGGCCGAGGAGATGTCCGACCGCCGGCAGGAGAGTGCGACCGAGCGCAATGCGCGCTTCGAGCGGGACGCGCTCACCTTCCTGGACCAGATGTACTCCGCCGCCCTGCGCATGACGCGCAATCCGGCCGACGCGGAGGACCTCGTCCAGGAGACCTACGCGAAGGCGTACGCGTCGTTCCACCAGTTCCGCGAGGGCACCAACCTCAAGGCGTGGCTGTACCGCATCCTGACGAACACCTTCATCAACTCCTACCGCAAGAAGCAGCGCGAGCCGCAGCGCAGCGCCGCGGAGGAGATCGAGGACTGGCAGCTGGCCCGCGCCGAGTCGCACATGTCGACGGGGCTGCGCTCCGCCGAGTCCCAGGCGCTGGACCACCTCCCCGACTCGGACGTGAAGGCCGCCCTGCAGGCGATCCCGGAGGAATTCCGCATCGCGGTCTACCTCGCCGACGTCGAGGGGTTTGCGTACAAGGAGATCGCGGACATCATGGGGACACCCATCGGCACGGTGATGTCCCGTCTGCACCGCGGCCGCCGCCAACTGCGCGGCATGCTGGAGGACTACGCCCGCGAACGCGGGCTGGTTCCGGCGGGTGCGGCCCCTGCGGATCCGCAGGCCGCGCGGACGTCGGACTCGCACGACCGGAAAGGCTCGGGATCATGAGCTGCGGAGAGCCGCACGAGAAGGACTGCTCAGAGGTCCTTGACCACCTCTACGAGTATCTCGACCGGGAGATGCCCGCCGGGGAGTGCGCGGAATTCCAGGTGCATCTCGACGAATGCTCCCCGTGCCTGGAGAAGTACGGCCTGGAGCAGGCCGTCAAGAAGCTCGTCAAGCGCTGCTGCGGCCATGACGACGTCCCCAGCGACCTGCGCTCCAAGGTCATGGGCAGGATCGACCTCATCCGGGCCGGCGAGGCCGTGCCCGAGGTGAGCGTCCTGGAGCAGGCCCGGCACGAACAGGCCCAGCGGGAGCAGGAGGCGCGGGAGGCCGAGGCCGGCAGCGGCGGCTCCGGCACGGCGGCCGACGCCCGCACCGCCGACGCCTGACGCCCGGGCCCGGCAGGGCCCCTGGGCTCCCCCCCCCGCCACGATGCACGGACCGCGGCCGTGCGGGGCGAAGACCGCGGCACATCACCCCAAGGAGTGAGGGGCGGGGCGATTCCTCCCGCCCGATCCGCTGATGCGCCTTCCCGGGCGCGCCGGCCCCTCTATTCTCACCGACCCGAGCGCGCTGCGGATGCGGCGTGCCGAGGACCGTCCCTGCCCCTCCGGAGCGGGGCGGAGCCGGCGGGCAGGGTGAGGAGGGCGCGATGCGGGAACTTCCGGTGGCCGCGCGGGGCTACATCGGCGGCACGGCCCTGGCTGCGGCGCTGTGCATCGCTCCGGCCTTACGGCCCGCCCCCGGCGCCCCCTGGGGCACCGCCCTCGTCCTCGCCGCCCTGTACGCACTGTGCGAACGGATACCCCGCTGCCCGCTGCTGGGCCGCCGGCTGCCGGACCGGATGGCGCGGTCCGGCGGCGGCACGGCCTGGACCAGCCCCCTGGTCCTCGCCGGGGTCTTCCTGCTGCCGCCGGCACTGGCCGCGCTGGCCGCCGTCCCCGGGGCGCTGCTCGCCCCCGTACGGCCCTGGGCGGCCACCGCCCGCCGGATCTGGCACGCCGCCGAACAGGCCCTCGCCTGCTGTGCGGCCGCCGCGGCCTTCGGCGCCCTGGGCCACCCCGCGCTGTCCGCCCCCCGGTTCCCCCTCCTGCTGCTGCCGGCCGTGGCCGCCGCGGCCGTCTTCTGCGCGGTGCTCGCGGCGCTGGACGGCGGCATCGTGGTCGCCGCCGAACGGCACCCGGTGCGCACCGCCTGGCGCGGGCTGCTCGCCCGCGGCCTGGCCCGGTACGTCGTGCACGGTCTGGCCGGTCTGATGACGGCCGTGCTGTGGCAGAGCTCGTACGGGCCGCCGGCGGCGCTGCTGGTGCTGCTGCCGGTGTGCCTCTCGTGCCGGGTCTTCGACCGCTGCCACCGCGAACGCGCCGCCCACCAGGCCACCATCCGGGCGCTCGTCCAGGCCGTCGACATCAAGGACCGCTACACCCGCGGGCACGGCGAACGGGTCGGCCGCGCCTCGGTGATGATCGCCCGCGAGCTCGGCATGCCGGAGGACCGGACCGAAGCGCTCCGGTTCGCCGGCATCCTGCACGACGTCGGCAAACTCGGCGTGCCCACCCGGCTGTTGCGCAAGGACGGACCGCTGACCCCACAGGAGCGCCGGGTGATCGAACTGCACCCGGAGTACGGGCACGAGATCGTCCGCGGCATCGGCTTCCTGGGGGAGGCGCGGGCGGCGATCCTGCACCACCACGAGCGGTTGGACGGCCGCGGCTACCCGTACGGCCTGCGCGGTCACCAGATCCCGGAGTTCGCCAGGGTGGTCGCGGTGGCCGACGCCTTCGACGCGATGACCTCCACCCGTTCCTACCGCCGGGCCCGGCCGGTGCCGGTGGCCGTCGCGGAGCTCCGCAAATGCGCCGGCACGCAGTTCGACCCGCGGATGGTGCGGGCGCTGGCGGCGGCGCTGCACCGGTACGGCTGGGACCCGGACCTGGTGACCGCGGCGGACGGGCCGGGCGCGGCCCGGAGCGGAAACGTCACACCGGAGCGGGAGGCGGACGGCCCCGGCGCGGAAGGCCCAGGTGACCGGGCGGCCGGTGCGGCGCCCGAGCCGGTGCCCGGGGCCGCCGGGCGGTCCGGGTGGGGCGGTGGTCCGCGATGAGCGGCGCCCGCGGCGAACCCCCGGATACCCGGTGGACCGGCCGGCCTGCGGTCGCCGGGGGGCCCACCGCCGCCCCGGACGGCACCCGGCCGGCCGCCCGGCACCCCAAAGGCCGCGGCATCGTCGTCGCCGTCCACACCGCCGCCGCCGCGCTGGCCTGCTGGTCCCTCGGCCAGACCCTGTGGACCGGGCTCGACCGGCCGGGGATCGCGCTGGCCTTCGGGGTGCTGATCGCGGTCGGCGAGCTGGCCGCCTGCGACCCGGCGCCCGCCACCGGGCCGGGGCGGGCGCCGGACGACCGCGCGGCGGCCCCGCTGGGCGCCGCCGGGGCCCTGGCGTACGCGCTGCTCGGGGAGGTGGGCGGCCGGCCGACGACGCACGGCGTCCCGCAGATCGTGGCCGTCGTCCTGGCGGCCGGCCTGATCGGCGTCGTCCCGCAGATCGCGCGCGGCCGGGGCACGGCGCCGGACCGGCTCGCCCGCCAGGTGCTGACCACGGGATTCGCCGCCACCTGCTTCCAACCCCTCTACCACACCGGCACGTTGGGCAGCTGGGTGGCGGACGGGCCGGTCTATCCGCTTTTCCTGGTCGGCCTGCTGGCGCTGACCACGCTGTGTGACGCGGTGCTCGCCGCCACTCTGGCGCACGCCCGCACCGGCTGGCCGTACGGGCCGCTGCTGCGCGACGAGTTGCGGGCGCTGCCCGGCATCGGCACGGCCGTCTGCGCCACCGGCGTGGTGATCGCGCTCGCCACCGCGGTCGCCGGTCTGTGGGCCCTGCCGGTGTTCTGTCTGCCGCTGCTGCTGACCCAGTTCGCCTTCGGCCGGTTCGCGGCGGTACGCACCACTTACCGCCAGACCATCGCCTCGCTGGCCCGCGCCACCGAGATCGCCGGGTACACCCCGCACGGCCACGCCCGCCGGGTGGCCGCGCTCAGCCGCGCGGTGGGCCGTGAACTGGGCCTGACCCAGCCGGACTTGGACGTGCTGGAGTACGCCGCCCTGATGCACGACATCGGCCAGCTGTCCCTCCTGGACCCGGTGCCGGACGGGGCCACCGCCCCGCTGCCGCCCGCCGAGCAGCGCCGGATAGCCCTGCTGGGCGGCGCCGTTGTCCGGCAGACCGGGGTGCCCGCCGAGGTCGCGGTGATCGTCGAGCGGCAGGCCGACCCGTACCGGGACCAGCCGGTCACCGCCCGTATCGTCCGGACCGTCAACGCCTACGACGACCTGGCGGGCGGCGCCGGCGGGCCGGGCGGCCGGCTGCGCGCCCTGGAGCGGCTGCGGCTGGCCACCGCGCAGGACCACGAGCCCCGTGTCGTCGAGGCGCTCGCCCGGGTCCTGTCCCGCGGTGGCCGGGAGATGTGAGAAGGACCGCACCGCGCGGCCCGCCCCGCGCCGCCGCCCGTGGTTCCCTCCGCCTGCGGAATTCCACCCGAGGTGCCAGAACCCATGGGTAATGAGCGCCCTTCCAGACGGGCATGGTTGGATGCGAAGGAAGCCCCTGCAAGGAGTGTCCCAGGGGATTCAGGGGGTCGGTGAAGGGCATCAGCCGCAGGGGGAGCAGCAAACCAGGCTGAGCCCGACGGCAATCTGTGGCAGGTTGTCGAGTGGGCCCCCGGAAGGGCCCCGGGAGCCGCCCGGGAGGCCTCCCAGGCGGCATCGAGAGCAACCGGCAGGCGGGAATCGTGAGGATCTTCGGCAAGGTACGGCACCGGCCCTCCGCCTCGTGGCGGCAGGCGACCGACCGCGCTTTCACGCTGATCGGTGACGGCCGTTACGAGGACGCGGGGGCGTTGCTGACCCGGGCCGCGGACATGGAGCCGTGGCTGTCGGAGTCCTGGTTCAACCTCGCGCTGCTGCACAAGTTCCGGCACGACTGGGAGCAGGCCCGGGCCGCCGGACTGCGCGCGGTGGCGCTGCTCGACCGCGAGGCCGGTGCGCCCGACTGGTGGAACGTCGGCATCGCCGCCACCGCCCTCCAGGACTGGCCGCTGGCCCGCCGGGCCTGGCAGGCGTACGGCCTGAAGGTCCCCGGTGAGGGCTCCCCGTCGGGTGAACCGCTCGGGATGGCCCTGGGGAGCGCCGCGGTCCGGCTCTCCCCGGAGGGCGAGGCCGAGGTGGTCTGGGGCCGCCGGCTGGACCCGGCCCGCATCGAGGTGCTGTCGATCCCGCTGCCGTCCTCCGGGCGGCGCTGGGGCGAGGTCGTGCTGCACGACGGCGTCCCGCACGGCGAGCGGACGACGTCGGACGGGCGGGCGTACCCGGTCTTCGACGAGATCGAGCTGTGGGCGCCCTCCCCGGTCCCGACCTGGGTGGTGCTCCTGGAGGCCGCCACGGAGGCCGACCGGGACGCCCTGGAGCGGCTGGCCGCCGACGCCGGCTTCGCTGCCGAGGACTGGTCGTCCTCCGTCCGCCTGCTGTGCCGTACGTGCTCGGAGAGCCGGATGCCCAGCGACGAGGGCGACGGCGAGCACCTGGACCCGCACGACCACAGCGAACCGGGCCACCCCGGCCCGCTGGGCCACCGCACCGCGGGCTCCGGCTCGCTGTGGGTGCCGGAGCGCGAATGCGGTATCGCCGCGCCGTCCGCGCTGGTCCGCGGGCTGCTCGACGGCTGGGTCGCGGACAGCCCGGACACCCGTGAATGGCGTGATCTGGAAGAGGTCTGCTGAGCGCCGGGCCGTCCCCGTAGGCTGTAGGACGTCCCATCGGGGTTTTGAGGAAGGCGTACGGCGGAGATGGCCCAGCAGGACAGTGATCAGCAGGCGAGCGTCGAGTTCATCGTCGACACGGAGGACTGCGAGGAGCGCGAGCGCGCCCACCGGGAGCGCGGCACCTCCCGCCCGATCACCGTGGTCGGCAACCCGGTGCTCCACAAGGAGTGCAAGGACGTCACGGAGTTCGACGACGGCCTGGCCCAGCTGATCGACGACATGTTCGCCAGCCAGCGCACCGCCGAGGGCGTGGGCCTGGCCGCCAACCAGATCGGCGTGGACCTCAAGGTCTTCGTCTACGACTGCCTGGACGACGAGGGCGTCCGGCACGTCGGCGCGGTCTGCAACCCGGTCCTGGACGAGCTGCCCGCCGAGCGCCGGGTGCTGGACGACTCCAACGAGGGCTGTCTGTCCGTGCCCGGTGCGTACGCCGAGCTGGCCCGCCCCGACTACGCCGTGGTCCGCGGCCAGAACGCCAAGGGCGAGCCGATCGCCGTGCAGGGCACCGGCTACTTCGCGCGCTGCCTGCAGCACGAGACCGACCACCTCTACGGCTACCTCTACATCGACCGGCTCTCCAAGCGGGAACGCAAGGACGCGCTGCGGCAGATGGCCGAGCGGGAGCCGCGCTACCCCGTGGTCGCCAACGACTGAGCGGACGCGGAACGACCGGCGCGCGGGCGCCCGCCCCTGGTTCGGGGCGGGCGCCCGCGCGCGTCCACGAGGCGGCCGCGTGCACCGCTCTACGAGGACGGGTCCAGGGGCCGGTCTACGAGGCGTCCTGGTAGGCGCTCCAGACCTTCGGCGGGAGGGACGTCCCCAGCCCGGTGCCGGGGCCACCGACGCCCTGGAGACCCAGCAGCTCGGGCGCCCCGGGCTGGTTGCGGAACATGGTGACGGCGGTGGTCGGCTCGTCACCGGTGCCCGGCGTGGGGCCGGGACGGATCCCGCCCCAGTTCCCGCCGCCGGTGCCGGGCCCGGCACCGGCGGGGGCGGGCGGCGGGCTGCCGATGAACCACGCCGACTTCATCCGGTCACCCGGCTCGGTACGGCCGGCCGCCACCGGCTGCCCGGTCGGCTTGGCATCCGGCAGGCCCAGCGTGCGCCAGCCCACGCCCTCCAGGGCGCCGGTCACCTGCTGGGCGACCCCGGCGTCGAGGACCTGCTGGGGCACGGACCGCTCGAAGCCGGCGACCCTGCGGCCGTCGTGGGTCATGCCGGACACCGCGTACGGATCAGCGTGCAGCCCCCCGTTGGCGAACGTGGTGTAGGCGCTCGCCATCCGTATCGCGCTGGGCGCCGAGGTGCCGAGCGGGAAGGTCTGCTCCAGGCGCGCCATGCTCTCCTTGCGCAGCCCGGCGGCCACCGCGAGGTCCCGGATCCGCTCCAGCCCGATCCGCTGCCCGGCCTCGACGAACGGCGGGTTCTGGGCCTTCACCAGGGCGCTGCCCAGGTCCGCGGCGGCGTGGTCCGGCCGCCAGTCCACCGGGACGGTCCTGCCGGCTCCCTCCGGGCGGTCGGTGGGCTGCGGGGTGGCGTCCACCTGCTGCTGGAGGGCGGCCGCCAGCACGAACGGTTTGAAGGCCGAACCGGCAGGGACCGCCGTGGTGTCCGCGTTGTTGCTGAAGTGCCGGGTGGCGTCCGCACCGCCGTAGAGCGCGACGATCGCGCCGTCCCGGGGGCGCACGGAGGCCGCCCCGAATTCCACGAAGGTGTCGGCGGTCCGTTCTTTCGGGTCGAGGTTTTCCCGGCGGACGGTGTTCACGGCCTTTTCCAGGCGGCGCGTGCGGTCCTTGTCGAAGGTGGTGTGGACGCGGTAGCCGCCGCGGGCCAGGTCCTTGTCGGTGAGCCCGGTGTCGGCCTTGATGAATTTGTTGGCGACGTCGACGAGATAGCCGATCTGGCCGGCCTGACTGGTGGGCTTGGACGGCGGCCGGGGCTCGGGGAAGGTGCGGTATTTCGCCCGTTCTTCCCGGCTCATCTTTCCGGTGGCGACCTGCCGGTCGAGGATCCACCGCCAACGTGCCACGGCCCGGCGGTGGTTGGCCTTGCTCAGCCCCGGGTCGTACTGGTCCGCGCCCTTCAGCGTGGCGGCCAGCAGGGCGCCCTGGCTGGGGCTGAGGTTCTTGGCGTCGATGCCGTAATACGCGTGGGCGGCGGCCTGGATGCCGTACGAACCGCGGCCGAACCAGCTGGTGTTGAGATAGCCGCGGAGGATTTCGCGCTTGGACTTCTGGTTGCTCACCTTCAGCGCGATGATGAATTCCCGCAGCTTGCGGGTGACCGTCTGGTCCTGCGAGAGATAGGTGTTCTTCACGTACTGCTGGGTGATGGTGGAGCCGCCCTGGGTCTCCTCGCCGGACACCATGTTCACCACGGCCCGGGCAATTCCCTGGAGGGATATCCCGGGGTCGCTGTAGAACGTGGCGTTCTCCGCGGAGATCACCGCGTTCTCGACCGAGTCCGGGACCTTGTCGAGGGTGACGTTCTGACGGTTGACGGCGCCCACGCTCACCATCTGGCTGCCGTCCGCCCAGTAGTAGACGGTGGCCTCCTTACCGGCGAGCTCGTTCTCGTCCGGTATGTCGACCTTCGCGTACACGAACGCGAACAACCCCGCCAGGGAGAGGATGCCGAACGCGAGGGTGCCGAGCCACAGCCGCCATGACGGCAGCCATCGCCGCAGCCCCTCCCGTCCCCGGCGCGGATAGTCGATGAACCGGCGACGCCCCTTCGTGCCCTTCATACCCGGATAGATGTGGCGGCCTCGGCTCCGGTTGCCGAGGTAACAGAACGCTCACAATGGCAGGTGACCGGGGGGAACGGGCGTCGCCGGCAAGGACTTCGGGGCGCCGGCCTAGAAGTCGTCGTCGAAGGAGACCGAGCCCTCGACGGCGACCTGGTAGGCGGAGGCCCGGCGCTCGAAGAAGTTGGTCAGCTCCTGGACGTTCTGCAGCTCCATGAAGGAGAACGGGTTCTCCGAGCCGTACACGGGCGCGAAGCCGAGCCGCTGCAGACGCTGGTCCGCGACGCACTGCAGGTACTCGCGCATCGACTCGGTGTTCATCCCCGGCAGGCCGTCGCCGCACAGGTCACGGCCGAACTGCAGCTCGGCCTCGACGGCCTCCTTCAGCATCTCGGTGACCTGCAGCTCCAGCTTGTCGTCGAAGAGGTCGGGCTCCTCCTCGCGGACCGTGTCCACCACCGAGAACGCGAACTCCATGTGCATGGACTCGTCGCGGAAGACCCAGTTGGTGCCGGTGGCCAGGCCGTGCAGCAGCCCGCGCGAACGGAACCAGTAGACATAGGCGAACGCGCCGTAGAAGAACAGCCCCTCGATGCAGGCCGCGAAGCAGATGAGGTTCAGCAGGAAGCGGCGGCGGTCGGCCTTGGACTCCAGCCGGTCGATGCTCTCGACCGAGTCCATCCACTTGAAGCAGAACTCGGCCTTCTCCCGGATGGACGGGATGTTCTCCACGGCCGCGAAGGCGGCGGCGCGGTCGTCCGGGTCGGGGAGGTAGGTGTCCAGCAGCGTCAGATAGAACTGGACGTGCACCGCCTCCTCGAAGAGCTGACGGCTCAGGTACAGCCGCGCCTCGGGAGAGTTGATGTGCTTGTACAGCGTCAGCACGAGGTTGTTGGCGACGATCGAGTCACCGGTCGCGAAGAACGCGACCAGCCGGCCGATCATGTGCTGCTCACCCGGCGAGAGCTTGGCGAGGTCGGCGACGTCGGAGTGGAGGTCGACCTCCTCCACGGTCCAGGTGTTCTTGATCGCGTCGCGGTAGCGGTCGTAGAACTCCGGGTACCGCATGGGGCGCAGCGTCAGCTCGAAGCCCGGGTCCAGGAGGTTCTTCTCGCCGGTGGTGGCGGTGTGCGCGGCCGCGGCGGTGTTCACTTCGGTGGTCATTACTGGCAGGCCTCGCAGGACTCGGGGTTTTCCAGGGAGCAGGCGACCGCCTCGGGGTCGGTCACCGGCGGTTGCGGCGCTTGCTGGGCGGGCACGGACGCGGCGCGCGCCGACTGCGCGATCCGGGTCGCCGGACGCGACCGCAGGTAGTACGTGGTCTTGATGCCGCGCTTCCAGGCGTACGCGTACATCGAGCTGAGCTTGCCGATGGTCGGCGACGCCATGAAGAGGTTCAGCGACTGGCTCTGGTCGAGGTACGGCGTACGGGCCGCGGCCATGTCGATCAGGGCGCGCTGCGGGATCTCCCAGGCGGTGCGGTACAGCGCCCGGACCTCCTCGGGGATCCAACGGACGTCCTGCACCGAGCCGTTCGCCTCGCGCAGCGCGTCCCGGGTCCGCGCGTCCCACAGGCCCAGGGCCTTGAGCTCCTCGATCAGGTACGCGTTGACCTGCAGGAACTCACCGCTCAGCGTCTCGCGCTTGAAGAGGTTGGAGACCTGCGGCTCGATGCACTCGTACACGCCGGCGATGGAGGCGATGGTCGCGGTCGGCGCGATCGCGAGGAGGAGGGAGTTGCGCATCCCGGTCTTCGCGATCCGGGCGCGCAGCGCGGCCCAGCGGTCCGCCCAGCGCGGCTCGGCATCCGGGTAGTGGTCGGGGTGCAGCACACCGCGGGCGGTACGGGTCGCGGACCAGGCCGGGTGCGGGCCGTGCCGCTCGGCGAGGTCGGCGGACGCCTCGTAGGCGGCGAGCATGATCCGCTCGGAGATACGGGTGGACAGCTCCTTCGCCTCGGCGGAGTCGAAGGCCAGCCGCAGCCGGAAGAAGACGTCCTGCAGGCCCATCAGGCCCAGACCGACCGGGCGCCAGCGGGAGTTGGAGGCGGCGGCCTGCTCGGTGGGGTAGAAGTTGATGTCCACGACGCGGTCGAGGAAGGTGACGGCGGTACGGACCGTGGCGTCCAGCCGCTCCCAGTCCATCGCCTCCTCCCAGCCGCCGGCGTCGTCGCTCAGGTGGGCGGCGAGGTTGACCGACCCCAGGTTGCAGACCGCGGTCTCGCCGTCGTCGGTCACCTCCAGGATCTCCGTGCACAGGTTGGAGGAGTGCACGACCTTGCCCGGCTCGGCGGTCTGGTTGGCGGTGCGGTTGGCGGCGTCCTTGAACGTCATCCAGCCGTTGCCGGTCTGCGCCAGGGTGCGCATCATCCGGGAGTACAGCACCCGGGCCGGGACCTGCTTGAGCGCCCGGCCCTCGGCCTCGGCCTTGCGGTACGCGGCGTCGAACTCCTCGCCCCACAGGTCCACCAGCTCGGGGACGTCGGAGGGCGAGAACAGCGACCAGTCGGTGTCCGCCTCCACCCGGCGCATGAACTCGTCCGGGATCCAGTGCGCGATGTTCAGGTTGTGCGTCCGGCGGGCCTCTTCGCCGGTGTTGTCGCGCAGCTCCAGGAACTCCTCGATGTCCGCGTGCCAGGTCTCCAGGTAGACGCAGGCCGCGCCCTTGCGCCGGCCGCCCTGGTTCACCGCGGCGACCGAGGCGTCCAGGGTGCGCAGGAACGGCACGATGCCGTTGGAGTGCCCGTTGGTGCCGCGGATCAGCGAACCGCGGGCCCGGATCCGGGAGTACGACAGCCCGATGCCGCCGGCGTGCTTGGAGAGTCGGGCGACCTGGTGGTAACGGTCGTAGATCGAGTCCAGCTCGTCCAGCGGGGAGTCCAGCAGGTAGCAGGACGACATCTGGGGGTGGCGGGTGCCGGAGTTGAACAGGGTGGGGGAGGAGGGCAGGTACGACAGCGAGCTGGTGAGGCGGTACAGCTCGGCGACGTCCTCCAGGGCCCGCTCGGAGTGGTCCTCGGCGAGGCCGCAGGCCACCCGCAGCAGGAAGTGCTGGGGCGTCTCGACGACCTGACGGGTGGTGGGGTGCCGCAGCAGGTAGCGGGAGTGCAGGGTGCGCAGGCCGAAGTAGCCGAACCGGTCGTCGGCGCCGTCCGCGAGCGCCTGCTCGACCAGCGCGTCCAGTCGCTCGGCGTGCGCCCGGACGAACTTGGCGGTCGCGTCGGCGATCAGGCCCTCGCGGTGGCCGACCTCGATGGAGGCGGAGAAGGCGACCGCCCCCTGTTCGGCCGCCTCCTCCGAGATCGCGAGGGTGAGCAGCCGGGCGGCGAGCTTGGAGTACTGCGGCTCGTCACCGATCAGACCGGCCGCGGCCTCGGTGGCCAGTGCGCGCAGCTCGGCCTCGCCTGCGCCCTCGTACCGGCCGCGCAGGGCGGCGGCGGCCACCTTGCCGGGGTCGGTCGCGGTCAGGTCGACGGTCAGCTCGGTGAGGGTGCGCAGCAGGGCGACGCCCGGGCCGTCGGAGGTGGGCGGCGTGGCCACCGCGGTCGGGTTGACCTCGGCGTCTGACGCGGGTTCCGTGGGCGCGATGGTCACGTGATGCTCTCCCTCACTCGGCGGGGGCCGGGAGGGCGGGGCGCGACGGGCGCACGCGGGCATGCGGCACCCCGTCGGTCCGGGGTGCGCGGGCACACCGCGCGGCGTCCATCGGCCCATCCCTCGGGGCCCGGACGTATCGACGTCCGCACCGATGGCGGTACGGACGTGCCGTCGGCAGGTCCTCGGACTTCCGGGCGCACGGCGGCCCGTCAACAAAGGCGGGCGGGTGCGCTCGTACACCGTTGCGGGACAGTCCCGGATTCCCACCGGGTTCCCCTGCGGCGACAGCGAGGACGAGCATACATGTGGTGGTGCCCCCTCGGATGCACCCCCACATCTAGTGTGTCGTGCGTGATCACGCGGTGCCTGTCAGTGGTCTTGGCTATCGTCGGTTGCGCGTTGCCTGCTCCGTCGGTGGAGGAAGGAGAAGCCCTCATGACCGCGCTCGCCGACCGGCCGCACCTCAGCACGGACGATGTCGAAGAAGCCGCCCGGATGCTCAGCCGTCTGGAAGAAGCGCGCGGTGGGAGCTGATCAACGGGCAGGTAACCGAGCCGCTCAAGGACTGGGTGAACTGACCCGGAGCACGAAAAGGGCCGCCGCCTCCCGGAGGAGACAGCGGCCCGTGGCGCGTCGGACGCGGTGGGTCAGTGCCCCGCCGGCGCCCCCGCCGTTGCCGGCGGTAGGTCGGCCATGACGCCCTCGTCGCCCGCGTCGGCGGTGTAGTCGGCGGGGCTGGTCTCGTCCGTGCCGTCGGGGGCCTTCAAGGCCCGCAGGACGAAGGTGAGGACGACCGTGACGACGACGTTCAGGACGATCGCGGTCAGCCCGATGTAGCCGATCTCCCCGAGGCCGGGGATCTCCGCGCTGGAGCCGCCGAAGTGCTTCTGGGTGGGGCTGGCCACGCCGTACGCCGCGAGCGTGCCGTAGAGCATGCCGACCGCCCAGCCCGCCAGCAGCGCCCAGCGGTGGAACCAGCGGGTGAACAGGCCGCCGACCAGCGACGGCAGGGTCTGCAGGATCCAGATCCCGCCCAGCAGCTGGAAGTTGATGGCGACGGTCTTGTCCATGGTGAGGACGAAGACCAGGGCACCGACCTTGACCAGCAGGGAGACCAGCTTGGCGACCTTGTGTTCCTGTTCGGGCGTGGCGTCCTGCTTGAGGAAGTCCTTGTAGACGTTCCGGGTGAAGAGGTTGGCGGCGGCGATGGACATGATGGCCGCCGGGACGAGGGCGCCGATACCGATCGCGGCGAACGCGACACCGGTGAACCAGCTCGGGAACATGTCCTCGAACAGCTGCGGGATGGCCAGTTGGGGGTTGCCCTGGACGTCCGTACCGGCCTTGATCGCCATGAAGCCGAGCAGCGCCAGCAGGCCCAGCATCAGCGAGTAGAGCGGCAGGATCGTGGTGTTGCGGCGGATCACGTTGCGGCTGCGCGAGGACAGCGTCGCGGTGATCGAGTGCGGGTACATGAACAGCGCCAGCGCCGAACCGAGCGCCAGAGTGGCGTACGCCCACTGGGCGTTGGGGCCGCTGGTCAGTTCACCGCGCGGTTTGCCCGGGACGGCGCCGGGCTGGGCGAGCGCCTTGCCCGCCGCGTCGAAGATGGCGTCGAAGCCGCCCAGCTTGATCGGGATGTAGATGATCGCCACGCCGATGACGAGGTAGATCAGGCCGTCCTTGACGAACGCGATCAGGGCGGGCGCGCGCAGACCGGAGGAGTAGGTGTAGGCCGCCAGCACCGCGAAGGCGATCAGCAGCGGGAGGTCCTTGACGAACCAGTTGGCGTGCGCGCCGCCGCCGAGGCCCATCACGTCCAGCACGGCCTGGATGCCGACCAGTTGCAGCGCGATGTACGGCATGGTGGCGAGGAGGCCGGTGAGCGCCACCGCCAGCGACAGGCCCTTGGAGCCGAAGCGGCCGCGGACGAAGTCGGAGGTGGTGACGTAGCCGTGCTTGTGCGAGACCGACCAGAGGCGGGGCAGGAAGAGGAAGATGAAGGGGTAGACCAGGATCGTGTACGGCACGGCGAAGAAGCCCGAGGCGCCCGCCGTGTAGATGGCCGCCGGGACGGCCACGAAGGTGTACGCGGTGTAGAGGTCGCCGCCGAGCAGGAACCACGTGATCCAGGTGCCGAAGCTCCGCCCGCCCAGACCCCATTCGTCCAGGTTGGCGGACTGCTCGGCCTTGCGCCAGCGGGCGGCCAGGAAGCCCATGACCGTCACGGCCACGAAGAAGAAGACGAAGACGGCGAGGGCCACGCCGTTGACGCCGTGGGTCTGGGAGGCGGCCAGCCGGACGGTCGCCGGGGCCGCGGTCACGAGGGCGCTCACCGGACACCGTCCTTGCGCAGGCGCTGCTCACGCCGGACGAGCTTGTACGCGACGGTGGTCAGCACCGTCGAGATCAGCACCCACGCCATCTGGTACCAGTAGAAGAACGGGATCCCGATCAGCGTCGGCTCGATCTTGGCGTACGAACTCACCCACAGCATCGAGACGAACGGAGCCAGCAGGCACAGTCCGGCCACTATGCGCGTCGGGGTGACGGCCTGTCTTCTGGTCGGTGATTCGGCTGGCTCTGGCATCGGCGTGGCTCCGTCCCTGACTGTCTCCTGTGCAATCGGCTGGAAATCTATGGCAGGGAAGTGGCACGCGTCACTAGGTGTCCGCATATCGGTATGGACACTTCGCACGGGAAATGCACGGCGGGCAGCGGGAGTTCCGCGCCCGCCGGCACCGCTTTAGTCCGTGGGGCGCTGCAGCCGGGCGACGAACTTGTAGCGGTCGCCGCGGTAGACCGAGCGCACCCATTCCACCGGCTGCCCCTGGGCGTCGAGGGAGTGGCGGGAGAGCATCAGCATGGGCAGCCCGACGTCGGTGCCCAGCAGGCCGGCCTCGCGCGGGGTGGCGAGCGAGGTCTCGATGGTCTCCTCCGCCTCGGCGAGCCGGACGTCGTAGACTTCGGCCAGCGCGGTGTAGAGCGAGGTGTACTTGACCAGGTTGCGGCGGAGTGCGGGGAAGCGCTTGGCCGACAGGTGGGTGGTCTCGATCGCCATCGGCTCACCGCTGGCCAGCCGCAGCCGCTCGATGCGCAGCACCCGGCCGCCGGGCGCGATGTCCAGCAGTCCGGCCAGCCGGTCGTCGGCGGTGACGTAGCCGATGTCCAGCAGCTGGGAGGTCGGCTCCAGGCCCTGGGCGCGCATGTCCTCCGTGTAGGAGGTCAGTTGCAGGGCCTGGGAAACCTTGGGCTTGGCCACGAACGTGCCCTTGCCCTGGATGCGTTCCAGCCGGCCCTCGACGACCAGTTCCTGGAGCGCCTGGCGGACGGTGGTCCGCGAGGTGTCGAACTCCGCGGCGAGGGTGCGCTCGGGCGGGACCGGGGTGCCGGGCGGCAGGGTTTCGGTGATTTCCAGCAAGTGCCGCTTGAGGCGGTAGTACTTGGGCACCCGCGCGGTCCGCGCGCCGCCGCCACCGCTCTCGGCGCTGCCGCCGTCGGTCTCCATGACCCGCCTCTCCGACCCCTGTCCTGCTGCCGTCACCGGCTCCTCCGTACGTAGCGGCTCACATCGTGGCACGGAAGGGTTCCCCGCGCCCTCTCGCAGGTCCCGGCCCGCCAGATGTCGGTCCGGTAACGGACCTGACAGCGACTCTTATACACCCTTGACACCCCAAAAGGTCTAGGCCAAGCTGCGGGAACTGGTCTAAACCATTAAAGACCACACCCGGCCTTTAGGGGAGAGCGCAATGAAGCGTGGGCTCATAGCAGCGACGGCGGTCGCGGGAATGCTGGTGAGTGTCGCTGCCTGTGGGGCCAGCGACGGCGGGAAGACGGGGGCGGACGGCTTCAAGGGCCAGAAGCTGACCGTATGGGTGATGAGCGGATCGAACCCGGAACAGTGGACCAAACAGGTCTCCGAGCAATTCAAGAAGAAGACCGGCGCCACCGTCGAGTTCAAGGTCCAGCAGTGGAACGGCATACAGCAGAAGCTGAGCACCGCCCTTTCCGAGGACACCCCGCCGGACGTCGTCGAAATCGGCAACACCCAGACCGCCGCCTATGCCAACGCGGGCGCCCTGGCCGACCTCGGAGACCTGAAGAAGGACATCGGCGCCGACTGGAACGATGCGTTCAACAAGGCGTCGCTGGTGGACGGAAAGCAGTACGCACTGCCCTGGTACGCCGGGAACCGCGTGGTGATGTACAACAAGAAGATCTGGGCGAAGGCCGGAATCAAGGGCATCCCGAAGACCCGCTCCGAGCTCTTCAAGGACTTCGACACCATCAAGAAGAAGACCGACGCCGAACCGCTCTACCTCCCCGGCCAGAACTGGTACTTCTTCGACGGCCTGACCATCGGCACCGGCGCCGACCTGGTGAAGAAGCAGGGCGGCAAATGGGTCTCCAACCTCGGCGACCCCAAGGTCTCCAAGGCCATGGACATCTACCGGCAGTACCAGTCCTTCAGCACCGCCCCCAAGAACAAGGACGAGGCCACCCCGCAGCAGGCCGAGGTCTTCGCCAAGGGGAAGACCGGCGCCGTCATCGCCATGGGCTACGAGGCGGCCACCGCCGTCAAGGCCAACCCGGACATCAAGCAGGACATCGGATTCTTCACCATTCCGGGCGAGACCGCGGACAAGCCCGAGGGCGTCTTCCTCGGCGGCTCGAACTTCGCCGTCGCCGGAATGGG
The DNA here is from genome assembly GCF_040640655.1 of Streptomyces sp. NPDC021749. Classification (NCBI taxonomy): domain Bacteria; kingdom Bacillati; phylum Actinomycetota; class Actinomycetes; order Kitasatosporales; family Streptomycetaceae; genus Streptomyces; species Streptomyces sp. NPDC021749. The sequence continues at coordinate 79,374 of NZ_JBFACE010000008.1, read as the reverse complement.
CAAGAACCAGGAACTCGCCAAGGAATTCCTGAAGGTCGCCCTCTCCAAGGAGAACGACGGGCAGATGGTCAAGGAGGCCGGCTGGACCCCGAAGTCCCCCGACCTGGCCGACGCCGCCAAGGAAAACCCGGCCGCCGCGGCCGCCGCCCCCGCGGCACAGAAGTCCGGCGGCACCACACCGCTCATTCCGCAGTGGGCCGCCGTGGAGAACATCCCGAACCCCATCAAGAACTACATGACGGCCGTGCTGAACGGTAAGTCCCCGGCCGACGCCGCCAAGGACATCGAGTCCGAGATCAACACGCGGCTCGCCAAGCAGTAACCACACCGGCTGCGTACGGGGCCGGCCGTCCCCGGCCCCGTACGCGCGTCAGCAGGCCACACCGGCCTTCACGGCAACACGGCGACAACAAGGGGGAACCCGGGCCCATGGCAGTGCAGCTCGACGCCGCGGTGGACACGACCGCGCCGCGCACCGGCAAGGGGGGAGCCCCGCCCGCCCGCGGCACCGACGGCAGACCGAACGCCGCCCGCACCCCGTATCTCCTCCTTCTGCCCGCCCTGCTCGCCACCGCCGTCTTCCTCGGCTGGCCGCTGGTCCGCAACCTCCTGCTCTCCTTCCAGAACCTCAACATGAAGGAGCTCATCCAGCACCTCACCGACTGGCGCGGGACCGGCAACTACCAGGAGATCCTGGGCAGCGAACAGTTCTGGCGGGTCACCGGCCGGACCGTCGTCTTCACCGCGGTCAACGTCGTCCTGATCATGGTCCTGGGCGTGCTGATCGGACTGCTGCTGGCCCGGCTCGGCAAGAAGATGCGGCTGACGCTGTCGCTCGCGCTGGTCCTCGCCTGGGCCATGCCGGTGATCGCCGCCACCACCGTCTTCCAGTGGCTCTTCGACTCCCGCTACGGCGTCGTCAACTGGCTGCTCGACAAGCTCGGCTGGCACGCCATGGCCCACTACGACTGGGTCGGCACCCAGCTGTCGACCTTCTTCGTGATCACCGTACTGATCGTGTGGCAGTCCCTGCCGTTCGTGGCCCTCAACCTCTACGCGGCCACCACCACCATCCCCGGGGAGCTCTACGAAGCCGCCCGGATGGACGGGGCCGGCACCTGGAAGGTCTTCACCTCCGTCACCTTCCCCTTCCTCAAGCCGTTCTTCCTGGCCACCACGTTCCTGGAGATCATCTGGGTCTTCAAGGCGTTCCCGCAGATCTTCGCGATCAACCAGGGCGGCCCGGACCGGCTCACCGAAACCCTGCCGATCTACGCCTTCACCGAGGGCGTCGGCAACCTCCACTTCGGCATGGGCGCCGCGATCTCCCTGCTGACCCTCGCCGTGCTGCTCGTGATGACCGCGTACTACCTGCGCCTGACGCTCCAGCAGGAACAGCAAGAGGAGAACGAGCTGTGAAGCGCTCCCTCGCCGCACGCATCTGGCCCAACGCCACGGCGGCCCTGCTCGCCCTCGGCTTCGCCTTCCCCGTCTACTGGATGTTCAGCACGGCCTTCAAACCGACCCGGGACATCGTCACCGAGGACCCGGTGTGGTTCCCCTTCCACGGCACCGTCGAGCACTTCGCCACGGCCGTGCACGCCCCCCACTTCTGGGTGCTGGCCGGGAACTCGGTCGTCGTGACCGTGCTGGCCGTCGGGCTGTCCCTGGTCATCGCGCTCTGCGGGGCGTTCGCGCTCACCCGGATGCGGTTCAAGGGCCGCCGGGGCATCCTGCTGACCTTCATGGTCGCCCAGATGGCGCCCTGGGAGGTCATGGTGATCTCCATCTACCTGATCGTCCGGGACGCCGACCTGCTCAACAGCCTGGTGCCGCTCACCTGCTTCTACACGCTGATGGTGCTGCCCTTCACCCTGCTGACGCTGCGCGGCTACGTCGCCGCGGTGCCCAGGGAACTGGAGGAGTCCGCGATGGTCGACGGCTGCTCCCGGCGGCAGGCGTTCCGCAAGGTCGTCTTCCCGCTGCTGGCGCCCGGCCTGATGGCCACCTCCCTCTTCGGCTTCATCACCGCCTGGAACGAGTTTCCGCTGGTGCTGGTCCTCAACAAGGAACCGGCCACGGGCACCCTCCCGCTGTGGCTCTCGCAGTTCCAGAGCCAGTTCGGCGACGACTGGGGCGCCACCATGGCCGCCGCCTCGATCTTCGCCGTCCCGATCCTCGTCCTCTTCCTGTTCCTGCAACGCAAGGCGGTCGGCGGTCTCACCTCCGGCGCAGTGAAGGGATAACGCACCCCATGCCACCTCTCGCCCGCCCGGTACGCCCCACCGACACCCTCACCCGCGACGCGCTCGCCGTCCTCCAGCCCGGCTTCACCGGCACCACCGCCCCCGACTGGCTGCTGCGCCGGCTCGGGGAGGGCCTCACCTCGGTCGGCCTGTTCGGCCGCAATGTCGCGAGCTGCGACCAACTGGCATCCCTGACGGCCCGGTTGCGCCGGGAACGCGAGGACGTCCTGGTCGCCGTCGACGAGGAGGGCGGCGACGTCACCCGCCTCGAAGTGCGCGGCGGCTCCTCCTTCCCCGGCAACCACGCACTGGGTGCCGTCGACGACCCGGCCCTGACCCGCGCGGTCGCCCGGGAACTCGGCCGCCGGCTGGCCGAGTGCGGCATCACCCTCAACTGGGCGCCGTCCGCCGACGTCAACTCCAACCCGGACAACCCGGTCATCGGCGTCCGCTCCTTCGGCGCCGACCCGCACCTGGTCGCCCGGCACACCGCCGCCTACGTCGAGGGCCTGCAGTCCGCCGGCGTGGCCGCCTGCACCAAGCACTTCCCCGGCCACGGTGACACCGCCGTCGACTCCCACCTCGACCTGCCGCGGATCACCGCCGACCTGGCCACCCTCCAGGAGCGCGAACTCGTCCCGTTCCGCGCCGCCGTCGCGGCCGGCACCCGCGCCGTGATGAGCGCGCACATCCTGCTGCCCGCCCTGGACGGCGACCGCCCCGCCACGCTCAGTCCGGCCGCCCTGCACGGCCTGCTGCGCGCCCCCGCCACCGAGGGCGGCCTCGGTTTCGACGGCCTGATCGTCACCGACGGCATGGAGATGCGGGCCGTCTCCGCCACCTACGGCATCGAACGCGGCAGCGTGCTCGCCCTCGCGGCCGGCGCGGACGCGATCTGCGTGGGCGGCGGACTGGCCGACGAGGACACCGTGCTGCGGCTGCGCGACGCCCTGGTGGCGGCGGTGCGCGACGGCGAACTGCCGGAACAACGGCTCGCCGACGCCGCGGCACGGGTACGCGCCCTGGCGCGCTGGACCCGGGAAGCGGGCGGGCGGGAGGGGACCGCGCCCGCACCGGACATCGGCCTCACCGCCGCCCGGCGCGCCCTGCGCCGCACCGCCGGTGAGCGGCCCTACCCGCCGCTCACCGCCGCCGCCTACGTCGCGGCCTTCACCCCGCTCGCCAACATCGCGGTCGGCGGCGACACCCCCTGGGGCGTCGCCGCCGAACTGGCCCGTCTGCTGCCGGGCACCGACACCGGCACCTACAGCGCGGACGCCGCCGCCACGGCCGGGACGCCGGCACTGGTCGAGGGCCTGCTCACCGCGGCCGCCGGCCGTCGCATCGTGGCCGTCGTCCGCGACGTCCACCGCCACCCCTGGATGGCCGACGCCCTGGCCGCCCTCCTGGCCGCCCGCCCCGACACCGCGGTCGTCGAAATGGGCGTCCCGCAGGCCCTGCCCCGGGGCGCCCTGCACCTCGCCACCCACGGCGCCGCCCGGGTCTGCGGCCAGGCCGCGGCCGAGGCCCTCACCGGGCGCCCCTGATATCCGAACCGGCCGAGCTACGACCCGGCCGGGGCGCTCCCGCAGGAACGCCCCGGCCGGGTCAGGGGCGGGTGCGGCCCCGCCGGAAGGGTCAGAGGCCCTGCCACTCCGGCTTCGCCGCGTAGGTGGCGCGGAAGTAGTCGGCGAGCTTCAGCTTGCCGGCCGCGGCCTCGTCGACGACGACCGTGGCGTGCGGGTGCAGCTGCAGCGCGGACGCCGGGACCAGCGCGGCCACCGGGCCCTCCACCGCATGGGCCACCGCGTCCGCCTTGCCCTCACCGGTGGCCAGCAGCACCAGGTGACGGGCCTCCAGGATGGTGCCGATGCCCTGGGTGATGACGTGGTGCGGGACCTCGTCGAGGCTGTCGAAGAACCGGGCGTTGTCCTCCCGGGTCTGCCGGGTCAGCGTCTTGATGCGGGTCCGCGACGCCAGCGACGAGCAGGGCTCGTTGAAGCCGATGTGCCCGTCGGTGCCGATGCCGAGCAGCTGGAGGTCCACACCGCCGGCCTCGCCCAGCGCCCGGTCGTACGCCTCGCAGGCGGCCTGCACGTTCTCGGCAGTACCGTCCGGCCCCATGAACGCGCCCTCGTCCAGACCGAGCGGCTCGACCACCTCGCGCAGCACCACCGAGCGGTAGGACTCGGGGTGCCCGGCCGGCAGCCCGACGTACTCGTCGAGCTGGCAGATCCGGGTCCGCGAGGCGTCCACCTCGCCGGCCCTGACCTTCGCCGCCAGTGCCTGGTAGACGGGCAGTGGGGTCGAGCCGGTGGCCACCCCCAGCAGCGCATCGGGCTTGCGCCGCACCAGGGTGGCGATGGCCTCCGCGATCAGCTCGCCGCCTGCCGTGGCGTCCGGAACGATGACAACTTCCACGCTTGGCCTGCCGTTCTGGAGAAGGTCCGGTGAGTCGAGAGGGTCGATGAGTCGAGGTGGTATAGACCAATCTATCAGAGGGTGGGCGCCCGGACCCGGTGGCGGCGCGGAACGGCGGGCGGCGGCTTCCCGTCGGTACGGTGACCGGCCGGTGAGGCGGCGTCAGAGCAGGCCGCCGCCCGTCGCGTCGATCCACTGCCCGGTCACCCACCGGCTGTCGTCCGACGCCAGGAAGGCCACGATGTCGGCGATCTCCGTGCCGCCCGCGACCCGTCCCAGCGGCGACAGCCCGCGCACCCGCTCCCGGGCCGCGGCATTGGCCTGGCCCCGCAGCCAGCCGGCGTTCATGTCGGTGTCCACGGCCCCCGGCGCCACCGCATTGACCGTGATGCCGCGCGGCCCGAGGTCCTTGGCGAGCGTCGAGGTGAAGACGTCGACCGCCCCCTTGGACATGGCGTACGCGATCAGCTCGGGCTTCGCGGCGCCCCGGGTCAGGCCGGTGGAGACGTTCACGATCCGCCCGCCGTCGCGCAGCCGGGGCAGCCCGCGCTGCACCAGGAAGAACGGCGCCTTGGTGTTGACCGCGAAAAGGCGGTCGAAGTCCTCCTCGGTGAGCTCGCCGACCCCCTTGAGCGTCCCGTCCACCGCCTTGTTGATCCCGGCGTTGTTGACCAGCACGTCGAGCCCCGCGGCCTGCTCGTCGAACGCCGCCCACAGTGCCTCGGCGTCCCCCGGCACGCCCAGCTCCGCCCGGACGGTGAAGGCCGCCCCGCCCGCGGCCTCGATCGCCGCCACCGTTTCCTTCGCCGCCGTCTCGTCGTGGCCGTAGTGGACGCCCACCCGGGCGCCGTCCCTCCCCAGCCGCTCCGAGATCGCCCGGCCGATCCCCCTGCCGCCGCCGGTGACCAGTGCCGTCCTGCCGCTGAGCGCACCCATGGAACGTGCCCCTCCCCATCCGTGTCTGCCGGGCGACATTTTGTATCGCTCGGTCCAGAATGAAGGTAGCACGCGATCCCCCTCGCGTCGTACGGAAAGTGGACCACCGAGCCGCCACCGGCCCCGAAAACACCCGCGGGCCGCGGCGCCGGGACAGGACCCTCAACCTGTCGACGGCACCGCAGCCCGGAGCTGACATCGCCCGGTCCCGCCGTGCGGACGCTGGGCTTCCCCGTGTGCGGTGGGGTCGCCGTCCCGTCCTGGGGCCGGCCGATCGGAGGCCTCGGCGCAGTCAGGGCAGAGAGCGCTGGGGCCTCGTTCCACCCTCCTGTGCGGGGAGGGCGGAGGTCTTTGCTGAATTCTGGACTAGACCATTCTCACTTGTCCATGCCCTTGCGGGGGCAACACTCATACCGTACGCCGGTAGGCTCCAAGACGTGCCCTCCATGAACGATCTCGTACGCCAGCACACCGCTCTGAGCGACACCGACCTTGAGTGGCTCCATCTGCTGGTCTCGGAGTGGCAGCTGCTCTCCGACCTGTCCTTCGCCGATCTCGTCCTCTGGGTCCCGACGCTCGACGGCACCCGTTACGTCTCGGTCGCCCAGATGCGTCCCAACACCGGCCCCACCTCCTACCAGGACGACATGGTCGGCCACCTCGTTCCCCGGGGACGCCGGCCGATGCTGGATTCCGCGTTGGACGAGGGCCGCATCGTACGCGAGGGCGACCCGGAGTGGCGAGAGGAAGTCCCGGTCCGGGTCGAGTCCATCCCGGTGCGGCGCGAGGGCCGGGTGCTCGGCGTGATCGCCCGGAACACCAATCTGCTGACCGTGCGCACCCCCAGCCGGCTGGAGCTCACCTACCTCCAGAGCGCCTCCGACCTCGCCCAGATGATCGCTGCCGGAACGTTTCCGTTCCCCGGCCAGCAGGTCGACATGGACGCCTCGCCGCGCGCCGGCGACGGGCTGATCCGGCTCGATGCGGACGGCGTCGTCCAGTACGCCAGCCCCAACGCGCTCTCCGCCTACCACCGGCTCGGTCTCGCCGCGGACCTCGTGGGCCACCACCTCGGACAGACCACCGCCGAACTGGCCCCGGCCCGCGGCCCGGTGGACGAGGCCCTGGTCAAGCTGGCCAGCGGCTGGGCCCCCCGGGAATTCGAGGTCGAGGGCAACGACGGGGTGATCCAGCTGCGCGCCATCCCGCTCAAACCGAAGGGCACCCATATCGGCTCCCTGGTGCTGCTGCGGGACGTCACCGAACTGCGCCGGCGCGAACGCGAACTGATCACCAAGGACGCGACCATCCGGGAAATCCACCACCGGGTGAAGAACAACCTGCAGACGGTGGCCGCGCTGCTGCGGCTGCAGTCCCGCCGGATGGACTCCGAGCAGGGCCGCGAGGCGCTCAACGAGGCGGTGCGCAGGGTCGGTTCGATCGCGATCGTGCACGAGACGCTGTCCCAGAACCTCGACGAACGGGTCCAGTTCGACGAGATCGCCGACCGGGTGCTGGCCATGGTCGCGGAGATCTCCCCGGGCAAGGTGGCCACCCGCCGCACCGGGCGCTTCGGCATCCTCGACGCCGAGGTGGCCACCCCGCTGTCGATGGTTCTCACCGAAATCCTGCAGAACGCCCTGGAGCACGCCTTCGACCAGGCCGAGCAGGGCATCGTGGAGGTGGGCGCGGTGCGCGGCGGCAGCCGTACCGACCCCCGGCTGATCGTCACCGTCCAGGACAACGGCCGCGGCCTCCCCGAGGACTTCGACCCGCAGCGCGCCGGAAACCTGGGGCTGCAGATCGTACGGACCCTGGTGGAGGGCGAGCTGGGCGGCACGTTCGACATGGTCCGGGCGCCCGAGCGCGGCACCCGGGTCCTCCTCGACATCCCGGTACGGCCGGAGAAGCAGCACTAGGCGGAACCGGGGGAGGGTCCAAGGGGGGCCCGGCCGGCCCCCGGGTGCGTCATCGGGGCCGGAACAGCAACAAGCCCCGGACCGATGGTCCGGGGCTCAAAGCTATTGCGATGCGGTAACGACCGGGCTTCTCAGCGCCGGGTGTGCATCGGGGGTACTGCGCGCTGCGGCTCGGGGGCCACGGGGCTGCTGGCTCAGGCGCTCGCGTTGCGCGCCCGGTTGCGAGCTGCACGGCGCTTCATCGCGCGGCGCTCGTCCTCGCTCAGACCACCCCAGACGCCGGAGTCCTGGCCGGACTCAAGCGCCCACTGCAGGCACTGCTCCATGACGGGGCAGCGGCGGCAGACGGCCTTGGCTTCCTCGATCTGCAGCAGCGCAGGACCGGTGTTGCCGATGGGGAAGAAGAGCTCGGGGTCTTCCTCGCGGCAAACGGCGCGGTGACGCCAGTCCATGGCTGCTCCATCTCCTCGTGTGACGGGATCGTTGCTTGTGAATGTGAACGCTTTCACGAATCCCCCGACAAGGGAAGGGCCGAACTCCAGTTGCGAACTGGTGCGGTCCTGGGAATGAGGAGGAGGATTCGGGCTCTCAAGGGGGCCGGTAAAGCGGCCGTCCCGATCGCCATGAAGAGACTCGCAAACCTCGGCTGCGGATACAACCCCTTCCGGAAACTTTTTTTTGATTCCTTGGTGTCGCCTCGGTCACAGCCGTCATTCCAGGGGGTGGAAACCAGTCTAAACGTTCGAGTGAAAGGACTTTGGGCCCTACTGCTCACACAATCACACGCAGTGCACGGCGAACGCCTGTGAACGTCACACTCGTGCGCAGGCCCAGGTGGTCGCCGTCCATCTGGAAGGGCAGCGGCACCTGCGAATGCAAGGTGAAGTTCGTGAGGTCGTGAAGTGAGAGCGCATGCTTGCCGCGGGGGCCGCGCTCGGGGGTTGACGTGAGCAGCTGCGTGGCATACCGGGCCACCGCCGACGAGGACAGCTTGCTCAGTGCGAACAGATCGAGAGCCGTGTCGAACGAGGCGTCCGGGGACGGATAGATCGGACGGTTGCCCAGGTAGGACCACGGAGCGGTGTTGCAGATTATGGCCAGCGCGAGGTTCTCGACGATCTCCGCCGCACCGTCCGCGCCGTCCTCGCCGCCCGGACGTTCGAGGGTGATGACCCCCCGCCGGCGGTTCGCCTCGCCCAGGAACTGCCGTACGACCTGTCGCATGTACAGGGCATGCGTCGAACGCTTGCCGCGTTCCCGCTGCTGTTCGACCCGGCCGACGACCCCGGCGTCGAAACCGAAGCCCGCGCAGAAGGTGAACCAGCGCTCCGGAACGCCCTCGTCCTCCGTGCCCGGTGTGCCCGCCGCGAGACCCAGGCCGATGGTGCGCTCACTGCCGTCGCGCAGCGCGTCCAGGAGGGCGCCGGTGGCCTCCACGACGTCGTTGGGCAGCCCGAGGGCCCGGGCGAAGACGTTCGTGGAGCCGCCGGGAACCACGGCCAGCCGGGGGTGCGACTCCGGATCGGGGCCGTTCGCCAGCAGACCGTTGACGACCTCGTTGACCGTGCCGTCCCCGCCCAGGGCCACGACCAGCTCGGTCTCCCCGCCCTCGGTGGCCTGCCGGGCCAGGTCCCGGGCGTGCCCGCGGTACCGGGTCTCGGCGACCTCCAGCTTGAGGTCGCTGGCGAGGGCGTGGGTGAGGACCTCGCGGGTGCGCGCACTGGTGGTGGTAGCAGCGGGATTGACCACGAGAAGAGCACGCATGTGCAGAGCGTACCTACCTGCCGGTACCCGGCTCACGCCCCGTCCGCGTACCGGGCGTTCCGGGGCGCGGGCACCGCCGGCGCTACCCTGCTGGGGTGAGCAGTCAGCAGAAGCAGTCCGTGAAGCGCGCCGCCGGCGCCCCCGCCGCGCCCGCCCCGGCCGGTCCGCGGCCCGCCCGGCTGAGCGCCGCCGCCGCCCTCACCGGGGTCGAGGGCCTCGCCCTGGCCGCCCTCGGTGCGTACATGCTGATCATGGGGCTCACGGGCTCGCCGGACAGTCCGCAGCAGGCGGAGATGGGCGGGGTGACCGTGCTCGCGCTGGCCGCGCTGCCGCTGGTCGCCGCGCGCGGACTGTGGCTGCGCCGCCGCTGGAGCCGGGGCCCCTCGCTGATCACCCAGATCGTCGCCCTGCCGGTGGCCTGGACGCTGGTGCACGGCGGAGGCGCACTGATCGCGGGCGGCATCGTGCTGGCGCTGGCCGCGCTCGTCGTCCTCGTCCTGCTGGTCAACCCGACGGCTACGGAGGCGCTGGGGATCGGGCCGCGCGAGACGCCGTAGGCGGCGCCTCCCACGCCACACCACCGGCCCCTCCGGTCCGTCCCCTCCCGTGAGGGGGAAGCCGGTGGAGGGGTGGGCGTCGGCGGGCATGAGGTGGCCCCGTAGGGGAGAGGCGAACGGATCCCCTAAGGGTCACGAGCGCCCCCTACGGGGCCACAACACGGTCGGGGCGAGGGGGTATTCCCGTGGCTACCCTGGGTCACTCCTCCACGAGGAGCTTGTCGCGGAGTTGGGCCAGCGTGCGGGCCAGCAGGCGGGAGACGTGCATCTGGGAGATGCCGACCTCCTGGGCGATCTGGGACTGGGTCATGTTGCCGAAGAAGCGGAGCAGGAGGATCTTCTTCTCGCGGGGCGGGAGGTCCTCCAGCAGCGGCTTGAGGGACTCGCGGTACTCGACGCCCTCCAGCGCCTCGTCCTCGGCGCCGAGGGTGTCGGCGACGGCCGGCGACTCGTCGTCGGTGTCCGGGACGTCCAGGGAGAGCGTGCTGTAGGCGTTGGCCGACTCCAGGCCCTCCAGTACCTCTTCCTCGGAGATCGACAGGTGTTCGGCCAGCTCGTGCACCGTCGGCGCCCGGCCGTGCCGCTGGGAGAGCTCGGCGGTCGCCGTCGTCAGGGACAGCCGCAGCTCCTGGAGGCGACGCGGGACGCGGACCGCCCAGCCCTTGTCGCGGAAGTGCCGCTTGATCTCGCCGACGACCGTGGGCGTGGCGTACGTGGAGAACTCCACGCCGCGCTCCGGGTCGAAGCGGTCCACCGACTTGATCAGGCCGATGGTGGCGACCTGGGTCAGGTCGTCGAGGGGCTCGCCGCGGTTGCGGAACCGGCGGGCCAGGTGCTCGACGAGCGGGAGGTGCATGCGGACGAGGGTGTTACGGAGCTCCGCGCGCTCCGGTGAGCCGTCGGGCAGCTTGCGCAGCTCGTAGAACATCGCCCGGGCGCCGTTGCGGTCCTGCGGCTCCTGGGGGTGCTGTGGTTCTTGCAGCGTGTCGTCGGGAGCGGGGGCATCATGCCGATGCGCCTGCTGCCCCTGCTGCTCGCTCTGGTCCATGTGGTCCGCCCGCTCTGCCTGCTCCGCCGCGTCCAACCGGCCGCCGTGGTCGTCCGTGCCCACCGGATGCGGCCGGGCCTGCTGACCGGGGATGGTCGCACCGGACGCCATCCGCCCGCCGCGTTCGAGATCTTTCACGGGGCCCCCTGTTCGGTCATGACGGTCCGGGACCGGCGCCGCGCTCCTTGTACAGACTGATCGTGACCGTACGGTCCTCGGCGACGCTGGAATCGACCTTGCCGGCCAGTGCGGAGAGCACCGTCCAGGCGAAGGTGTCGCGCTCCGGGGCGCGGCCGTCGGTCGTCGGGGCGGACACGGTCACCTGCAGTGCGTCGTCGATCAGGCGGAAGACGCAGCTCAGCACACTGCCGGAGACGGCCTGTTGCAGCAGGATCGCGCAGGCCTCGTCGACCGCGATGCGCAGATCCTCGATCTCGTCGAGGGTGAAGTCCAAGCGGGCTGCGAGCCCGGCCGTGGCCGTACGCAGCACGGACAGGTAGGCACCCGCAGCGGGCAGACGGACTTCCACGAAGTCCTGAGTCCCGGGCTCGCCTGCGATCTGGGACACCCTCACCTCCAAGGTGGCACAAGCTGGTTGAGCTGGAATACGCGATATTCGCGTGGTTGGGGATATTTCGCGCCGTTCCTTTCTCCCCTCGGACGAAAGGAGAACGATTCGGCGCGGCACATGGTTCGGCTGTGACGCTATCGCGATCTGCGGGCCGGTGTCGCCCGGAAGGGGCACGACCGCTCCCCGGTGCGAACGGCCCGGGTCGCGGGACGTCCTGCACTGTCACTGATTGTAAATCCACGGGTACGGAAAGTGGCTAGGGGTGTGCACCACCAAATCGCGGGCGATTACCCTCCGTTGACGCGTGGTGCGCCCGCGAGGTTGTGCAGTGCCTCTCCAGTGAGCCGGAAGACCGTCCATTCGTCCATGGGCCGGGCGCCGATCGACCGGTAAAAACCGATGGACGGTTCATTCCAATCCAGGACTGACCACTCGAAACGCTCATACCCGCGGGCCACGCAGATCTCCGCGAGGGCGGCGAGCAGCGCCTTGCCGTGGCCGCCGCCGCGCGCCTCGGGACGGACGTAGAGATCCTCCAGATAGACACCGTGCGTGCCCGTCCAGGTCGAGAAGTTCCGGAACCACAGGGCAAAGCCCACCGGGGCGCCGTCCGCCTCGGCGATCAGCGCGAAGACCGCCGGCTGCGCCCCGAAGAGCGCCTCCTTCAGCTGCGGCTCGGTGGCCTGGGCGGCCTCGGGGGCGCGTTCGTAGGCGGCCAGCTCGCCGATCATGGCGAGGAGGACCGGGACGTCGTCGGGTGTCGCTTCGCGGATCATTCCTGAAGGCTAAACGGACGCGGCGGAACACCTCACGCCGTTTTTCCCGCACCCCGCTTTCACCTCAGACCAGTTTCTGGTCGACGAAACACCACCGCCAGGAGTCGCCCGGCTCGAAGGTCCGCATGACGGCGTGCCCGGTCTCCTGGAAATGCCCCGTCGCATGCCGGTACGGCGAGGAATCGCAGCAGCCGACGTGCCCGCAGACCAGACACAGCCGCAGCTGTACGGGATGGCTGCCGACCGCCTCGCACTCCCGGCAGGTGGCGCTCAGCGGCGCCGGTTCGGCGCGCGGAAGTCCGGCAACGTGCGTGCACTCGCTCATGATGGCCAGGTTAGATCGCCGGGACGGACGGCGGCGGGGTGAGGGGACGGGACGGGCAGATGGCTGTGATGGCGCTGTTCTTGCTGGTCGCGGGGAGTGCGGCGGTCGCCGGGCTGGCGCGCAGGACACCGGTGCCGGCGCCGCTGCTGCTCGTGGCCGCCGGGCTCGCCGCGTCGTACATCCCCGGCCTGCCGGACTACACCCTCGATCCGCACATCGTGCTGCCGCTGGTGCTGCCCCCGCTGCTGCACACCGCGGCGCTGGACAGCTCCTACCTGGACCTGCGGGCCAACGTACGGCCGGTGGCGCTGCTGTCGGTGGGCTATGTGCTGTTCGCGACGCTGGTGGTCGGATACGCGGCCTACCTCCTCGTCCCGGACCTGCCGCTGACCTCGGCGCTGGTCCTGGGGGCGGTCGTCGCCCCGCCGGACGCCGTCGCGGCCACCGCCATCGCCCGCCGGCTCGGGCTGCCGCACCGGATCACCACGATCCTGCAGGGCGAATCCCTGGTGAACGACGCCACCGCGATCACCGCCTACAAGGTCGCGGTGGCCGCGGCCGTCGGCGCCGCCGCCACCTGGGGCGACGGGATCAAGGAGTTCGCGCTGGCGTCCCTGGGCGGCATCGGCATCGGGGTCGTCCTGATGGTGCCGCTGCACTGGCTGCGCGTCCGGCTGCGGGAATCCGCGCTGCTGGAGAACACCCTCTCGCTCCTCATCCCCTTCGTCGCCTACGCGGCGGCCGAGCAGGTCGGGGCCTCCGGCGTGCTCGCCGTCGTCGTGGTGGGCCTCTATCTGGGGCACCGGTCCTGGCAGGTCGACTTCGAGACCCGGCTCCAGGAGGACGCCGTCTGGAAGGTGATCTCCTTCCTGCTGGAGTCCGCGGTCTTCGCGCTGATCGGACTGCAGCTCCCGGTCGTGGTGCGCGGCCTGGGGGCGTACGGCGCGGGCCCGGCGCTGGCGTACGCGGCGGTGGTGTTCGTCGTCGTGGTCGGGGCCCGCTTCGTCTGGGTCTTCCCCGCGACCTTCCTGCCGCGGCTGCTCTCCGCCCGGATCCGCGCCCGCGAGCCCGGCGTGAACTGGACCGCACCGGTGATCGTCGGCTGGGCCGGGATGCGCGGGGTGGTGTCGCTGGCCATCGCGTTCTCGGTGCCGGCCACCGTGCAGGGCGGCGGGCCTTTCCCGGGGCGCGACCTCGTCCTCTTCCTGACCTTCACCACCGTCATCGGCACCCTCGTGGTCCAGGGGCTGACCCTGCCCGTACTGATCCGCGCCCTGCGGCTGCCCGGCCGGGACGCGCAGGCCGAGACGCTCGCCGAGGCCGAGGCCCAGAACGAGGCGTCCCGGGCCGCCGAGGAACGCCTCACGGAACTGCTCAGGGACGAGCGCAACGCACTGCCCGGCCCGCTCTCGGACCGGCTGCGCACCGTCATGGAGCGCCGCCGCAACTCCGTGTGGGAGCGGCTCGGCGCGGTCAACGAGGTGACCGGGGAGTCCGCCGACGAGACCTACCGGCGGCTGGCCCGGGAAATGATCGACACCGAGCGGCGGGTCTTCGTCCGGCTGCGGGACGCCCGCCGGATCGACGACGAGATGCTGCGCACGCTGCTGCGCCGACTCGACCTGGAGGAGGCGACGGCGTACCGCGAGGGCACCTCCTGATCCGGTCGGCGCCCGGCTCACGGCGCGCCGGTGATCACCGCCGCGACCGTGCTGCCGCTCGGGAACACGCCCTCCTCGGCCAGCGTCGTCAGCCCGTACAACAGCTTCGCGACGTAGACCCGCTCCAGCGGCAGGCCGTGCCGCCGCTCGAAGGCGTCCGCGAACGCGTCCAGTTCGGGCGTGCGGCGGGCGTAACCGCCGCAGTGGAAGCGGTCCACCAGCCGCCAGTCGCCGCGCGGCCCGCCGAACGCCGCCCGCTGCAGCTCCTCGACCGTCCTCTGGAGGAAGTGCGGGCGGCCGCCCTTCAGTACGGCGAAGCCGAGGGCCTGCCGGCCCGGGCCCAGTCCCGCGGCGAGACCGGCCAGCGTGCCGCCCGTGCCGCAGGCCACCCCGACCGTGTCCGCCACCCCGCGCAGCTCCCGGCCCAGCTCCGTACACCCTTGTGCGGCAAGGGCGTTGCTGCCGCCCTCGGGGAGGACGTGGAACGCGCCGAACCGGTCGTGCAGGGCGGCGAGCACCTCCGGCTCGGACGTGCGGCGGTACCGGTCCCGGTCGAGGAAGTGCAGCCGCATCCCGTCGGCGGCACAGCGGGCCAGCGACGGATTGAGCGGGGCACCGGCCAGCTCGTCACCGCGGACCACCCCGATGGTGTCGAACCCCAGCAACCGGCCGGCCGCCGCGGTCGCCCGCAGATGATTGGAGTACGCCCCGCCGAACGTCAGCAACGTCCGCGCCCCCGCCGCGGCAGCGGCCCGCAGGTTCGGCTCCAGCTTCCGCCACTTGTTCCCCGGCAGATCCGGGTGGATCAGATCATCCCGCTTGAGCAGCAGCCGCACCCCGCACCGCGCGAAGACCTCGTCCTCGACCTCCTGGAGAGGGGAGGGGAGGCGGGGGCGGAGGGCCTGGAGGCCGGGCAGCGGGTCGGGGGCGGGCGCGGTCACACGGCCCATTGTCGCCCGGGCGTGCGACACCCGTCCGGCGCCCCTGCTCGTACCGGACCGGCCCGCCGGCGGGTTCACTTCAAACGGGCCGCGATGTGGTCGCGCAAGGAGGCCATCGTGAAGCCGCGGGGGTCGACCTTGCCCGGTTGCCATTCGCGGTGGCCGATCACCGAGCGTTCGGTCCAGCCGTGGGCCCGGCAGACGGCCGCCGCGGCCTTTTCCAGGGCCGCCATCTGGGCCTCGGGCCAGGGGTCGGCGCCGTCGCCGAGGTTCTCGCACTCGAAGCCGTAGAAGGCGCAGTTGCCGTCCGTGTCGGCCTCGTTGTCCGGGGGCAGCCGCTTCTCGGCGATCACCGCGCGCAGCACGTCACCGTCGCCCAGGCCCGCGTGATTGGCGCGGCCGTAGCCCACCAGGTGCACCGTGCCGTCCTTGGTGATCACGCCGTGGCACAGCGGGCCCGGCAGATCCGCCCGGCCGTCGTGGCAGAGCTTGACGGTGCGCGCGGCGCCGGACGTGCCGGTGTGGTGCACCATCACTCCGTGCACCGGGCCCCACGGGCCCTTGTCGTTGCGGTTGTGCGTCTTCCAGCCGTCGACCTCGGCGATCCGCAGGCCCTCGGCCTTGAGCGCCGCGAGGAAGCGGGCGGCGGACAGCGGTTCGGACATGGCCACTCCGATACGGGACACGGCGGCCGCCGTCCGCGCACCGCCTGCTGTCTCGCTTGTACGGGATGGCGCCGCAGAGGTGGAGGGGAACGTGAAAAAACAGATCGGCCGTTCGGTGGCTGTACGAGCGGTTTCGGCCGAGCGCCACCCACGGCTCCGGGCGGGCTGCGCCTCCCGTTCCCTGCCGTCGCGTTCCAGGCTCCGTCGGGCGTGCCCCTGATCCGTTTATCCGTGCAGGAACCCGTCGCCGTGCGTGCTGATGTGCGCTTCGAGGGCGGTGAGCGCCTGCTGGGTGGCCTCGGGAGTGCCGCTGCCCCGCTTCTCGGCGTAGTACGCGGCGCCCAGCTTCTTCAGCAGGTCGTTGCCCGCCCGGTGCTGCTGCACCTCTTCGACCTTCTGCTTGCCCTGGTTGAGCGCGCTTTGCGCCTGCTCCTTGGCGCGGTCCAGAAACCCTGACATCTGCCACCTCCGTGCGGTCCGTGTCGTAAGGGATCAACGGCGCGGACGGCCGTGCGGTTCCCGTGCCAGGCTGGGGGACGTGGGTGGACGACGCGACATGGATGAGCCAGCCGGCGTAGTCGGGGTGGCCGATGTACCCGGTGCGCACGGCCGGTACCGGGAGCGGGAGTCGCGGGTGGCCGGTGCGGTGCTGTGGACCACCACCACCGGGCCGTCCGCGCGCCCCGTACTCCCCGACGGCTGCACCGACCTGATCTGGAGTGCGGGCCGGCTGCTGGTGGCGGGTCCGGACACCGGGCCGTACCACCCCGACGGCGTGCCGTCCGGCACCGGCTACACCGGGCTGCGGTTCGCGCCGGGCCGGGGCCCCGCCGTCTTCGGCGTACCGGCGCACGAACTGCGCGACCGGCGGGTCCCGTTGGCGGACCTGTGGCCCGCGGCGCAGGTACGGGAGCTGACCGAACGGGCGGCGGAACGGGCGGCGGTGCGCGTGCCCAGCGGGGTGGGGCGGGTGTTGGAGGAGGTTGTCGGGGAGCGGCTTCGGCAGGGCGTGCCGGGGCCCGGTGGTGAGGCCCGGACCGCGGCCGTCGCCGCGGCGCTGGGCCGCGGCCGGCCGGTGGCCGAGGTCGCGTGGGCCGTCGCGCTGAGCGAACGCCAGCTGCACCGCCTGAGCCTGGACGCGTTCGGCTACGGCCCCAAGACGCTCGCCCGGGTGCTCCGCTTCGTGCGGGCCCTGGGCCTCGCGCGCACCGGGATGCCGTACGCGCAGGTCGCGGTGTGCGCGGGATACGCGGACCAGGCCCACCTCGCCCGCGAGGTGAAGTCGCTGGCGGGGGCCCCGATGGGGGCGCTGCTCGGGTCGGGTTAGCGTGTGCGCATGGACTACCAGGCCGTTCTTGAGGAGGTAGCGGCCTACGCCAGGCCGTACGTGGGACAGGGACAGGTCGCCGACTACATACCGGCGCTGGAGCGGGTGTCCGCGGACCGGTTCGGGATCGCGGTCGCCGACATACACGGCGCGGTCTACGGGGTCGGTGACTGGGAGGTCCCGTTCTCCGTGCAGTCCATCTCCAAGGCGTTCTCGCTGGCGCTGGTGATGGCCCAGAGCCACGGCAGCCAGGGCGGCAACGGCGATCACGGCGGTCTCGGCGGTCATGGCGCCCACGGCGGCAACGGCGGTCCCGGCGGGGGCGACATCTGGCAGCGGGTCGGCCGCGAGCCCTCCGGTACGCCGTTCAACTCGCTGGTCCAGCTGGAGGCGGAGAACGGCATTCCGCGCAATCCGTTCATCAACGCGGGCGCGCTGGTCGTCACCGACCGGCTGCAGACCCTCACCGGAGACGCCAGCACCTCGATGCTGCACTTCCTGCGCGAGGAGAGCGGCAACCCCGAGCTGGCCTTCGACCAGGCGGTGGCCGACTCCGAGGCCGAGCACGGCGACCGCAATGCCGCCCTCGCGCACTTCATGGCGTCCTTCGGCAACCTGGAGAACCCGGTCCCCAGCGTCATCCAGCACTACTTCTGGCAGTGCTCCATCGAGATGAGCTGCCGCGACCTGGCCGTGGCCGGCGGCTTCCTGGCCCGGCACGGACTGCGCGCCGACGGCAGCCGGCTGCTGGAGGCCCGGGAGGCCAAGCGGATCAACGCGGTGATGCTGACCTGCGGTACGTACGACGCGGCCGGGGAGTTCGCCTACCGGGTCGGGCTGCCCGCCAAGAGCGGCGTCGGCGGCGGCATCATCGCGGTGATCCCCGGCCGCTGCACGCTGTGCGTCTGGAGCCCGGCACTGGACGCCCGCGGCAACTCCGTCGCGGGCGCCGCGGCCCTGGACCACTTCACCACGCTGACCGGCTGGTCGGTGTTCTGAGCACCGGCCGGCCGGTCCGGCTGGCGTTGTGGCGCCCGACCCGCTGGCGCATCGTAAGGGTAGGAGGTGGACCGCCATGGAGCACGAGATCCGCGCCGAGTACGAGGAAGGGCTGCTGCCGCACGAGGACACCCCGGTAAAGCTCTGGCACATGACGCGCATCGGCAGCACCACCGCCATGTGCGGCCGGGACCTGGCCCCGGCCGCCGCCACCCAGTCGGCCGAAGCCTGGGGCACGCCGAAGGCCGAGCCGTTCTGCTTCCTGTGCGGTGCGCAGTACCTGCGGGAGCAGCCCGGGCACTAGCGGGACCCAGGGGTTCCGCTCACACCTCCGGCCCGTCGCCCGGCTTCCGCGGCAGCGGTGCGAACAGGTCCACCCCGTGGCCGTCCGGGTCCTGGACGACGGCGTAGCGCTGGCCCCAGAACGCGTCCCACGGCGGCTTCTCGCCTTTGTAGCCGGCGGCGGTGAGGTCGGCGTAGAGCGCGTCGACGCCGGCCGGGCCGTCGCACTCGAAGGCCAGGCCCGTCGGGGTGCCGGCCGGTGGCGGGGTCCAGTCGGGGTCGATGGCGCGGGCGGTCTCGTACGAGTCCCACATCAGCCGCAGGCCGCCCGGCAGGTCGGCCTCGGCGTGCGGAGCGGTGTCCGATCCGGCCGGGACCACCAGGCCCAGCCGGCGGTAGAAGGCGAGGGCGGCGGCCATGTCGGCGACCACCATGCCGAAGGCCGCACAGCGCGGAGAACCGGGGGAACGCGGAGGAGTAGTCGTCATGCGGCGAGCGTAGGGAGGCCGCCGGGCCGGGGTCTTGAACGAATCGGACGCCGGCCGGACCCGTACGGCCCAAGCCGCCCGGCGGCCTCGTACGGCGCCGCGCCCGGCTCCCCTCGGGTGCCCCTCAAGGGCAGCGGATGACCTGCCCCGCGTAGGAGAGGTTGCCGCCGAAGGCGAACAGCAGCACCGGGGCGCCGGAGGGGACCTCGCGGCGTTCGACCAGCTTGGACAGCGCCAGCGGGACGGAGGCGGCGGAGGTGTTGCCGGAGTCCACGACGTCCTTGGCGACCACCGCGTTGACCGCGCCGAGCCGCTCCGCGACCGGCTCGATGATCCGCAGGTTGGCCTGGTGGAGGACCACCCCGGCGAGGTCGGCGGGCGCGATCCCGGAGCGTTCGCAGACCTGGCGGGCGATGCCCGGCAGCCGGGTCGTCGCCCAGCGGTAGACGGTCTGGCCCTCCTGGGAGAACCGGCCGGGCTCGCCCTCGATACGGACCGCGCCGCCCATCTCGGGCACCGAGCCCCACAGCACCGGACCGATCCCCGGCTCGTCCGCCGCGGTGACGACGGCGGCGCCCGCCCCGTCACCGGCCAGCACACAGGTCGTCCGGTCCGTCCAGTCGATCATGTCGGTGAACTTCTCCGACCCGATGACCAGGGCGGTGGTCGCGGAGCCGGCCCGGATGGCCTGGTCGGCCAGGGCCAGTGCGTGCGTGAAGCCGGAGCAGACGACGTTGACGTCCATCGTGGCGGGCGAGCCGAGGCCGAGCCGGGCGGCGACCCGGGCCGCGGCGTTCGGGCTGCGGTCGACGGCCGTGCAGGTGGCGACCAGCACCAGGTCGACGTCCCCGGGAGCGACCCCGCCGGCGGCCAGCGCCTTGGCCGCCGCGGCGGCCGCCATCGAGTCCACGGTCTCGTCCGGGGCCGCGATGTGGCGGGTGCGGATGCCGACCCGGCTGCGGATCCAGGCGTCGTCGGTGTCGACCATCTGGGCGAGGTCGTCGTTGGTGAGCACCCGGGAGGGCTGGTAATGGCCGAGAGCCAGGACGCGTGACCCGGTCATGAGGTCCCCCTGTACGTGGAGCGTGGGTGCGGATCGTTCGCACGCCGACGGCCGGTGCGCGGGCGGTCGTGGACGGCCGTGCGTGGACTGTCGGTACGTGGATGTTCGTTTCCGCACCAGTCTCACCCGCCGGCGGCGGCCGGCGGGTGAGCGATCCGCCAATGTTCCGGCGCCAGAACTGGAGACTGGCGCCAGAACCGGACCTCGGGGCAGGTCCGGGAGGCCGGGGGAGGCCAGGGAAGCCCCCCGGGGCGTCCGGGCGGGTCGGCGGCGGTCAGCCGCGGGCGGCCGCCCCGTCCAGGGCCCGGAAGCGGCGCAGCCGGAGGCTGTTGCCGACCACGAAGACCGACGAGAAGGCCATCGCGGCACCGGCGATCATTGGGTTGAGCAGCCCGGCAGCGGCCAGCGGCAGCGCGGCGACGTTGTAGCCGAAGGCCCAGAACAGGTTGGTGCGGATGGTGCCCAGGGTGGCCCGGGCCAGCCGGATCGCGTCGGCGGCGGCGCGCAGATCGCCGCGGACGAGGGTGAGGTCACCGGCCTCGATGGCGGCGTCGGTGCCGGTGCCCATGGCCAGGCCCAGATCGGCGCGGGCCAGGGCGGCCGCGTCGTTGACGCCGTCGCCGACCATGGCGACCGAGCGGCCCTCGGCCTGCAGCCGGGCGACCACGTCCACCTTGTCCTCCGGCAGAACCTCCGCGATCACCTCGTCGATGCCGACCTCGGCGGCGACCGACTCCGCGACCGCCCGGTGGTCGCCGGTCAGCAGCACCGGCGTCAGGCCCAGCGCCCGCAGCCGGCGGACCGCCTCCGCGCTGGTCGGCCGGACCGCGTCGGCGACCACCAGCACCGCCCGCGCCGCGCCGTCCCAGCCGACGGTGACCGCGGTACGGCCCTGCTCCTCGGCCGCGGCCTTGGCGGCGGCCAGCCCGTCCGGCAGGCCCTGGCCCTCTTCGTCCAGCAGCTGTGCGCGGCCCACCAGGACGGCGTGCCCGTCGACGACACCGCGGACGCCGAGGCCGGGGACGTTGGTGAAGTCCTCCGGGGTGGGCAGGGTGCCGACGCGGGCCGCGGCGCCGGTGGCGACGGCCCGGGCGATCGGGTGCTCGGAGGCGTGCTCCAGCGCCCCGGCCAGCCGCAGCGCGGTGGTCTCCGGCACGCCCTCGGCGAGGTGCACCTCGGTCAGCGTCATCACGCCCGTGGTGACCGTGCCGGTCTTGTCCAGCACGATGGTGTCCACCCTGCGCGTCGACTCCAGCACCTCGGGCCCCTTCAGCAGGATGCCCAGTTGCGCGCCGCGCCCCGTGCCGACCATCAGCGCGGTCGGGGTGGCGAGTCCCAGGGCGCACGGGCAGGCGATGATCAGCACGGCGACCGCCGCGGTGAAGGCGGCCACCGCGCCCGCGCCGGTGACCAGCCAGTAGCCGAGGGTGCCGACGGCGAGCGCGATCACGACCGGGACGAAGACGGCGGAGATCCGGTCGGCCAGCCGCTGCGCCGCGGCCTTCCCGTTCTGGGCCTCCGCCACCAGCCGCGCCATCCGGGCCAGCTGGGTGTCCGCGCCGACCCGGGTGGCCTCGACGACCAGCCGGCCGCCCGCGTTCACCGTCGCGCCGGTGACGGTGTCGCCGGGGGAGACCTCGACCGGAACGGACTCGCCGGTGAGCATCGACGCGTCCACGGCGGAGGCGCCCTCCACCACCTTCCCGTCGGTGGCGATCTTCTCGCCGGGCCGTACCACGAACCGGTCACCCACGCTCAGCTCCGCGACCGGGACGCGCACCTCCCGGCCGTCCCGCAGGACCGCGACGTCCTTGGCACCCAGCTCCATCAGCGCACGCAGCGCCGCCCCGGCCTTCCGCTTGGACCGCGCCTCGAAGTAGCGCCCGGCCAGGATGAACGTGGTGACGCCGGCCGCGGCCTCCAGATAGATGGCGCTGCTGCCGTCGGTGCGGGTGAGGGTGAACTCGAAGGGGTGGGTCATCCCGGGCATCCCGGCGTCACCGAAGAACAGCGCCCACACCGACCAGCCGAGCGCCGCCAGGGTGCCCATCGAGATCAGCGTGTCCATCGTGGCGGCGCCGTGCCGCAGGTTCGTCCACGCGGCCCGGTGGAACGGCCAGGCGCCGTAGGCCACCACCGGGGCGGCCAAGGTGAGCGAGAGCCACTGCCAGTTGGTGAACTGCAGCGGCGGCACCATCGCCATCAGCACCACCGGGACGGACAGCGCGAGCGAGACCAGCAGCCGGTGGCGCAGCAGGGCGAGGGCGCCGCCGGCCTCCTCGTCGGCCCCCGCCGGCCCGCCGTCCGGCCCGTCGCCCGGCGGCTCGGCGGGCGCCGGGGGCTCGGGGACCGCGGCGGTGTAGCCGGTCCGCTCCACGGTGGCGATCAGGTCCGCGGCGGTGACCCCGCTGCCCTCCGCGAC
Organism: Streptomyces sp. NPDC021749; assembly: GCF_040640655.1. Taxonomy (NCBI): domain Bacteria; kingdom Bacillati; phylum Actinomycetota; class Actinomycetes; order Kitasatosporales; family Streptomycetaceae; genus Streptomyces; species Streptomyces sp. NPDC021749. The sequence goes on along the minus strand of NZ_JBFACE010000008.1, from coordinate 56,963 downwards.
CGCGACCTGCGCCTTCTCGGTGGCGTAGTTGACGGTGGCGGTGACCCCCTCCATGCGGTTGAGCTTCTTCTCGATGCGGGCGGCGCAGGACGCGCAGGTCATCCCGCCGATCTCCAGCTCGACGCCGTGCTCTCCGATCGCGGTGGTCATCGGTGCTCCTCGGTGTGCTGCGACTGCGTGTCACGCGTGCGCGTTCCCCGTACGCAACGTTATACCCCCCTAGGGTATTCCGCTCTGCGGCGTGTCCCTCATTCCGCGCCCCCTTCCGCCGGGTTCCCGCCCCCGGCGCCCCCGTCCCCGGGGTCCCCGCCCGCTCCGCTCGCGTCCACCGCCCGGCCCACCCGCTCGCCCATCGCCCGCAGATACGCGGACAGCTCCGGCGGTTCGTGCACCGTGAACTCGCGCCCCAGCAGCGCCAGCCGCATCGCCAGCCACTCCAGCGAATCGGGTGCACTGTGCCACCGGCACGACCCCTCGTCCAGCGGCACGACCTCACCCGCCGCCGGCCCGCCCAGCCGCGCGGTCACCTCCCCGGCCGGCGCGTACACCGTCGCCACCGCACGGTGCGCCGGCGCCATCCCCTGCATCCGCTCCCGTACGTACGCCCCGGCGTCGGCGGCCGGCAGCTCGCGCGGCGCGGTCCGCACGCCGGTGGGGAACGGCTCGCTCAGCCGGTCCACCCGGAAGATCCGCCAGTCCTCCCGGTCGTTGTCGTACGCCACGAGGTACCAGCGCCGGCCCGCCGCCACCAGCCGGTGCGGCTCCACCAGGCGCTTGGTCCGCTCCCCGGCGCCCGCCCGGTAGGCGAAGCGCAGCCGCTCGTGGTTGGCGATGGCCGCGGCGAGCACCGTCAGATGCTCCGGATCGACGGTCGGGCCGTTCCCGGCCGGCATCGGGACGGTCGCCGTGCCCAGCGTGCCCACCCGGCGCCGCAGCCGGGCCGGCAGCACCTGTTCGAGCTTGGCCAGCGCCCGTACGGACGCCTCCTCGATCCCCGCGATGGTGTGGCCGGCCGCCGACCGCAGGCCCACCGCGATGGCCACCGCCTCCTCGTCGTCCAGCAGCAGCGGCGGCATCGCGGCCCCCGCCGCCAGCCGGTACCCGCCCACCGCGCCCATCGTGGCGTGCACCGGATACCCCAGGTCCCGCAGTCGCTCGACGTCCCGCCGGATCGTCCGGGAGGTCACCCCCAGCCGCTCCGCCAGTTCCGGCCCGGGCCATTCGCGCGGGGTCTGCAGCAGGGACAGCAGATTCAGCAGACGTGCCGATGTCTCACTCATCCCCCGATGATGCCGCAGGTAATAGGACCGCCTCTGTCCTACATCGGCCCTACCGTCACAGCTGTTCCGGCACCACCGACCCCGGCCCTGGAGTGGAGTAGTACGCCCATGACCACGCCCGACCCCGCCGTGCCCGACGGTGCCGCGCCCGACCCCGCCGCGCCCGACCGCAGACGCTGGACGGCGCTCGCCGTCGTCCTCACGGCCGCCTTCATGGACCTGGTCGACGCGACCATCGTCAACATCGCGCTGCCGAGCATCCAGCAGGACACCGGCGCCACCTTCAGCGCCCTGCAGTGGGTGACCGCCGGCTACGCCCTCGCCTTCGCGCTCGGCCTGATCACCGGCGGCCGGCTCGGCGACATCCACGGCCGCAAGCGGCTGTTCCTGCTCGGCATGGCCGGCTTCACGCTCGCCTCCGCGCTGTGCGGACTCGCCACCGGCCCGGGCATGCTGATCGGCGCACGGGTGCTCCAGGGCGCGATGGCCGCGCTGATGGTGCCGCAGGTGCTCGCGATCATCCACGTCACCTTCCCCGCGCACGAACGCGGCAAGGTCTTCGGGATGTTCGGCGCGGTGATCGGCCTGGGCGCGGTCTGCGGCCCGCTGATCGGCGCGGTGCTCACCCAGGGCGACCTCCTCGGCCTGGAATGGCGCCCGATCTTCCTGATCAACCTGCCGGTCGGGGTGGCCGGCATCCTGCTCGGCCGCCGCTTCCTCACCGAGTCCCGCTCCCCGGCAGCGCTGCGCCTCGACCTCGTCGGCACCGCACTGGCCACCGTCGGCCTGCTGATGCTGCTCTACCCGCTCACCCAGGGCCGGGAGTCCGGCTGGCCGCTGTGGGGATTCGTCTCGATGGGCGCCGGCCCGCTCGTCCTGGCCGGCTTCGTCCGCTACGAGCGCGCCAAGGCCCGCAAGGACGGCTCACCGCTCGTCGAACTCTCCCTCTTCCGGGTCCGGTCCTTCGCGGCGGGCGCCGCCGTCCAGCTCACCTTCGGTGCGGTCAGCGGCCTGTTCTTCCTGATCTGGACGCTCTTCATGCAGCTGGGGCTGGGCTGGGGGCCGCTGCACGCCGGGCTGACCGGGGTGCCGTTCTCGCTCGCCTGCTCGGTCGCGGCGGGGATGTCGGTGCAGAAGCTGGTGCCGCGCTTCGGCCGCGCGGTCCTGCAGGCGGGCGCGCTGATCATGCTGTCCGGCGCGCTGCTCTACCTCTGGTCCGCCGACCACTACGGCGCCGCCCTCACGTCCTGGCAGATGGCCCCGGCGATGCTGCTGATGGGCGCCGGCATGGGCCTGATCGTCGCGCCGGTCACCGATATGGCGATATCCGAGGTGCCGGCCGCGCACTCCGGCTCGGCGTCCGGCATCTTCAACACCACCGGCCAGCTGGGCATGGCGCTCGGCCTGGGGCTGTCGTCGGTGGCGTTCTTCGGGGTCGTCGGCGGCTCGGGGGAGGCCGGCGGCGGGGCGGCCGCGCCCGGTGTCGCCCATCCCGCGTTCATCGCCGCCACCACCCACGCCCTGTGGTGGGTCGCGGCCGGCCTGGTCCTCGTCCTGGCCCTGCTGTTCCTGCTCCCGCACCGGGGCCGTACGGCGCGGACGGAGACGTCCCCGGAAGCGGAGATCTCCCTCCCCTCGGAGACGCCCCCGGAAACGGGGACGCGGGACGCCCCGGAACGCGCGGCGGAGGAAGACCCGCAGCCGGTCCCCGTCCCCTGACGCCCGGCCCGGGGGCGGCGTCCGCGCGGAGCAGAACCACCCGCATCGGCATACCGTTCCCCGGCGACCGCTTGCCATACTGGCCGGGTGTCGATGATCAGCAACCTCCGCAAGGCCGTCCGGCTGCCGCAGCCGCGTACGCGCGGGGTGGACCTCAGCCACCCCGCGCGCTCGCCGCTGGGCACCGCCGTGGTCAACTGCGCGGTGTACGTCGACGGTGTGCGGCAGGACGGCGACCACCCGGCCGATGTGGCGATACGCCGGGTACGGGAGTCCGGCAGAGGATTCGTCTGGATCGGGCTGCATGAGCCCTCCGAGAAGGAATTCGCCGGAATCGTCGACCTTTTCGGGCTGCATCCGCTCGCCGTCGAGGATGCCGTGTACGCCCACCAGCGCCCCAAGCTGGAGCACTACGACGACTCGCTGTTCACCGTGCTGAAGACGGTCCGCTACGTCGAGCACGACCAGCTCACCGACAACAGCGAGGTGGTGGAGACCGGCGAGATCATGGTCTTCACCGGCACCGACTTCGTGATCACCGTCCGGCACGGCGGACACGGCTCGCTCGGGCCGCTGCGCGAGCAACTGGAGCGGGTGCCCGAGCAGTTGGCGCTCGGCCCGTCCGTCGTCCTGCACGCCGTCGCCGACCTCGTCGTGGACGACTACCTCGACGTCACGGCCGCCGTCCAGGACGACATCGACGACGTCGAGAGCGAGGTCTTCTCGGAACGCGTCACCGGCGGCGCCGGCCGGATCTACCAGCTCAAGCGCGAGCTGCTGGAACTCAAGCGGGCGGTGGCCCCGTTGGACCGGCCGATGCGGGAGCTGGCGACCCGGCCGATGCGGCAGGTCGACCCGCAGATCAAGACGTACTTCCGGGACGTCGCCGACCACCTCGCCCGGGTCACCGAACAGATCACGGCCTTCGACGAACTGCTCAACTCCATACTCCAGGCCCATCTCGCCCAGGTCACCGTTGCGCAGAACGAGGACATGCGGAAGATCAGCGCCTGGGTGGCGATCCTCGCCGTACCGACCATGGTCTGCGGCATCTACGGCATGAACTTCGAGTACATGCCGGAGAAGCACTGGACCTTCGGCTACCCGCTGGTGATGGCCCTCACGGTGATCATCTGCTGGGTGATCCACCGCGGCTTCAAACGCAACGGCTGGCTCTAGGCTCCACAGCCCGCACTCCACAGCCCGCGCTCCACCGCGTCGGGCCGCGCGCAGGCGGCCCACCGGGCAATGGACAGCAGCGCCAGGGAAACCCGGGCAGGCACGAAAAAGCGGTGGGGCTCCGAAGAGCCCCACCGCACGGGCGGCGCAGGAACTGCGAGGGCTGGTGGGGATACGAGAGCCGGCCGCCAGGATCCGGTACTCGTCAGCCCCAGGCCGGGTGCGCGGACCGTTCACCGTCAACCGGTCCGGTCCGCCGGCCACCGCCGAACTCGTGGTGCGAACCAGGCGTCAGGACGCCTTGCCGAAGTGGACGCCCGTCAGGCCGTTGGCCCACAGCTGCTCCACCTGGGCGCGCTCGTTCGCGTCCGGCTGGGTGTTCTGGCAGGACGTGCCGGGGCCGCCGCCGGACATCAGCTCGCTGCACGGGCCCTCGTAGTGGTCCGGCAGACCCAGCACATGGCCGGTCTCGTGGGCGGTCACGCGGGTGGAGTTGTACTCCTGGTTCTGCTGGTAGTCCAGGAACACATAGCCCTTGCCGTGGCCGTCGGTGCTGGCGTACGAACCGCGCGGGTCGTTGCCCTCGCGGTACTGGAAGTCGCCGCCGCTGCCCTCCTGCAGATGCACGTTCTTGACGGCGCTGTTCCAGATCGACGCGCTCTCGGCTATCTGGCTCTTGAAGGTCGGTGCGGCGCTGGCGTCATAGGTCACGGTGACCGATTCCGCGTGCGGGTGGGCCTTCATCTTGGCCCGCGCCGACTTCATCACGGCCTCGAAGAACGCCTTGGTGTCCGCCTTCTCGGCCGCCGAGCCGTTGTAGGCGGCGACCGAGGCCGGGGTGCTGAGGTGCGAGGAGGGGGTGGGGGAGGGGGAAGCTGCCGAAACCGGCGCCGCGGCTGCGAGCGCGGCGGCGAGGCCCAGACCGAGCGCCGCCGACAGCGCCGTCTTGGGAGATCTCATGTGGGGGCTCCTTCATCTCCGAGGGCCGTACGGTCGCCGTGTGGGGCGGCGACCGGGGCCCTGCGGATTTCTTGGTGCCGTTGAGTCTGGACGGACTTCACCCACAGGACGGAGATTTCAGGTGGCGATAGCTTGGCCCCATACCCGTGCGAAAAAGGCGCGTTCCGGCGGGTTTGAGAGCCTGGTGTGACGGATGCCCTCGTCGTTATGCTCCCGGCGTGGAGCTAGAGGTACGGCATCTTCGCGCACTGTGCGCCATCGCGGACTCCGGCAGCGTACGCAAGGCGGCCCGGCAACTCGGCATGACCCAGCCCTCCTTGACGACACAGCTCCACCGCATCGAAAAGGCCCTCGGTGGCCAGCTCTTCTTCCGCGAATCGACCGGCAGCCGGCCCACCCCACTGGGCCATGCGGTGCTGTGCCGGGCCCGGCCGATAGTGGCCGAAATGCGGGCGCTTGTCGACGAGGTCGCGTCGGTCTCGCACCGCGAGCAGGGCGCCCGGCTGCACATCGGCAGCACCAACAGCCCCGCGGTCGCCGGCTGGCTGCGCCGACTACGGGTCCGGCTGCCCGCAACGGACACGACCATACGTACCGATGTGTCCGCCAACGCCCTGCTGCACATGGTCGCCACCGGCCAGCTCGACGCCGCGTTCGTGCACGAGGTCGAGGGCGCCCCGCTGCGCGTCCCCGAGGGTCTGGTCGAGCACGAACTCATCGCCCGCGAGCCGCAGTTCATCGCCCTGGCGGACAGCCACCCGGCGGCCGCGCAGGACGTGGTCCGGGTCGCCGACCTCGCCGAGGACCAGTGGATGGTCGACCCGACGGTGGACGGCGAATGGGCCGGTCTGCGCCGCATCTGGGCGGCGGCCGGCATCAACCCCCGGGTCGTGCACGGCGATTACCTCACCACGGTGGACCTGGTCACGGCCGGTGAGGTGGTCACGCCCTGTCAGCCGACCGCCCGCTCCCGGCCCGGCATGGCCATCCGCCCCCTGTACGGCGACCCGCTGGCGGTCCGGCTGTTCATGGCCTGCCGCCAGGACGGCACCCCGGCGGGCACACCGGACGAGCTGTTCGCCGACCTGACCGCCTCCTACATGGAGATCGCCTGGGCGAGCGACGCCTACCGCGCCTGGCTCGTCCGCCACGACCCCCCGCTGCCGGTCGCGACATAGCGGGTGCCCCTCTCCGGGGCCTCCGCGGGACGTCCGCGGGACCTCCGCGGGGCCTCCCCGGGCCCCGCGGCTCCCCGGCGTCAGGCCCCGCTGCACACGGCCCCTGGAGCCACGCACGAGCGTCCAGCGGCAACCGGCCGCCCCCTGGTCCAACGCTGCCGGCCCGGCGACCCGGCCCCCTCGCGACCACTTCGTTCAAGGCCGGCGGCGCCCCGGAACCGACCGGCCGAGAGGGGCATGTGAGGCAGCTCACGCCCGGGGACTGCATAGCGGGACGTGGGTCACTGCCTTTGTAGGGGCGTAGGCGAGTGATCGAGACGAGGGACGGCGTTGATGGGGCAGTTGCGGGCCGATGCGTTCGACCGGTTCGTCGCGGGTCGTTGGTCGGCACTGCTCCACCTGGCGCATCTGCTCACCGGTGGAGATCGGCATCGGGCCGAGGACCTGCTGCAGGAGGCGCTGGTCAAGCTGTGGTTCGCCTGGCCGAGGGTGGCCGAGCAGGCGCCGGAGGCGTATGTGCGCCGGGTGCTGACACGTGCGGCGGCTCGCTCGGCACGGCGTCGCTGGTGGGGCGAGCGTCCGGTGGAACGGTTGCCGGAACTTCCCGAGGCCGGCGATGTGACCACTGCCGTGGAGGAACGGACTCGGTTGGAGGCCGCGCTGGCACTGCTGCCGGTGCGGCAGCGCGCCGCGGTGGTGCTGCGCTATTACCAGGACCTGTCCGAGGTGCAGGTTGCCGAGGCGCTGGGGTGTCCGGTGGGCACCGCCCGGTCCCTCACGTCACGGGGCGTGACGCGGTTGCGGCAGCTCCTGGGTGACGCCATCGAGCCGGTGAAGTGAAAGGAGACATCATGGAAGACTTCGAACACGAACTCGCGCGGATGATGCGCGATACCCAGGCAAACACCCCCTTCGAGGACCAGCACCGGCAGCGGCTGCAAGCCGGTGTCCGTGCCCGACGCCGTGCCCGGACAGTCTGGGTGGCCACCGGCTCGGCGCTGACCATCGCCGGGCTCGGCGTCGGGCTGGAAGTCCTGCCGAGCGCTTCCGCTCAAGGCGGGCCCACCGTGCCTCACCACCAACCCACCGCCACGACCGCGCCGGTCCCCCTCCCGACCCGCACCTGCACGACCGTGCCGGTTCCGCTGCCGACCCACACCTCCACGACCGTGCCGGTCCCGCTCCCCACCCGTACCTGCACGATCGCACCCGCCCCGATCCCGACCCCCACCCCGACGACCAAGTAGCGCCGGCCGAGGTTCGGTCCATGGCGCAGGAGCGGGACCCCGGCGCCCGGAATGGAGGAGCGGGCGCGGGAGTGCCGTAAGTACGCTGCGAAACACGCCGCTCACCTGCGCAGACGCAACCCCGTCCGGTAGCGGCACGGACCCGGGGCGAGGAGCACCTCGCCCCGTGCGACGCTGCGCCGCACCGCTGCCGGAGCTTCGAGTCGCCCACCACCGGCCGCCCGCCGACCGGCAGATCCGCGAGCGGACTTCCCGTCGACATCCGCACGCCGGGCGCCCACGGCAGCAACCGTCTGACGGAACACGCTCACCAGAATCCCCACCTCAGCAACAACGACGCTGCCGCGGTGCCTGTTGGTCCCGCCGCAATCGCGCAGAGCTGTTTCCTCCCCAGGCGGCCGGCCACTGAGACGGTCCCCCCGGTGAAGGGCCCATTAAGAGATCGCCATGCGGTTCCGCCATCAACTTGCATACCCGTCAACTTGCATGCCCGTCAACTTGCGAGAGTAAGGACGATGTGAAAAGTGCCTACCGTATTCGTCAGGGTTTTCAAGGCGCCCGGTCTCCGCAAAAAGATACTCTTCACCCTGGGAATCCTGCTCCTCTACCGGCTGGGGCAGAACGTCCCGGTTCCCGGGGTGAATTACCGGTACGTCACGCAGTGCATCAAGGACGGTGCCGGCAACGGCGGCCTCTTCGGCCTGATCAACACGTTCAGCGGTGGTGCGCTATTGGAGCTCACCGTCTTCGCCCTGGGGATCACGCCGTACATCACGGCGAGCATCATCCTGCAACTGCTGACGGTGGTCGTGCCGCGCCTGGAGGCGCTGAAGAAGGAGGGACAGGCGGGCACGGCAAAGATCACCCAGTACACGCGGTACCTGACGCTGGGCCTGGCGGTGCTCCAGGGCGCCGCCTTGGTGGCCAAAGCCCAAAGCGGTGGGCTTTTCCCCACCTGTCAGGTCCGCGCCCAGGTCGTCCCGGACACCTCGGTATTCCGGGCCTCCGTCATGGTCATCACCATGACCGCCGGCGCCGCCGTAGTGATGTGGCTGGGAGAGCTCATCACCGACCGCGGCATCGGCAACGGCATGTCCCTCCTGATGTTCATTTCCCTCGCCGCCAGCTTCCCGGCCAACCTGTGGGAGATCAAGAAGTCGGGCAAAATCCTGGGCGGCTGGGGAGACTTCGCCCTCGTGATCCTGGCCGGCCTCTGCATGGTGTGCCTGGTGGTCTTCGTCGAGCAGGCGCAGCGCCGGATCCCGGTCCAGTACGCGAAACGAATGATCGGCCGCCGTTCGTACGGCGGTACTTCGACCTATATCCCGCTGAAGGTGAACCAGGCGGGTGTCGTTCCCGTCATCTTCGCCTCATCAGTGCTCTCCATCCCCAGTCTGATCGACCTCGGCGGTAACTCGGCGTCGGAATGGGCCCGGTGGATCGCCACCAATCTCGCCAGGGGTGACCAACCGATCCATCTGACGCTCTACTTCCTGCTGATCGTCGTCTTCGCGTTCTTCTACGTCGCCATCTCCTTCACCCCCGATGAATTCGCGGACAACATGAAGAAGCACGGCGGATTCATCCCGGGCATCCGGGCCGGCCGGCCCACGGCTGAATATCTGGGCTACGTGCTCAACCGGATCACCTGGCCGGGAGCGCTCTACCTGGGGCTGATCGCCCTGGTGCCCACAGCGGCACTGGTGCTGTTCAACGGCAGCAATTTCCCGTTCGGCGGTACGAGCATCCTCATCATCGTGAGCGTCGGACTGGAGACCGTGAAGCAGATCGAGAGTCAGCTCCAGCAGCGCGATTACGAAGGGTTCCTGCGCTGACGCGCAAAGAGGCCTGTTCGGCCGGCGCCGGCCGAGCGGCAGGGGCGGGGCGAGCGGCAGGGGCGGGGTGAGCGCCCCGAGCAGCTGCGGGACCGGCTCGCCCTGCGCTGTCGCGCGTGGAGGTCGTGTCCGACCGCGGCGACCGCGTCCGCCGTAGGAGCCGGCCGGCCGAGCGCATCGACCCCACCTGCGGCCGGGTAGAGAAGACCGCACCGCGGCCGGATAAAGAAGACCGCACCTGCGGCCGGGCAAAGAAGACCGCACCCGCTCCGTCATGGGCGCCGTGCTCGGCGGCATGCGGACCGGGTGCGGACAGGTAGGCGAGGCCACCCGCGAAAGTGCAGGTCAGGCCGCCTAGACAAGCGTCAGGCCTTCTTCGTCTCCCAGAAGATCTTGTCGATCTGGGCGATGTAGTCCAGGGCCTTCTGGCCGGTCGCCGGGTCGTTGGAGCCCTTGGCGGCGCTGAGGGCCTTCAGGGTGTCGTTCACGAGCTGGTGCAGCTCGGGGTACTTCTCGAAGTGCGGGGGCTTGAAGTAGTCGCTCCACAGCACCGAGACGTGGTGCTTGGCCAGCTCCGCGCGCTGCTCCTTGATCAGGACGGCGCGGGTGCGGAAGTCCGGGTCCTCGTTGGCCTGGTACTTCTCCTGGACGGCCTTGACCGACTCGGCCTCGATGCGGGCCTGGGCCGGGTCGTAGACACCGCAGGGCAGGTCGCAGTGGGCGCTGACCTTGATCTTCGGTGCGAACAGGCGGGAAAGCATATGCAGTCCTTCCTCGTGATCGTCTTCTCAGGTGCGAGATTACTCGGTGCGGGAAGGCTTTTCTCGGGCGCCCCGGGGGTCTTAGGGCAAAAGTCCGGTGTCGGTCCGGGACTGTTGGAGGATGGACCGTGAGCGGATCGGACCGGGGCTGGACCGGGAGGTAAGGGATGCCGGAGCGGGTGGACGAGCGCGGACCGGAGCGGGGCGAGGGCGCCGAGCCGGGGCAGGGCGAGGGCAGGCAGCCGGGGCAGGAGCGGGCCGGGCTGCTCCGCGCGTTCGGGCTGGCCGAGGTCTACAACCCGTCAATGGTGCCCACGCTGCAGCCCGGTGACCAGCTGGTGGTGCAGTACGGCGCGGTGGTCCGGCCCGGTGACGTGGTCGTGCTGCGGCATCCGTTCCGGCAGGACCTGCTGATCGTCAAGCGGGCCCTGCGGCGGCAGGACGGCGGCTGGTGGGTCCAGGGGGACAATCCGTTCGTCGAGAACGACAGCCGGGAATTCGGGGTCGTTCCGGACGAACTGGTCATCGCCCGTGCCCGGCTGCGGCTGCGGTCGCCGCGCGGGGTTCAGCGGTCGGTGCCCGCGCTGCTCTCCTGGGCGGCGTCCGCGGTCCGTCCGGTGCGGGCCGAGCGCTCGCTCTCCAGGCGTTTGCGGGCGCGGTAGGCGGCGACGTTGGCCCGGGTGGCGCAGCGGTCGGAGCAGTAGCGCCGGGAGCGGTTGGTGGACGTGTCCAGGTAGACGTGGCGGCAGGGGGCCGCCTCGCAGATGCCCAGGCGGTCCACGCCCAGCTCGGTGAGGTGGAAGGCCAGGCCCATGCAGGCGGTCGCGGTGAAGCCGGCCGTCGCGTTGGCGGCCTGGTCGGCGATGTGCATGTGCCAATGGGGCCGGCCGTCCTCGTCCCGGTACTCATGGCCGGAAATCTGCGGGCTGACCGGGAACTCCATCATCAGTGCGTTGAGCAGGTCCACCGCCAGGACCTCGTCGCCGGCGTCGGCGGCCTCGAAGACCGCGCGCAGCCGGGCGCGCACCGCCCGCAGCCGGGTGACGTCGCTGTCGGTCGCCCGCCGGGCCGCCTGCTGGGCGGGCCCGAAGAGCTCGCGCACGGCCTCGACCGAGGTCAGGCTGTCGCTGCCGCGCTCGGGCTGCTCGGTGTTGACCAGTCGCACGGCATAGTCCGAGTAATAGGCCAGTTCCACTTGTAGTCCTTACGGGCGGCGGATAGGGTGCGGGTGTGAGGTGCGGTAATGGGCGTACCCACTACCAGGGTATTACGGCGTGAAGGGGAAGCGATGACCGAGACCGTCGTCGGTGCCGACTGGCAGGCGTGGCAGGACAGTTGGGACCGGCAGCAGGAGTGGTACCTCCCCGACCGCGAGGAGCGGTTCCGGGTGATGCTGGACATGGTCGAGGCGCTGGTGGGCCCCGCGCCCCGGGTACTCGACCTCGCGTGCGGCACGGGCAGTATCACCGACCGGCTGCTGAAGCGGTTCCCGGAGGCCGAGAGTGTGGGTGTCGACCTGGATCCCGCGCTGCTGGCCATCGCGGAAGGGTACTTCGAGAACGAGCGCCGGGTCAGGTTCGTACGGGCCGATCTGAAGGACCCGGACTGGACGGCGAAGCTGCCGCACGACTCCTACGACGCCGTCCTCACCGCGACCGCGCTGCACTGGCTGCACTCCGAGGACCTGCGGGCCCTCTACGGCCAGCTCGGCGCGCTGGTGCGGGACGGCGGGGTCTTCCTCAACGCCGACCGCATGCCGGAGGCGTCCACCCCGCGGATCAACGCCGCCGAGCGGGCCTTCCGGCACGCCCGGATGGACGAGGCCAAGGCCGCCGGCGCGGTCGACTGGGCCGAGTGGTGGCAGCTGGCCGCCGCCGACCCGCGGCTGGCCAAGCCGACCGCCGAGCGCTTCGAGATCTACGGCGAGCACGCCGACGGCGACACCCCCTCGGCGGCCTGGCACGCGGCCGCCCTGCGGGACTCGGGCTTCGCGGAGGCCCGGACGGTGTGGTCCTCGCCCACCGACGCGCTGGTGCTCGGGCTCAAGTAGCGCCGCCCGTACGAAGCGGTGGTGGGCCGCTCCCCCCGGGGCCGGCCCACCACGTCGTACCGCACCTTCTACGGGAGCGGCCTCACAGCACCTTCGACAGGAACGACTTCGTCCGCTCGTGCTGCGGGTTGCCCAGGACCTCGCGCGGGTGGCCGGACTCGACGACCACGCCGTTGTCCATGAAGACCAGCGAGTCGCCGACCTCGCGGGCGAAGCCCATCTCGTGGGTGACGACGATCATCGTCATACCGTCCGCCGCCAGGTCCTTCATGACGTCCAGGACGTCACCGACCAGCTCCGGGTCGAGCGCCGAGGTCGGCTCGTCGAAGAGCATCAGCTTCGGCTCCATGGCCAGGGCCCGGGCGATCGCCACCCGCTGCTGCTGGCCGCCGGAGAGCTGCGAGGGGTAGTTCCCGGCCTTGTCGGCCAGACCGACCCGGTCCAGGAGCTTGGCCGCGCGCTCCCGGGCCGCGGCCTTGGACTCGCCCTTGACCTGGACCGGCGCCTCCATGACGTTCTCGATCGCGGTCATGTGCGGGAAGAGGTTGAAGCGCTGGAAGACCATGCCGATGTCGCGGCGGCGGGCGGCGACCTCGCGGTCGCGCAGCTCGTAGAGCTTGCCGTTGTGCTCGCGGTAGCCGACCAGTTCGCCGTCGACGGACAGCCGGCCGGCGTTGATCTTCTCCAGGTGGTTGATGCAGCGCAGGAACGTCGACTTGCCGGAGCCGGACGGGCCGATCAGGCAGAAGACCTCGCGGGGCGCGACCTCCAGGTCGATGCCCTTGAGGATGTGCGCCGCGCCGAAGGACTTGTGGACGCCCTCGGCCTTGACCATCGGGCCGCCGCTGCTGCCGGCGGCCTTCGTCGTCAGCTTGCTGGTCATCCGACACCTCCGGCGGAGCGGTTGAAGCCGCCGGACAGCTTCGCCTTGGCGCGCTGGAGCGGGGTGGGCGGGAGCTGGCGGCTGGAGCCCCGCGCGTAGTAGCGCTCCAGGTAGTACTGGCCGATGCTCAGCACGGTGGTGGCGATCAGGTACCAGGCGGCGGCGAGGATCAGCATCTCGACGACGACACCGGAGTCCCGGCCCACGTTCTGCGCGGCCTGCAGGAGGTCGTAGTACTGCACGGCGATGACCAGCGAGGAGGTCTTCAGCATGTTGATGACCTCGTTGCCGGTCGGCGGCACGATCACCCGCATCGCCTGCGGCACGATGATCCGGCGCAGCGTCCTGGCGTGACTCATGCCCAGTGCGTGCGCCGCCTCGGTCTGGCCCTCGTCGACGGCGTTCAGGCCGGCCCGGCAGATCTCCGCCATGTACGCGGCCTCGTTGAGGCCGAGGCCGAGCAGCGCGCACAGGAACGGGGTCATGAAGTCCGACCACTCGTCCTTGTAGATCGGCATGATGTCGATGTACTGGAAGACCAGGCCCAGGTTGAACCAGAGGAACAGCTGGACGTACACCGGGGTGCCGCGGAAGAACCAGACGTAGAACCACGCGACGGAGGACGTCACCGGGTTCTTGGACTGGCGCATCACGGCCAGTATCACGCCGAGCACGATGCCGATGATCATCGACAGGACGGTGATCAGCAGGGTGTTGCGCAGGCCCTTGAGGATGTCCGCGTTGAACATGTACTGGGGGATCGCGCCCCAGTTGACGTTCCCGGAGGCGAAGGCCCGGAACAGCAGCGCGATCAGCCCGAGGACGACGAGCGCCGCGACCCAGCGCCCGTAGTGGCGGACCGGGATGGCCTTGATGGACTCGGGCGGGGGCGGGGCGTCCGCCGGCGGCTGGGCCGGCTTGTCGACGTCAACTGACACGGATGTTGCCTTTCAGCATTCGGCGGAGGGGCCGGAAAGGGGACGGGACGGCTGACGGCGGCTCAGGTGCCGCCGTTGAGCTTCACTTCCTTGACCGCCGCGTCCTTGACATCCCACTTGTCCAGGACGTCGGCGTACGAGCCCTTCTTGATCGCGAGTTCCACGGCGGCCTTGAGGGCGTCGCGGAGCTTCTCCTGGCCCTTGGGGACGGCGATGCCGTACGGGGCCGCCTTGAGGGGCGCGCCGCCGACCATCTGGAAGTCCTTGCCGCCCCCGGAGACCTTCACCGCGTACGCCGCGACGGGGTAGTCGCTGGATACGGCGTCCACGCCGCCGGTCCGCAGCCGGGTCTGCGCCTCGGAGTCGTTGTCGAACGCCTCGATCGAGATCGGCTCCTGGTCGTTCTTCTGGCAGGCCTTCGACTTGTCCTTGGCCAGGTCGTGCGAGACCGTGCCGCGCTGTACCGCGATCTTCTTGCCGCACAGCGTTTCCCAGCCGTCGACGCCGTTGGTCTTGCCCTTCTGGGTGTACAGCGAGACGCCGACGTTGAGGTAGTCGATGAAGTCGACGCCCTGGCCGATCTTCTTGCCGGTGTTGCTGTCGATGCCCTGCTGGCGCTCCTTGGTGTCCGTCATCGCCGACATCGCGATGTCGTAGCGCTTGGACTTCAGGCCGCCCATGAGGGTGTCGAAGGTGGCGTTGTTGAAGTTGAGCTTGATGCCCAGCAGCTTGCTCATCGCCGCCGCGAGGTCCGGGTCGATGCCCTTGACCACACCGTTCGAGCGGAATTCCACCGGCTTGTAGGTGATGTCCGAGCCGACCTGCAGGAAGCCCTTTTCCTGCACGTCCTTGGGCAGCAGTTTGAACAGCGGCGCATGGACGTTCCGGCTCTTCTGTGCCTCGCGCCGGGCGATCGCGGCGTCCGTCTGGTCGCCGCAGGCGCTGAGCACCATCAGCGAGGCGACGACCGCGGCCGCACCCGCCACGGCTTTACGGTGCCTGCCGGCGGCCGGGCGACGCGTGGTGCTTGCGGTCATGCTGATCCTCCTGCGGATGGAGAAGCCGACGTGACAAAGACGTGACAAAGGGGCCGTGCGCACCCCTTCGAGCGTCGCGACCTCGGTTGGTGACGGAATCTTGCCATCCGGACTCCGGTATTCGGACTGTCGTACAGGTCAAAATCGGATAACGGACGGGGAAGCGAAGGTGACGGCCTTGTGGCAGATGCGAAGCCGGCGTCCGGTGAGGCGCGAGGGGCGTTAGGTTCACTCCGGGTGTCTCGGAATCCGGACAGCAGACTCATGGCTCTTCTGCCCTTTTCGTCCATTTCGCCGTTATTGTCGGGCCTCTCAACCCGAGGGTAATGAATCTGACTCGTCGGGGCCTGCGCCCGTCGGGTAGAAAGGTGCGTTACACCCCTCATCCGGGGCTCAGGGCGCGTGTGCGGCGCGCCCGGCGTCCGTACCTCCCCCCGCGCGGCGGCCAACCGTCACGCAGGGCGCGGACGCGGTGCCCGCCCACCCCTTAACCAGGGAGTGGTCACCCTCAGCAGATTTACGAATAAAAGGGGTAAGACAAGTGGCAGCGGAGATCGTCAATCCCGCCAGCGACGGCAATACCGGCGCGGACGAAGGCACGGGCACGGCGCCCGACGGCACCTTCGATCCGGCCTTCGCGCTGCATCGCGGCGGCAAAATGGCCATTCAGGCCACCGTCCCGGTGCGTGACAAGGACGACCTGTCCCTCGCGTACACGCCGGGCGTCGCCAAGGTGTGCAGCGCCATCGCCGAGCAGCCCGAGCTCGTGCACGACTACACGTGGAAGTCCCAGGTCGTCGCGGTCGTCACGGACGGCACCGCGGTGCTGGGCCTGGGCGACATCGGCCCGGAGGCCTCCCTCCCCGTGATGGAGGGCAAGGCCATCCTGTTCAAGCAGTTCGGCGGCGTCGACGCGGTGCCGATCGCGCTCGGCACCACCGACACCGACGAGATCGTCGAGACCGTCGTCCGGATGGCCCCGTCCTTCGGCGGCGTCAACCTGGAGGACATCTCGGCGCCGCGGTGCTTCGAGATCGAGCGCCGGCTCCAGGAAGCCCTGGACATCCCCGTCTTCCACGACGACCAGCACGGCACCGCGGTCGTCACGCTCGCCGCGCTGCGCAACGCCGCGAAGCTCACCGACCGCTCGCTGGGGCAGCTGCGCGCGGTCATCTCCGGCGCCGGCGCGGCCGGGGTCGCCATCGCCAAGATCCTCATCGAGGCCGGCATCGGCGACGTCGCGGTCTGCGACCGCAAGGGCGTCGTCTCCGCGGACCGCGAGGACCTCACCGACGTCAAGCGCGAGCTGGCCGGCTTCACCAACAAGGCGAAGCTGACCGGGTCGCTGGAGCAGGCGCTGGACGGCGCCGACGTCTTCATCGGGGTCTCCGGCGGCACGGTGGCGGAGGCGGCGGTGGCCAAGATGGCGAAGAACTCGCTGATCTTCGCCATGGCCAACCCCACCCCCGAGATCCACCCCGACGTCGCGCACAAGTACGCGGCCGTGGTGGCCACCGGGCGCAGCGACTTCCCCAACCAGATCAACAACGTGCTCGCCTTCCCCGGCATCTTCGCCGGCGCCATGCAGGTGCGCGCGTCGCGGATCACGGAGGGCATGAAGCTCGCCGCCGCCGAGGCGCTGGCCGCCGTCGTCGCCGACGAGCTGAGCGCCGACCGGGTCATCCCCTCGCCGTTCGACGAGCGGGTCGCCCCCGCCGTCACCGCCGCCGTGGCGGCCGCCGCCCGAGCCGAGGGCGTGGCACGCCGCTGAGCCACCGGGCGGCCCTTGCCGCCCACGCGCACGGGCCGGGCCCGCACCTTCCTCAGGGTGCGGGCCCGGCCCGTCGCGGTGTGCGACCTGATGAGGTGCGCGGCCGTTGTGCCGGTTTGCGGCCGGGTGGCGCGGCGCGTGTCACACCCGTGCGCGGTACCGCGGCGCCCGCCCGCGGCCTACGTTGGGATCATGTTTGCTGCCTATGCCGCCCGCATCGACCGTGACCAGCCGCTGAACGGCCTTGAGTTGGGGGAGCGCCCGGCCCCCGACGTACGCCCCGGCTGGACGACCGTCAACGTCAAGGCCGCCTCGCTCAACCACCACGACCTGTGGACGCTGCGCGGGGTGGGCATCACCGAGGACGCGCTGCCGATGATCCTCGGCTGCGACGCCGCCGGGATCGACGCGGACGGCAACGAGGTCGTGCTGCACTCCGTCATCGGCCAGACGGGTCACGGCGTCGGCCCCAAGGAGAAGCCCTCCATCCTCACCGAGCGCTACCAGGGCTCCTTCGCCGAGCAGGTCACCGTTCCCGCCTGGAACGTGCTGCCCAAGCCGAAGGAGCTGTCCTTCGAGGAGGCCGCCTGCCTGCCGACCGCCTGGCTGACCGCGTACCGGATGCTGTTCACCAACGCGGGCGTACGGCCCGGCGACAGCGTGCTGGTGCAGGGCGCGGGCGGCGGCGTGGCGACCGCGGCGATCGTGCTGGGCGCCGCTGCCGGGCTGCGGGTCTTCGCCACCAGCCGCGACGAGGCCAAGCGCAAGCGCGCCCTGGAACTGGGCGCCGAGGCGGTGTTCGCCAGCGGCGAGCGGCTGCCGCAGCGGGTGGACGCGGTGATCGAGACGGTCGGCGCCGCCACCTGGTCGCACTCCGTCAGGTCGCTGCGCCCCGGCGGAACGCTCGTCATCTCCGGCGCGACCAGCGGTTTCACCCCCAAGAGCGGGGAGCTCAACCGGATCTTCTTCCTGGAGCTGAAGATCGTCGGCTCGACGATGGGCAGCAAGGAGGAACTGGCCGGCCTGCTCAGCTTCTGCGCCGCGAAGGGGATCCGCCCCGTGATCGACTCCACCCTGCCGCTGGACCGGGCCCCCGAGGGCTTCGCGAAGATGGCCGAGGGGGACCTGTTCGGCAAGATCGTCCTTACCGTCTGAATTCCGCTGCTTGGCGTGGCTTCCCGCGTGTTTGGCTGCGGCGCCGCGGTGGTTTCTCGCCGTTGCTCCCTCACGCCCTTCAGGCAGTGGGGGAGCAACGGCGAACAACACGCATGGCGGGACAGCCGACAACGTACGCGGCGTCGCACAGCGCGCAACGGTGGGAAACCCCCGCGGCGGGACGGCCCAGTGCGTACGCGGCGCCGCTAAGCGCAGCGGAACGTGGGGCGGGGCAGGTACTCCAGGAGTTGGGCCAGGCGGTCGGCGCGGGAGCGGCCGAGGGCGCGCCAGGGGCCGGCCGCGAGCCGGTCCGTCAGGCGCTCGATGGTCTGGCGTTCTTCACGGGCGCGTGCGGTCGCGCTGCCGTCCGGGGCGATCCAGCCGCGCGCGGCGAGGCGATGGCGGGCGTCGCTCCGCTCCTGTGCGCTCCAGCCGCGCCCGGCGAACCCGGCGTCGGGCGCGGTCCCGATCGCCGCGCACGACACCAGCGCCTCGCACGGGTCCAGTCCGCACGTCAGCAGCGCCGCCACCCGGCCGTCGCCGCGGTGCTCCCGGATGACGCTGGCGGCCTGCCAGAGGACCAGGTGGGGGGCCTCCGGCCAGGGCAGGTCGCGGTTGGCGGCGGCCAGCGGGCGGCCGGCCGGACCGGCGTTCTCGGCGGCCTGGCGCGCGAGCCGGGCCGCTTCCGTGAGCTGAGCGGTGGTCAGCCGGCCGTCGATGAGGGGGGTCAGTGCGCGGTCCATGGCCAGCAGCCGGGCGTCCAGCACCTTGGCCGGTTCCGCGACCGTCCAGATCTGCGGGACGTACCGGGCGACCAGGCGCGGGCTGAAGGTGTAGAACGTGGCGGTCACCAGCTCGGGCCCGGCGGCGCCGAGGGGAGCCGTCCGCCAGGCGAAGTAGCTGGGCCAGGGGGAGGCGACGTCGTAACCGAGGTCCGCCGCGACCTGACGGGCTTCGGGCGCGAAGTGCAGCATGGCGTGCAGTGGCTCCAGCAGATGCCACATCCGGCGGGCGACCGAAAGGTATTCCGACATCGCGTTACCTCTTGGGCTACGGGTGCGCGCGGACAGGGAGTTGACCGGGCTGGTCCTTAAGGGGCCGGAGCGCGGCCGCCGGCCGGCGGCGTGGGGAAGGGGCCCGTCGGAACCCCCGTGCCGGACGAAAAGCCGTGCGAAATAGTGACTTCCCCGATTACGGCGCGTGAATCCAGCGCGCAGAAGGCAACTCTGTGTAGTTGTCGGTGAGTTGGGGCCGTGCTGCGAGCCTGGTGGGCTCCTTGGGGGCGGGGGGGGGGTGCGCTTTCGGCCGCGGGGGCGGAGGGCGTGGCGGAGGGTGGGAGGGCCTGCGGCGGCGGGCTTCGGAGCCGGTATGCCGGCGAACCGGGCGCGCCGCTGTGGGCCTCGGGTGTGGGACTGCGGGCTACCGCTGCGGGGTCGTGGTGGGCGGATGCTGGTCCGGGTGTCGGAGGAGGGCGCCGATGTGCGCGGCGGTGGCCGACAGGCGGCGGTGCGCTTCGCTGAACTGCTCGGGCGTGACGCCGTGATCGCGGGCCGCGTCCCGCAGGTCGTCGCGGAAGCGGTCCAGCAGCCGGTCGAAGTCGCGGGCCGGGTCGCCGCTGACGGGCTCCTTCGCCCACTCGGGGGCAGGGGGCTCCGCGGACGCGGTGGGCTCCTGGGGGTGCTCGGTGTCCTCCTTGGAGAGGTCGATGCGTTCGACCGTCACCCTGGTGCCGTCGTCGGGGGTGTGCTCCCCGGTGGGCCGGTCCTCCGCGGGCCGTTCGCCGGTGAACCGGCCGACCTCCCGGGACACTTCGGACAACGCCTCCCGTACCACGCCCGACCAGTCGCCCGACCGCACCGCACCCTGGGCCTGCTCCTGGACCCGCCTGATGACCCGCTGGACCTCCTCACGCGCGAAGACCTGCGCCTCCCGGGCCTGCTTACGGGCGCGCTGGGCGTCCTGCCGGGCCCGCTTGCTCTCCTCCTTGGCCCGCCGGGCCTGTTCCTTCCACTCCTCCTTGGCGCGCCGGAACTCCTCCTTCGCCTGCCGCCAGGCCTCCTTGTCGCCGAACGGGGCGTCGAAGTAGTCCGCGGCCTCCGGGAACGGCCGTCCGGAGCCGCCGCGTCCGGCGCCCGCCGTGGCACCGTTCTTCGCGCCGCCGCCGTGCCCGCCCCCCGCGGACGCGCCCGCACGGGCCTGCTGCGCGGCCTCGCGCATCTCGCGGCGCAGATCGCGCGCCGAGCCGTTCACGTCCTCGCGGATGTCGGAGGCCAGCGCGGCGACCGACTCCCTTATCTCCAGTTCCAGATCGGCCAGTTCGCCGCCGCGGTCGGCGAGCTCGGCCCGACCGGCGTCGGTGATCGAATAGACCTTGCGGCCGCCCTCGGTCGCATGCGTCACCAGGCCCTCGGCCTCCAGCTTGGCCAGCCGCGGGTAGACCGTGCCGGCGGAGGGGGCGTAGAGGCCCTGGAAGCGCTCCTCCAGGAGGCGGATGATCTCGTAGCCGTGCCGCGGGGCCTCGTCCAGCAGCTTGAGGAGATAGAGGCGCAGGCGGCCATGGGCGAAGACGGGGGGCATGCTCAGAGCACCTTCTTCTCGGCGGGCGGGTCGGCGGGGGAGTCCTCGTAGGCGGGTCGGCGCAGCAGGGCCAGTGCGCCGGAGATCGTGGTGACCTTGAGGCGGCCGGTGCCCGCGCCCAGCGAGCCGGTGATCCTCTTGGCGCCCCACTGGCCGCTGACCCGGAGGTCGTCGAAGGCGTTGGAGACCGTGCCGGTCGTGGTGTTGGCCTCGACCCTGGCGTCGGCGGGGTCGGGCAGCCGGATGGCGACCTCGCCGGAGACCGTGGTGAGGGTGATGCCGGCGCCCTTGCCGGGGTCGAGGTCCAGGACCATGTCGCCGCTGACGGAGTCCGCGCGCACCGCGCCGCCCGCACCGTCGATCACCGTCAGATCGCCCGAGACGGAGTTGAACCGCAGGTCCCCCTGGAGCGACTGCGCCTCGACGTTGCCGGAGACCGTGTCCGCCCGCACCCCGCCGGTCAGGCCGACCAGCGTGATGTCGCCGGAGATGCCGCGGACGTCCGTACGCCCCGAGATGCCGGAGACCACCGCGCTGGCGCCGATCACCCCGACCTCGACCCGGGTGCCGGCCGGCACCGCCACCGAGACCACCGCGCTGCGCTGCCATCCCTTGCGGTCGAGGAACTTCATGAAGCCCTTCCAGGGCAGGTCCTCGTACGCGACGGACAGGGTGCCGTCGTCGAAGGAGACGGTCAGGGGCGGGCCGTGCAGCTCGCTGATCTCCAGGCGCGGGGGGCTGTCGTCGGAGGTGCCGACGACGTTGACCGTGCCGCCCACCAGGCGGACGTTGAGCCCGCGGACGGAGTCCGGGATCTCCAGCGTGCGTGGTTCGGTCACCTCGATCGGGTTCTGCGACCACGCGGTCCGGGCTGACATTCCTGGCCTCCCCTGGATAGCCGTGCAACGCAACATATCGCGTCCTCAGCAGACACGATATATCGCGGCTCCGGGAAGTCAAGCGGCCCCGACCCTGACCCGTCCCCTACTCGCCCCCTACGTCATCCCTGGTTTTCGTCCCCTACGTCTTCCCTGGTCCTCGTCCCTCGTCCGCCTACTCGTCGTCCTCGTCGTCCAGCCGCGCCAGCCAGGTGGCCAGCCGCTCCACCGGAACCTCGAAGTCCGGGTTCAGATCGACGAACGTGCGCAGCTGATCGGCCACCCACGCGAGGGTGACCTCCTCCTCGCCGCGCCGGTTCTCCAGCTCCTCGATGCCACGGTCAGTGAAATACACGCGCTCTCCACCAGGGGTCATGGGTCATTCCCGGCCAGGATAGGCAGGCCCACGGACCTCTCGCGCCCCAGCCGCCCGGGGGCTAGCCTGATCACCTGTCAGCGGTCCTGCGGCAATCGGGGAATTGCCGTCCAGGGGGAGCGGAGGCCGTGATGCACGATCGCGCACAGCGCATCGAACTGCCCGACGGGACGGAGGTCTGGGCCCGGGTCTCCCGGCTGGACGCCCCCGGCCTCGACGGGAGCGATCCCCTGCGCGGGGGCGAGGACGGGGACGGGGATTTCGAGGACGTCGGCGCCTGGGACGCGATGGGCGCCCGGGTCGAGGGGCTCCGCGAGGTGATCGGCGGGGTGGCCGCCAGCGTCCGCCAGGCCGCCGCCCGGGTCGCACCGCACGAGACCAGCGTGACCTTCGGTGTGGAGCTCTCCGCGAAACCGGGCAAGGCGGTCGCCCTGCTCGCCGACGGCGAAGCCAAGACGAACCTCTCCGTCACCCTCACCTGGCGGCAGGACCGGCAGGAACGGCAGGGCGGCCCGGACCGCGGTGGGGGCGCGCCGGCGGGCGCACCGCAGGCGCACCCCCCGGCCGCACCGCAGCCGGATCCGCCGGCCGGCCCCCCGGAGCCGGATGACACGGGCCGCTGATGGCGACCGTCGAGGGACGTACCGGTGACCGCGACGACCGCGCCCGGTACGCCCGGCTCCTGGAGCACGCCGGCCGCACCACCGTCGCGCTGCGCGCGGCGCCGGGCGCAGCCGACATCCGGCTGTGGGGCAGCGGTGTGCTGATCGCCCCGGGATGGGTGCTGACCTGCGCCCACGTCCTCGCGGCGAGCGACGGACGGCGCCGCGACACCGGCCCGGAGGGGGTCTTCGGGGTGGTGTTCGGCGGCCGGGTGGAGCCGGCCCGCCTGGTGTACGATCTGAGCCGGCCCGCCCCGGAGGCCGGCCCCGGCGCGGCCCGTGCCGATCTCGCCCTGGTGCGGCTGCTCGACGCGGAGGCCGGCCATCCGTGCGCCTGGCTGAGCGACCAGCCGGCGACGCTCCTGGAGGACGCCTACATCTTCCGCGGGCACGACCGGTCGGGCGCACAGGAGCAGCCCGGCGGGCACGAGCGGTCCGGCGGATGCGATACGCCGGCCGCCGAGGAACGCGTAGTACGTGAGTCGGCGGTGCGCGGGCCGGCCGGGGCGCCGGCCCCGTCCGCCGCCGTGGACCCGTTCATCGCCGTCCGTTTCGGCGCCCGGGACGCCCGGGGGCTCCAGTTCGGCAGCGATGTCCGGGTCACCCCCGGGGCGTCCGGCGGGCCGCTGATCGACTGTGACCGCGGCGAGGTCGTCGGCATCGTCAAGGGCCGCCACCAGCAGGACCACGTCGGCCTCGCGGTACCGGTCACCGCGCTGCGCGGGCTGGGCCCGGAGCATCTGGTGGCCGGTGCGGAAGGCCTCGGGCCCGAGCCGTACCACGCGCTGATGGGGCTGCACGACCGCTGGCACTGGGCCGGACAGGACCTCGCCCGGGCCGGCGGGCCGACCTGGTTCGACGCCCAGCACGCCATCATGGCGGGCCGCGGCCGCCTCTGGGGCGTCCAGGAGCGGCTGCAGGCCCTGGACCTGCTCGCCCGGCTGCCCGCACCGCGCGACCCGCTGCTCGTCGAGGCGGCGGTCGACGAGGCGCTGGAGCGCGGCGCCCGGCCCGGCGCCTGGTCGCTGCGCACCTGGCGGGACGGGCACGGCGCGCTCTACCAGGGCAGCGATCCGTACACGGAGCTCCGCGCCTTCGTGCACTACCTGCGGATCGTGGCCCAGCGGACCGCCGACGAGGTGCGGGACGTACCGGGCGAGGAGGCCGCCGCGATCCGCGAAGGCACGGCCAGGCTCGCGGAGTTCGTCCAGGCCAAGGCGGTCGTGCTGCAGCCGCAGGACCGCCGACGGATCGGGCCGGTGCGCCGCCGCCCGCGCTCCGTCCTCGTCGAGTTCGAGCCGCTCTTCTACGACGAGAACGGCCATGAGCTCTACAACTGGTCGGTCAGCGAGGGCTACGGCCGGGGGCAGTGGCTGCGGGTGGACGTCCAGGAGTCGGCCGGCGGGGTGCCGTTCGAGGAGGCCCGCGAGCAGGTGCTGCGGCGGCTCGGCGGGCGGCTGCTGCGGGCCGACGGGGACGCCGGGCCGGGCGCCCGGGTGCGCCTGGAGGTCGCCGTCCCCGAAGGGCGCTGGCACACCGCCGCCGGCCAGTGGGAGGTCGCCGCGTCGACCCGGCGCACCGCCCGGCGGCGGCCGGTGGGTCCCGGCCGTGCGGTGGTCCTGCGGGACCAGGGCCGGCGCGAGGAGGTCGATCCGGCCTGGCTGCGCCGCTGGCAGGGGATGACCGCCGTCCCCGCCCTGTCGGCGCTGCGCATCCCGCCCACGGGCGCCGGCGTGCGCCCCGGTGGCTCGGCCGAGACGATCTGGCGGCTGCTGGAGACGGCGGAGGACGGGGCGCTGCCCGCGCTGTGCCGGACGGTCGCCGACGGGTTCGGCCGGGACGCGGTCGGGGTGGCCCTGGACACCGGCTTCCCGGCCGGGCTGTGGCCGGCCCGCGGTCATGGCGAGGAGCGGGAGTGCGACGCCGCCTGCGAGGAATTCCACCGCGGCGTACGGGAGTTGCTCCAGGGCTCGGGCGGCCTGGTGCGGCTCCCCGAACTCGTCCGGCAGCTGCGCGCCAAGGCCGCCGAGGCGGCGGAGGAGGGCAGCCACTGGGCGCGTGACCTGATCCTCCTCTACGACGATCCGGAGGATCCGTTGCCCGCGCTCTTCCCGGACCGGCCCCAGGTGTCCCCCGGATGAGCGGGGGCAGCGCACGAGGGCGTGCGCCGGGTGGCCGATGCCGTGCCCCGGTCCCGTGCCCCCGCCCGGCGCGCAGCGCCCCGCCCGCGACCCGCGAGACCGGAAACCGCCCCGTGCGCTTCCGCGGGGATGGGTACTGTCATAGCTTCGTGGAAGACTTGTGCGTGGACGATGTGGCGCAACGGCGCGACGGCGCAGGGCAGTTCGGCGTGGCCGGGCTGCGGGCACGTGACGATGTGAGCGGGACGACGTGAGGACCCGCGCGGTGGCGCGATGACGTGACAGAAGGCCGTGACAGAAGGTATCGACCCGGGCCGGCGACGAGGAGTTCCGACGTGAGCGACTGGCTCATCTACCGTGGCGCGGGGGCACCGCACGACGGAATCGAGCACCTTCCGCCGCCGCCCCCCTGGCGTGATTTCGACGGCGGCCCCCTCGTGGCGCCGCCGGCCGCGCTCGACCCCGCCTCCGAGCGCAGGCTCGGTGTGCAGTACCGCGAGGCCAGCCACCACCGCCCCGGCGAGACCGAGCGCGAGCTGGTCAACGCCGCGCTCTACCTGCGCCGGCCGCTGCTGGTGACCGGCGCCCCGGGCAGCGGCAAGAGCACCCTCGCGCATTCGGTCGCGTACGAACTCGGCCTCGGCCGGGTGCTCAGCTGGCCGGTGGTCAGCCGCAGCACGCTCCGCGACGGCCTGTACGACTACGACGCCATCGGCCGGCTCCAGGACCTCCAGATCGCCCGCGCCGCCCCGTCGCCCGCCGCGGACGGCGGTGCCGGAGACACCGAGGACGGGGCCGGCGAACCGGGCGGCGGCATCGGCCGCTACATCCGTCTCGGCCCGCTGGGCACGGCCCTGTTGCCGGCCGCCCGGCCCCGGGTGCTGCTCGTCGACGAGCTCGACAAGAGCGACATCGACCTGCCCAACGACCTCCTCAACGTCCTGGAAGAAGGGGAGTTCAGGATTCCGGAGCTGGAGCGGCTGGCCGGATCGGCGCCCGAGGTGGAGGTGCTCACCGACGACGGCACGCAGGTGGCGGTCCGCGGCGGCCGGGTGCGCTGCCACGCCTTCCCCTTCATCGTCCTCACCAGCAACGGCGAGCGGGACTTCCCGGCGCCCCTGCTGCGCCGCTGCATCCACCTCCACATACCGGCGCCCGACAAGGAGCGGCTGGCCGCCATGGTGCGGGCCCACTTCGGCGAGGGCGCGGCCGAGCGCTACGAATCCGTGATCGACCGGTTCCTGGACCGCGAGCCCGGTGACGTGCGCGCCGTCGACCAGCTCTTCAACGCCATCCACCTCACGCAGAAGGCCGGCTGGACGGACCAGGACGAGGAGGAGACCCGGCGGCGACTGACGGCGGAGCTGATGCGGCCTCTCGATCGGACGAGGTGAGTGCGGTGCCCCTCGGGGAGCCCGGTCCAGGCCCCCTCGACGAGCTCGTCGCCCGGCTGACCGCGGCGGGGCTGCCGCCCGATGCCCGCGGGATGGCCGACGCCCTCTGGCTCGCCCAGTGGATCACCCCCGATCCCTCGCGGGCCGAGGGGACGGACGAGGGCGACGGGACGGCTGGGGCCGGCGGTGCTCACGGGTCCGGAGACACCGGTGCCGGCCGCCGCCCCGACGGCGCGGATCCGGTCACTTTCCGGGCGGGGCCTCCCGTCCCACCGGGCCTGACGGGCGGGCGGGGAGCGTCCCTCGACGGCGACGGCTCCCCGGACCCGGACGCCGGCCGGGCCGCGTCCGCCGCCGCGCTCCGGGAGGCCGCCCGGCGCCGCGTGGCGGAGCTGCTGCCCGCCCGGCACGAGCGGAGCACCGACCCGGACCGGCACCGCCTCGGCGAGGTCGCGGTCCCGATCGCCTCGGCGTTCCCCGGCCTCCTGCCGCTGCAGCGCGCCCTGCGGCCGGTCCAGCGGTACCGCCCGCCGGCCGCCCCGGCCCGCCACAAGCTGGACGAGCGGGCCACCGCCGAACTCTCCGCGCACGCCGAAATGGTCATCCCCGTGCTGCGTGGGGTGCACCGCCGCACGGCCGCGCTCCGGCTGCTGATGGACGGCTCCTCCTCGATGGCCGTATGGGAGCAGATGCTGCACGACCTGCGCCAGGTCTGCGAGCGTGTGGGCGCCTTCCGGGACGTCACGGTCCACTACCTCCACCCGCACGGCGCGGACGTCGGCGTCGCCGCGACCCCGGGCCCCGGCCGCCCGCTGCGCCCCGCCGACCAGCTGCACGACCCGACGGGCCACCACCTCACCCTCGTCGTCAGCGACTGCGCCGGCCCCCTCTGGCGCGACGGCCGGATGCAGCGGCTGCTCTACCGCTGGGCGGCCGACGCCCCGCTCGCCGTCGTCCAGCCGCTGCCGCAGCGGATGTGGGGACGGACGCTGCTGCCCGCCGTCGCGGGCACCCTGGTCCGGCGCCAGGGCCCGTACCAGCCCCTCGACTTCCGGCCCGCCCGGCGGCGGCGCCGGCCCGCCCCGGCCCCGGGCGCGGGGTCCGAGCCGCCGCGCGAGCGCGCCGTCCCGGTGCTCGCCGCCACCCCCTCCGCGCTGGGCTCCTGGGCCCGGCTGGCCGCCGCCGACGCCGGTCTCTCGCTGCGCGGCGCGGCCTCCGTCGTCCGGGCCGACCACGGCGCCGAGCCGCGGACCGGCCCGCCGCCCGCGCCCGGGAGCGGCGAACCGTCCCGGATGGTCCGGGAGTTCGACCGGCAGGCGTCGCCGGCCGCCCGGCTGCTCGCGGTGCACCTCTCCGCCGTGCCGCTCGCGCTGCCCGTCATCCAGCTCGTCCAGCGCGCGATGCTGCCCCAGACCGGGCCGGCCGAGCTGGCCGAGGTGCTGCTGAGCGGCCTGGTCGTGCAGGTCCCGGCGGAGGAGTCGCCACCGGGGGAGCACACCCCGGGCGCCGGCCCGCCGGAGGAGCAACCCGCCGCGACCGGCCCCTGGTACGACTTCGTGCCCGGTGTACGGGACGAACTGCTCGCCCGGCTGAGCGCGGGCGAGGCCGCGCTGGTGCTCAAGCACTGCTCGCTCTACATCGAGCGCACCTTCGGCCGCAGCGCCCGCAATTTTCCCGCGGTCGCGGTGGCCATGCTCTCCGGCAGCGGCCGGGAGCCGGAGACCGGCCGGGGTGCGGTCCCCGAACCGTTCGCCCGGGTCTCCGAACGCGTACTGCGCCGCTTCGAACCGGCGCTGCGCCCGCCCGACCGGCGGCCGTACGCCTCCGACGGCCCGGCGGCGGAGGGCGCCGCCCTCCTGGAGCGCTACGAACAGGACCGCGCCGTCCGCGACCTGATCGCGGCGGTCCGGCTGCTGCGGGCCGCCGCGGAACGCCTCCCACCGGCCGGCACGGACCTCGCCCGGGCCCTGCTGCACGCCTGGACCGAGTGGCGCCAGCCGGACGCCCTGGAGGAGGCGGAACGGGCGGTGCGCGCGGCGGAACGGGCCCTTTGCCGGGTGTCCCCCGCGGACACCGTGGGCGACGGCTCCGGCGACGGCTCCGGGGACGGCTCCGGGGACGACGACGCCGGTACGGCCGAGCGGACCCGGGTGCTGATCGTGCTCGGCCGGGTCGCCCACGCCCGTGCCCGGGAGCGCCGCGCCGCCGGTGACCCGGCCGGGGAACGCACCGCGCTCGCCGAGGCCGCCCGCCGACTGGACACCGCCTGCGGGCTGATGAGCCTGCTCGACCCCCGGGTCCTGGAGAGCATGGTGCTGCGCACCGAGGCCCTGCGCCGCCTGGCCGCCCTGCCGGGGGCGGCTGAGGTGCCCGACCCGACCGCGGCGCCGGACCCGACCGCGGCGCCCGACCCGCTCGACGAGGCGGAACGCTCGCTCACCGCCCTCCTCGACCGCTGGCCCAGCGGGCAGCAGGTGCCCGGTGAGGTCTACGCCGCCCGGGGCGGGGTGCTGCTCGACCAGGCCCGCCGGGCCGCCGCCCGCCGGCCCGAGGAACCCGGCGCGGCCCGTCCGGCGGAGGTGCTCGCGCTGCGCGCCGCCGACGACCTCGACACCGCGACCGTCCTGCTGCGCCGCCGCGGCAGCGACGCCGACCGCCTGGTGTGCCTCACGCTGCTCGACCTCGCGGCGGCCCGTCGGCTGGGCGGCGGCGCGGGGCTGCCGTCCGTGCTCCCCACCCTGGAGCGGGCCCGGGCGATCGCGCAGGCCCTCGGCGACCCGGCGCTGGAGGCCGACGGCCTGCGCCGGATCGCCGCCGCGCAGCGCGCCGTCCACACCCGTACCGGTGATCTCGCGGCCCTGGACGCGGCCGTCGACGCGCTGGCCGCCGCGCTCCGGCTGACCGCACCGGACACCCCCGAGCACAGCTCGCTGCTCGCCGAACGCGGTGCCGCGCTGCTGCTGCGGGCCCGCCAGGAGCCGGCCGAGGAGCCCGGCCGGCGACTGGCCGACGAGGCGGTGCACGTGCTGCGCGAGGCGCTGGCCCGGGTCGCGCCGCAGGACCCCGACCTCGGCAGTCACCGGCTGCTGTTCGGCCGGGCGCTGCGGCTGCGGCACGAGCGCCGGCCCTCGGTCGCCGATCTGCACGAGGCCGACTGGATCCTGGAGCTGGCCGCCCGGGGGGCCGGGGTGCCGGACGTGGTGGTCGCCGAGGCGTGGATCGAGGTCGGTGACGTGCAGCTGCTGCTGGACCGCCGGTTCGGCTCCCGCGAGCGCCACGACCGCGCCGCCGCCTGCTACCGCCGCGCCGCCGAGGCCGCCAGCCGGGCCGGCAGCGCCCTGCTGGCCGCCCGCGCCCACCACCGCCGGGGCGAGGTCCTGGAAGTCACCGCCGGTCCCCGCTCCGCACTCCAGGCCTACCGCGAGAGCTGGGAACACTGGCAGCGCACCGCCGCCGACCCCGGCCCCGAGGCGCAGCGCACCCGCGCCCGTATGCGCGCCCTCGAAGCCCCCGCCTGAGCCCCCGGCAGCCCCGGCCGGCCGCCCGGCCGCCGCCACCCGAACGTGTTTCCGTGGACGGGAGTCCGGGAACACCCCCGTCCAGCCGGCCAGAGGAGAGCAGCGTGGCGAACACCCCCCGCACCGAACCGGCTGCGGCCGCCCCCTTTGGGCCGTCGGCCGAGCCGCTGCCGGATTTCGGGGCGGTCGATGTGGGTGCCCTGCCCGAGATGACGCCCCATCCTGTGCTCCGGGAAGTGGCGGACCTGCTGCTCCGCAATTGGCTGCCGGAGGGCGAGGCAGTGGCCTATTACGACGACGGCCCTTCCCATGTGGGTCTTCGGCACTCTCCCCGCAACGATTGATTCTGGGCAACGGGTTAAAGAATTCAGCCAGTTATCGATCGGAATTGATTGCTTTTCCTGCGATGAGCCAGATATGGAGCAGCGGGCGTCGACGGGGTCTCGGGAACCTCGGCGGAGGCAGGGGGGCGGCGTCGTGGTGCGCAGAACCGACCGGGCCGCCGCGGCCCCCTTCCGGCAATTCGTGCTCAAACTGCACAGCCGGTGCAATCTGGCCTGCACGTACTGCTACCTCTACACCGGTCCGGACCGCAGCTGGCAGAGCCGGCCGCTGACCGTACGGCCGGACACCGTACGCCAGACCGCCCGTCGGATCGCCGAACACGTCAGCGCCCACCACCTCCCCGACATCCGCATCGATCTGCACGGTGGGGAGCCCTTGCTCACCGGACCGGGCCCGCTCATCGAGCAGGCGCAGGCCATCCGGGCGGCGGTCCCCGCGTCCTGTGCGGTGAGCTTCGGCGTCCAGACCAACGGCACCCTCCTCACCGCCGCGGGCCTGAACACCCTGGCCGACTCGGGATTCCTGGTCGGGCTCAGCCTGGACGGCGGCACCGCCGCACTGAACCACCGCCGGGTCGACCACGCGGGCCGGCCCTCCTGGCCGGCGGCCGCCCGCGCGGCCCGCTTACTGGCCGCCAGGCCCGACGCGTTCGCCGGCATCCTCTGCACCATCGACCTCGCCACCGATCCCGGGCAGGTCTACCGGAGCCTCGGCGCGTTGTCCCCGCCGATGCTCGACTTCCTGCTGCCGCACGCCAACTGGTCCAGCCCGCCGCCTCTCCCGGCCCCGCCCGCGGGCCGCACACCGTACGGCGACTGGCTCTGTACGGTGTTCGACCTGTGGTGGGACGGGCCGGCACCCGGGCCGCGGATACGGCTGTTCACCGAGATCATCGGGCTGCTGCTGGGGCGCCCCAGCTCCACCGAGGCGGTCGGACTGTCGCCGGTGGTCGCCCTGGTGGTGGACACCGACGGCACCATAGAGCAGGTGGACTCGCTCAAGTCCGCCTACGACGGTGCCGCCGCCACCGGCCTGGACGTCTTCCGGCACAGCTTCGACCAGGCCCTCGCCCACCCCGGCATGGCGGCCCGGCAACAGGGCCTGGCCGGACTCGGCGAGCAGTGCCGGGCCTGCCCGCTGGTGACGGTCTGCGGGGGCGGGAACTACGCCCACCGCTACCGCGACGCCGGCAGCGGTTTTCGCAACCCGTCCGTCTACTGCGCGGACCTGGAGCGGCTGATCCGCCACATCGCAAGCCGGGTCAACGCCGCGTTGGCGCCCAACTCGCGGCGTGCCGACATCAGCTGACGCACAGTCGACGAATCGGTGCACACTTGGGTTATCGTGCCAGCCAATCGCGCACGCATGACGTACCGCTAATCGCAGGGAGACGGTCGCATGGCCGATCAGACCGGTTCCGCCGGCTCCGCAGAACACGTCACGATCAGCTATGCAGGCTTCGCACGGCCCTGGGCCGCCTGGCTCTCGCACCAGCTGGAGCAGTTGAACTACGGCACGACCCTGCTGCGCTGGGACCCCCAAGCGGACACCGCGCTGACCGAGGAACTGTCCGGGCTGCTCCAGGCCGAGGGCCGGCTCCTCATGGTGCTGGACGACTGGTACTTCCGGCTGGGCCCCAAGACCCAGGACGAATGGACCACCGCCCTGCGGGAGGTGGTGCAACCGCACGCCGACCGGTTCGCGGCGGTGAGCGTCGCGACCCAGAGCCTGCCCGCCACGGCCTCTCTGCTGCGGCCCGCCGATCTCCGGGACCTCGACGCCCGCGAGGCCAACCGCCGGGTACGGAACCGGCTCGGCATCACCGCCACGGCCCCCGTGGGGCACGAACCGGTACCCGGCGCGCCCCGCTTCCCCAACGACCCGCCCGAGGTCTGGAACATCCCCCGCCGCAACAACCGCTTCACCGGCCGGGACGACGTCCTCGAAGAACTCCACCACAAGCTGGCCGGTTCCGGAGCCGCCGGTTCCGGCCCGCCGCAGGAGACCCGGATCGCGCTGTACGGCATCTCCGGCGTCGGCAAGAGCCAGATCGCGGCCGAGTACGCGCACCGCTTCGGCAACGACTACGACGTGGTGTGGTGGATCAGCGCCACCCACCGCGGCGCGGCCCGCGAGCAGCTCGCCGAGCTGGCCTCCCGGCTCGGGCTGCCGGTCGGCCAGGAGATCGGCGACCGGATCAGGGCGGTGCACGAGGCGCTGCGCACCGGACGTCCCTACCGCCGCTGGTTGCTGATCTTCGACAGCGCCGACGACATGGAGCAGATCGAGGATCTCGTCCCGGACGGCCGGGGCCACGTCCTGATCACCACGCTCACCCGCGACTGGTCCGGCTCCGGCAGCGCCCAGGAAATCGAGGTGCTGCCCTTCAACCGTGTCGAGAGCGTCGCCTACGCCCGGCGCCGCGCCCCGCGGCTGACGCCCAGGGACGCCGACGACCTGGCGGACGCGGTGCAGGACCTGCCGCTGCTGCTGGCGCAGACCGCCGCCTGGCTGGACGCCAACCCGATGCCGCCCAGGGAGTACATCGAACTGATCCGGCGCGGCGAGCCCAGTCTCGTCGGGATCCGCATCTCCACCGACTATCCGATGGCCTTCCAGACCAGTTGGGCCATAACCCTCAACACCCTCCGGGAACGCAGCCCGGCCGCGGTCGAACTCCTCAAACTGTTCGCCTTCTTCGCACCGGACGCCATCCCGGTGCCCAAACTGGCCAAGGCCCGCCGCGGCGACCTGCCCGAGCACCTGGCCGATCTCGCCGCCGAACCGATCAGCTGGAACACCGCGCTCCGCCGCCTGACCGAGTCCACCGCGGTACGCCTCGACTACCAGAACTCCCAGGACTCCGACCCGGCCGTCGAAACCGCGCAGATGCACCGGCTCTACCACCGCTTCCTGCGCAGCGACATGTCCGAGGACGAACGCGACAAGCTGTCCGCGACGGCCTGCCGGGTCCTGGTCTCGGCCGATCCGCAGAACCCGTTCGACACCCGCGAGTGGGACCGCTACGCCGAACTCATTCCGCACCTGGAGCCGGCCGGCGCCCTGGACAGTGCCGAACCCGCGGTACAGGGCCTGGTCATCAACTGCGTCGAATACCTCCGGGTGCGCGGCGAGTACCGCATGGGCCTCCGGCTGTGCGAACAGTTCATGTTCCGCTGGAAGAACCGGCTGGCACCCACCCATCGCACCATGCTCGTCCTGACCCACCAGCACGCCAACATGCTGCGCCGGCTGGGCCGGTACCGCGAGGCGGAGGCGGTCGGCAGCGCGATCGTGGACGAGCTGGAGGCCGAACGCGGCGAGGCCGACGCCGATCTGCTGCGGGCCAAGGACGGTCTGGCCGGCACGCTCATGACCCTCGGCGCGTACGAACGGGCCTGCGCTCTCTTCCAGGAGGTCGCCGGCCGGTACACCGAGCTGCTCGGCCCGGAGTCACCGCGCACGGTCGCCTCCCGCAACAACCTCGCCATCGCCCTGGGGCTGCTCGGGCGCTTCGAGGAAGCGCTGGACCTGCTCCGCGAGGTGGTCACGATCCGCGAGCGCGAGCTGCGCGCCCGCCACCACCTCACCCTCGGCACCGGCACCCTCTACGCCCGGATGCTGCGGCTGACCGGACGGTACCGCGACGCCGTCTCCCGCCAGGAGCTGAACGCCCGGCTGCACCGCCAGGTCATGGGACGCCACACCCCGCAGACCCTCCGGGCCGAGCACAATCTCGCCCTGTGCATG
This sequence comes from Streptomyces sp. NPDC021749, assembly GCF_040640655.1. NCBI lineage: Bacteria > Bacillati > Actinomycetota > Actinomycetes > Kitasatosporales > Streptomycetaceae > Streptomyces > Streptomyces sp. NPDC021749. The sequence continues at coordinate 23,329 of NZ_JBFACE010000008.1, read as the reverse complement.
CGCCGCATGGGAGAGACCGCGCAGGCCGACGCGCTGCTGCCGGACGTGGTCGAACGCAGCAAGCGGGTCCTGGGGGCCCGGCACCCCGACACCCTCATGATGACGGCCGACCACGCCACGTTCCTGCGCGAACACGGCGACCTCGGGCGGGCCCGGGACCTGGCCGAGGAGGTCGCCGAGCGCTACCGCGCCCTGGTCGGGGACCAACACCCCTACGCCCTGGGCACCCTGGGCAACGTCGGGCTCGTCCGGTCGGAATTCGGTGAGCACGCCCAAGCCCTGGCCCTCGCGGAGGAAGCACTCGCCGGGATGACCGCGGCGGTGGGCCCCGACCACCCCTGGACCCTGGGGTGTGCGCTGAACGCGGCCGCGGCCCGCAACCGCGCCGACGACGAGGAAGGCGCCGTCGAGCTCGGCCGGGACATCGTGCGGCGGGCCGCGGAAGTACTCGGCGACACGCATCCGCTGACCCTGTCCGCCAAGACCGCGCTCGCCGACGATCTGCGGGCGCTGCGCCGCGCCAGGGACGCCGCCGAACTGGAGCAGGAAGCCGTCCAGCAGCTCAGCGAGACCCTGGGCGCCGAACACCCCCACACCGTCTCGGCCCGTCGCCGCCGCCGGCCGTACTGGGACTTCGAGCCGCAGCCGGTCTGACCGGAGCAGGCGGAAGGGCCCGCCCCACCGGGGACGGGCCCTTCCGCTCTGTCCTGCCCTGTCAGCGGGCCGACGCCTACGCGTCGAAGACCTCCGCGACCAGCTGGGCCTGTTCGGCCTGGTGGCGCTTGGCGGAGCCCACGGCCGGGGACGAGGAGTGCGGGCGCGAGATGCGCCGCAGACGCTCGCCGTGCGGGACGTCGGCGCCGACCGCCAGGTCGAGGTGGTCGATCAGGTTGAGGCCGAGGAACGGCCAGGCACCCTGGTTCGCCGGCTCTTCCTGGGCCCACAGGTACTTCTCGGCGTTCGGGAACTTGGCGATCTCCGCCTGGAGTTCCTTGCCGGGCAGCGGGTAGAGCCGCTCGATGCGGACCAGCGCGGTGTCGTGCGCGCCCCGCTTCTGCCGCTCGGCGTCCAGGTCGTAGTAGACCTTGCCGGAGCAGAAGACGACCTTGCGGACGTCCTCGGGCTTGACCGTGGAGTCGCCGATCACCGGACGGAAGCCGCCCGAGGTGAACTCCTCCGTCTTCGACGCCGCGGCCTTCAGACGCAGCATCGACTTCGGGGTGAAGACGATGAGCGGCTTGTGGTGCGGGTTGTGCACCTGCCAGCGCAGCAGGTGGAAGTAGTTGGAGGGCAGCGTCGGCATCGCGACGGTCATGTTGTTCTGCGCGCAGAGCTGCAGGAACCGCTCGATACGGGCCGAGGAGTGGTCCGGGCCCTGGCCCTCGTAGCCGTGCGGCAGGAGGAGGGTGACGCCGGAGGTCTGGCCCCACTTCTGCTCGGCCGAGGAGATGAACTCGTCGACGACGGTCTGCGCGCCGTTGACGAAGTCACCGAACTGCGCCTCCCACATGACCAGCGCCTCGGAGCGGGCCAGCGAGTAGCCGTACTCGAAGCCCATCGCCGCGTACTCGCTCAGCAGCGAGTCGTAGACGTTGAAGCGGGCCTGGTCCTCGGAGAGGTAGAGCAGCGGGGTGTAGTCCTCGCCGGTCTCGCGGTCGATGAGCACCGCGTGCCGCTGCCCGAACGTACCGCGGCGGGAGTCCTGGCCGGCGAGCCGGACCGCGGTGCCCTCCATCAGCAGCGAGCCGATGGCGAGGGTCTCGCCCATGCCCCAGTCGATGGCGTTGTCCTCGATCTGGGCCGCGCGGCGCTGCAGCTGGGGCAGCAGACGCGGGTGCACGGTGATGTGCTCGGGGATGTTGACCTGCGACTCGGCGATCCGCTTGACGACCTCCTGGGAGATCGACGTGTCGACGTGGACCGGGAACTCCGCCTTGGGCTGCGGCACCTCGGGGGCGGCCGGGGCCGTCGTGGCGTCGCGGACCTCGGTGAAGACCTTCTCCAGCTGGCCCTGGAAGTCCTGGAGCGCCTGCTCCGCCTCTTCGAGGGTGATGTCACCGCGGCCGATCAGCGACTCGGTGTAGAGCTTGCGCACCGAGCGCTTCTTGTCGATCAGGTCGTACATCAGCGGCTGGGTGAAGGCCGGGTTGTCCGACTCGTTGTGCCCGCGGCGGCGGTAGCAGATCAGGTCGATGACCACGTCCTTGTTGAACGCCTGGCGGAACTCGAAGGCCAGCCGGGCGACGCGGACGACGGCCTCGGGGTCGTCACCGTTCACGTGGAAGATCGGCGCCTCGATCATGCGGGCCACGTCGGTGGCGTACATGGAGGAGCGCGAGGACTCCGGCGCGGCGGTGAAGCCGACCTGGTTGTTGATGACGATGTGCACCGTGCCGCCGGTGCGGTAGCCGCGCAGCTGGGACATGTTCAGCGTCTCGGCGACCACGCCCTGGCCGGCGAACGCCGCGTCACCGTGCAGCTGGATCGGCAGGACGGTGAAGTCCGTGCCGCCCTTGCCGATGATGTCCTGCTTGGCGCGTGCGACACCCTCGACGATCGGGTCGACGGCCTCCAGGTGGGAGGGGTTGGCGACCAGCGACACCTTGATCTGCTCGCCGTCCAGGCCGGTGAAGGTGCCCTCGGCGCCCAGGTGGTACTTCACGTCGCCGGAGCCGTGCATCGACTTCGGGTCGAGGTTGCCCTCGAACTCGCGGAAGATCTGCGCGTAGGACTTGCCGACGATGTTGGCGAGGACGTTGAGGCGGCCGCGGTGGGCCATGCCGATGACGACCTCGTCCAGGCGCGACTCGGCCGCGGAGTCGATGACCGCGTCCAGCAGCGGGATGACGGACTCGCCGCCCTCCAGCGAGAAGCGCTTCTGGCCGACGTACTTGGTCTGCAGGAAGGTCTCGAACGCCTCGGCGGAGTTCAGCCGGCGCAGGATGCGCAGCTGCTCGTCACGCTCGGGCGACTTGTGCTGACGCTCGACCCGGTCCTGGATCCACTTGCGCTGCTTGGGGTCCTGGATGTGCATGAACTCGATGCCGGTGGTGCGGCAGTACGAGTCGCGCAGCACGCCCAGGATGTCGCGCAGCTTCATCATGGACTTGCCGGCGAAGCCGCCGACCGCGAACTCCCGCTCCAGGTCCCACAGGGTGAGGCCGTGCTCGGTGATGTCGAGGTCGGGGTGCTTGCGCTGGTGGTACTCCAGCGGGTCGGTGTCGGCCATGACGTGGCCGCGGACCCGGTAGGAGTGGATCAGCTCGAAGACCCGGGCGGCCTTGGTGACGTCGTCGTCGTGCGACGCGTCGATGTCGCGCATCCAGCGGATCGGCTCGTAGGGGATCCGCAGCGACTTGAAGATCTCGTCGTAGAAGGCGTTCTCGCCGAGCAGCAGCTGGCTCATCACGCGCAGGAACTCGCCGGAGGCGGCGCCCTGGATCACGCGGTGGTCGTAGGTGCTGGTCAGCGTCATGACCTTGGAGACGCCCATCTTGTTCAGGGCGTCCTGCGAGGTGCCCTGGAACTCGGCGGGGTAGTCCATCGCGCCGACGCCCATGATCATGGACTGGCCGGGCATCAGGCGCGGCACGGAGTGGACCGTGCCGATGCCGCCGGGGTTGGTCAGCGACGCGGTGACCCCGGTGAAGTCGTCCATCGTCAGCTTGTTGTCCCGGGCCCGGCGGACGATGTCCTCGTAGGCCTGCCAGAACTCGAAGAACGAGAGCGTCTCGGCCTTCTTGATCGCGGCGACGACCAGCTGGCGCTCGCCGTTCGGCTTCACCAGGTCGATGGCCAGGCCGAGGTTGACGTGCTCCGGCTTGACCAGGGTCGGCTTGCCGTCCTTCACCGCGAACGAGTAGTTCATCGACGGCATGGCCTTGAGGGCCTGCACCATCGCGTACCCGATGAGGTGGGTGAAGGAGACCTTCCCGCCCCGGGCGCGCTTGAGGTGGTTGTTGATCACGATGCGGTTGTCGAAGAGCAGCTTCACCGGGACCGCGCGGACGGACGTGGCCGTCGGCAGCTCCAGCGAGGCGTTCATGTTCTTCGCGACGGCGGCCGACGGGCCGCGCAGGGTGACGAACTCGGGACCGGCGGCCGGGGCCTCGCCGTCGGCCTTCGCAGCCGGCTTCGCGGCGGCCGGCTTCGGCGCGGGCTTCGCGGCGGCGGGCCGGGCGTCGGCGGCCTTGGCCGGCGCGGGCTGGGCGGGGGCCGGGGCGCTGGCGGCCGGGGTGGCTGGCGCGGCGGCGGGCTTCGGCCCGTCCGCGGCGGGGGCCGCGGGGGCGGCCGGCGCGGCGGGGGTCGACTGGGCCGGGGTGGCCCCGGCGGGGGCGGGGGCCTCCGCCGGCGTGCTCGGCGCGGTGGCGCCGCCCGGCTTGTAGTCGGCGAAGAAGTCCCACCAGGCTCGGTCTACCGAGTTCGGGTCCTGGAGGTACTGCTGGTAGATCTCGTCGACGAGCCACTCATTGGGGCCGAAGGCGGCGGCAGGGCTCTTGCCCTGCCCCTCTTGATCGGCCTCGTTCGAGATGCTCGAAGTGTTGGGGGACTGTAGCGACACGGCGGCAACCGCCCTCTTCCGCTTCCTAAGGTGGTGGACAGCGGGAATAAAGGCTACGCCTCTTGTGACCTTTGGTGCAGTCCGGGAGGGCCACTCGTCGCGTACGTCACATTCACCGAAGGGTTTCGCGGCATGACTTGGCGGGAAACACACGGAGTTTGCCCGTGTGCGGGTAGCGCTCACCGCCGTCGCACCCACGGGGTGAGTGCTCCCACCACCGACCCTACGCCAGCGACCGTCCGTACGGTCGTCAGCTCCGCGTTGACTCCAGCCCCGGAAGAGTGACCCGGATCCGGCAACCGCGTGCGGATTCGGCCACGCCGATCCGGCCGCCGTGCAGATCCACCGCCCAGCGGGCGATCGCCAGGCCCAGGCCGGTACCGCCGTCCGTCCCCGGACCCGAGGGGCCCGGGCCGCCGCGGTTGAAGCGCTCGAAGACCCGGTAGCGCTCCGACTCCGGGATGCCGGGGCCCTCGTCCTGCACCTCCAGCTCCAGGCTCTCCGGGCCCTCCCCGCGCCGGGCGCGCACGGTGACCCGGCCGTGCCGGGGGCTGTGCTTGATCGCGTTGTCGATGAGATTCGCCACGACCTGGTGCAGCCGCTCGGCGTCCGCGTGCGCGGTCAGCTCCGGCGGCGAGACGTCGAGGTGCAGATGCACGTCTGTACGGGTGTGGGTGCCGGAGCCGGCCAGCCCGGAGAGCGTGGAGGCGCCGCGGCTCATGTTGGCCTCCTTGAGCACCCCGGACAGATACGGCCAGACCTCGAAGCGCCGGGCGTGCAGCGGCACCACGCCGTTGTCCAGCCGCGACAGGTCGAGGAGGTGCTCGACCAGGCGGCCCAGCCGCTCGGTCTGCTTCAGGGCGGTCCGCATCGTCTCGGGGTCGGGCTCGCTGACGCCGTCGACGACGTTCTCCAGGACGGCGCGCAGTGCGGCGATCGGGGTGCGCAGCTCGTGCGACACGTTGGCGACCAGCTCCTTGCGGTGGGTGTCCACCGCCTCCAGGTCGGCCGCCATGCGGTTGAAGGCGTCGGCCAGGTCGCCGAACTCGTCGCGGCGAACCGAGCGCACCCGGCGGGTGTAGTCACCGTGCGCCATCGCGCGGGTGACGTCCGTCATCTCGCCGAGCGGGGCGGTCAGGCTGTTCGCCACGAACTGGGTGATCAGCAGCGAGGCGATGATCGAGAAGATCGTGATCACCCGCAGCTCGGTCGCCGAGTGCATGGCGACGAACACCAGCAGTGTGGTGATGATCACCGAGACGCTGACCAGCGCACCCAGCGCGGCCTTGACCGAGCGGTACGGGTCCAGCGGGCGCAGCGCCTCCCAGACCCGTGTTCCCAGTTCACGGACGGGCGTCCGCCACCACCGGCGTTTCCGCAGCGGCCAGGACCGCAGGCGCCAGGGGCTCATGCCGGCGGGGTCTCCAGGGCGTAGCCGACGCCGTGCACCGTACGGATCCGCTCGGCGCCGATCTTGCGGCGGAGCGCCTTGATGTGGCTGTCGACCGTACGGGTCCCGGAGGCGTCCGCCCAGTCCCACACCTCGGCCAGCAGCTGCTCGCGGGAGAGCACCGCGCGCGGGGTGTTCGCCAGGCAGACCAGCAGGTCGAACTCGGTCGGCGTCAGATGGACGTCGGCCCCGCGGACCCGGACCCGGCGCTGGGCGTGGTCGATCTCCAGCTCACCCAGGCGCAGGATGCCGCTGCGCGGGGTGTGCGCGGCCAGTGCGGCCCGCTCGACCCGGCGCAGCAGGACGTGCACCCGGGCGGCCAGCTCGCGCATGGAGAACGGCTTGGTCATGTAGTCGTCGGCGCCGACGCCGAGGCCGACCAGCATGTCCGTCTCGTCGTCCCGGGCGGTGAGCATCATCACCGGAACGGGGCGCTGCGCCTGGACCCGGCGGCAGACCTCCAGGCCGTCGAAGCCCGGCAGCATCACGTCCAGGACCAGCAGGTCGGGCTGCCAGGCCTCGGCGGTGTCCACCGCGGCCGGGCCGTCGGTGGCCGTCTGCACCTGGAAGCCCTCGGCGCGCAGCCGGGCCGCGATGGCATCGACGATCGTGGGGTCGTCCTCCACCACCAGCACCCGGCGCTGGGCGCCCGGGGTGGCAGCGGCGGCGCCGCCCTGCGTTGTCTGAGTCTGGTCCATCGCCCGCCCCTGCATGTCCCTGCGTGGTCGCGTCTTGCTGGGCAGCAGCGTACGGGCATGGTGTGACTGTCGGCTACGCACCCTTCCGAGCGAGGTGAACGACGTCCGGGACGCCTCGGGCAACCGGGATCTCTTCCGTACGGACCCCCTGGAAACCGGCATTTCGCAGCGCTTCCTCGAAGGCCGGGGAGGGCTGGGCGGACCAGACGGCGAGCACTCCGCCGGGGGTGAGCCGGTCCCGGCAGGCGGCGAGGCCGGCGGGGGAGTAGAGGCCGTTGTTGTCCTCGGTGACGGTCCAGTCGGGGCCGTTGTCGATGTCGAGGCAGAGGGCGTCGTAGGTGACGGCGCCGCCGTCGGGGGCCGCGTCGGCCCCGGGCGCCCCGCCGGCGGACGGGCCGGCGGGCGCGCGGAGGTGGGCGACGAGGTCGGTGTGCAGGATCTCGCTGCGCGGATCGGCCAGCGCCGCGGCCGAGATCGCGGACAGCGGGCCGTTCCGGTGCCAGTCGATGACCGCGGCCTCGCGCTCGACCACCGTGATCCGGCCCCAGCGCGGCTGCTCTGCCGCACGGGCCAGCGAGAAGCCGACGCCCAGGCCGCCGATGAGGACGGCAGGCCGCTGCCGGTCGGCCGGGAGCTCGGCCAGCGCGGCGTCGACCAGCAGCCGCTCGGACCGGCCGTCGGAGGTGTCCATCAGGAAGCAGCCGTTGGCGATGATCTCGTGGATGACGGGCGGGCCACCCGGTGACCCGGCCCGTTCCCGCAGGACCACCTCGCCGTACGGGCCCTCCCGGCGGTCGAGCGTGCGCGGCGACTCGGGGCGGTCGGACGGGGTCTGCGGAGGGGTAACGGGAGCAGCCATGCGGCCATGGTGGCCAAGAGAGGCCCTGGTGGTCCAACGGCTTGAGGGGGAATAGAGGGGGTGGGGTCCGGGGCGGTACCGGGCGGCGGCGCGGGCGGGTGGCGTGCGGACCGAACGGGACCGTGGCCGTCCCGTGATGGTTGCCTCGCGTGATGCATCTCACTCTCACAGCTTCTTCATGGGTTGAGCGTGCAGGCTGGTCCGCGACGTTGTGCAGGGCGGGCGGACGTGATGCACGGCGGAGCACTCACGCACGGCCCAGTTGACTCCGGGCGTGGCTCGGTGGATGCGTCAGGACGGAAGGGGCCTCGGACCGTGAGCAGGCTGGGAACCGTCGGGGGAATGCAGGGGGAGCGGGCGTCGGACGGCCGGGCGCCGGCCGGGAGCACCGGGGCGGACGGCCCGCCCGCCGTCCTGCCGGGCATCCCCCGGCAGCGCACCGGGCGGGACACCGCGATACCCGTCGCCGCGGCGGAGGGCGCGCCCGGCCGGCCGCGCGTCCGCCCGCGGCCCTGGCGGCTGCTGCTCGGCGCCCCCTTTTCCCTCGGCTACGCCCTGCTGCTCGTGGCCACCTCCCTCTTCGCCGAGCACGCCGACCCCACCCTGGTCTCCGAGCTGCTCCAGGGCTCCAGTACGGACGTGGTGCACCTCACGCAGGCCCCGCTGCTGGTGCTGGTCGCCAGCGCACTGTGGGTCGCCGGAGGACTGACCTCCGGTTACGCGCTCGGGTTCCTCCTCGTCCTGCCCGCGCTGGAACGGCGGATCGGCGGGCTGCGCACCGCTGCGGTCTTCTTCGGCGGGCATGCGCTGGCCACCCTCGCCACGGAGGTCCCGGTCGCCTTCACCGTCGCCGCCGGCGGGCTGCCGGAGAGCTCGCTGCACCGCCTCGACTACGGGATCAGCTTCGGCGTGATGACCTGCACCGGCGCGCTGGCCGGGGTGCTGCCGGCCCGGCTGCGCTGGCCGTTGCTGGGCGGTGCCGGCTGGCTCGCCGGCACCGCCCTGCTCGCCTACGCCGACCCGATGACGGACTGGGGCCATCTGCTCTCGCTCACCCTGGGCGTGGCGAGCTGGCCACTGCTCCGACGCTGGCGGGCCGTGCGCGCCGGCCCCGCCCCGCTCCTCGGCGACCTGGGCCACCCGGCCCTGCGGAGCCCGGTCGCCTCTTGAGCCCCGTCGCCTCTTGAGCGCGGGCGCCTCTTGAGTCCGGCCGCCTCCTGAGCCCGGGCACCTCCTGAGCCCGCGCGCACGCCGGACCGCGGTGCGTGCGCCAGCATCGAACCCAGGGCGTGCGCCCGCACCGAGCCCGGGGAGGGCGCCCGCACCGAACCCGGGGAGTGCGTCCGCTGCGGACGGAGATACGTAGCTCGCCGGGGTGTGACTACGCATCCGTGCGCCGGGCGCCTACCGCGCGAGCCCCCGGCCGTCGTGGGTCAACTACGGCCGTACGGCGGACCGGTAGGTCTGCGCGATGGCGTAGGCGCAGCCGCCCAGCAGGGCGACGCCGGACAGGACGCCGCTGACGAACGGCACCCACACCACCGCACGGGTCGCGGCCATCCCGAGACCGGCCGCGCCGAGCGCGGTGAGCGCCGTCCCCGGGACGGCGACCGAGCGCCGCTGCCAGACCGCGGCCAACGCCATGAAGTGCAGGCCGACGATGAGCGCGATCCAGGCCACGGCGGTCTCGTCGGGGGCGCCCGCCCCGCGCAGCGCGAGCCGGCCGCCGATCAGCAGCAGCGCCTCGGCCGCCACCACGAACCCGAACTTCCCGCGGAACCAGTCCGCCTGCGGAGCCCCGTCCCCGTCCGCCACGGGCCGGCCCCGGCGGCCCGCCAGCAGCGCCAGCGCCAGCAGGCCCGCGAAGGTGAGCACCGCGACCACGCGCAGGGTGACGCCGACGACGGGGCTCAGCGGATCGTGCGCGTTGGCGACCACGAAGACCGTCCCGAACAGTGCACCGATGAACACCCCGGACATCCGCTGCAACATGCCGCGAACCTAGCAGTCCTGACGTTCCGTGAGGCCCGTCCGGGCCGGAGCCCAGGGGCCGTTGCGGTGGCAGGGTGCCGGGCCGGAGCCGAGGGGCCGTTGCGGCCGTGCGGGCCGCCCGGTCGCGGCCTGACCGGCCGTCGCGGCGGCGAGCCGTCAGCCGCCCCTAGCCCAGCCACATGAGCATCGCGTCCCCCTTCTCCGCCGCCGCACCGAAGAACGGCCGCAGGAGTGCGTAGTAGTCGGTGACGTAGTCCAGCGATTCCCCCCGTTCCCACACGATCGTCGGGTAGATCTCCGCCTCGGCCAGGTCCTCCGGGCCGACTCCGGCCGTCAGGCTCGTCGCGGGTATCCCCGCCAGCGCCTCGGCCGCGGTCCGCACCCGCTCGGGGGTGAGGTAGCGCGGCGGGCCGTACCCCCAGTCCTCGGCGTCCGGGACGGCTTCCTCGCCGTGCACGACGTCCACCGGGAAGCCCGCCCGGCGCAGCAGGAATCCCAGTGCGTCCCAGCTCTTGTCGACGTCCAGGCAGCGCGCGCTCGCCGGCTCGGGGACCTCTTCGGCCTCCGCCTCGCGCCGCCGGGCGACGAGCGCCAGCCCCCACTCCGGATCGCCGAGGACGCGGGTGAGTTCGGCGGGTGTCACACGTGCGTACTCTCCGATCATGCTCATGTGGCCGAGGTTAGGGGCGACCACTGACAACGCCCCCGACCACAACGCCCCCGACCACGCAGTCCGGCAGAGCGGGGAGCGCGGGCTGGGAGAATGGGACCCCATCCGGGCGCCGCCGCCTACCGCGCCCGCCGGCCGCAGGAGTACCCGCATCGTGTCCCGAGACCGCACCGCCCGTCCGCTTCCCGACGCCGCCGAACCGGGCCGGCAGAGCGGCGACTCCGGCCGCACGGCTGCCGACCTCGGCCTGAACGCCGACTGCGGCAGCTGCTTCGGGCTCTGCTGCGTCGCCCTGCCGTTCGCGCGCTCGGCGGACTTCGCGATCGACAAGGACGCCGGCCGGCCCTGCCCCAACCTCCAGGACGACTTCCGCTGCGGCATCCACCGCGACCTGCGGAACCGCGGCTTCTCCGGCTGCACGGTCTTCGACTGCTTCGGCGCCGGGCAGAAGGTCTCCCAGGTCACCTTCGGCGGCACGGACTGGCGGCAGGCGCCCGCGACCGCCCGGCAGATGTTCGACGTCTTCCCCGTCATGCGGCAGCTGCACGAACTCCTCTGGTACCTGTCCGAGGCGCTGACCCTGCCCGCCGCCCGCCCGATCCACGACGACCTGCGTGCCGCGCTGGAGAAGACCGAGGCCCTCACCCGCGGCAGCGCGGAGGAGCTCGGCGGGCTGGACGTGCCCGCCCACCGGGCCGAGGTCAACGTCCTGCTGCTGCGCACCAGCGAGCTCGTGCGGGCCCGGGTGCCCGGCCGGAAGCAGGAGCGGCGCGGCGCCGACCTGATGGGGGCCCGCCTCAAGGGCGCGGGGCTCCAGGGCGCCAACCTCCGCGGGGCGTACCTGATCGCCGCCGACCTCACCGGGGCGGACCTGCGGCGGGCCGACCTGATCGGCGCCGACCTGCGGGACGCCGACCTCAGCGGTGCCGATCTGACCGGTGCGCTCTTCCTGACCCAGGCCCAACTGAACGCGGCCCGGGGCGATGCGGCCACCAGGCTCCCGTCCGGCCTGACCCGTCCCGCCCACTGGCGCCCCGCCACCTGATCGCTCACAGCGAACGCGCGGCGGGGAACATCTCCCCGACTCCCTGCATTGAGTGGGTAAAGCTCAACTTGCTTGCCGAAGGGGAGATCATGGCTTCGACGTCCACACCGCTCACTCTGCCCGTGCTGCCCCTCGATGACGAGGTGGTGCTCCCCGGCATGGTGGTGCCCCTGGACCTGTCCGACGCGGAGGTGCGCGCCGCGGTGGAGGCCGCGCAGGCCGCCGCCTCCTCGGGCAACAAACCGCGGGTGCTCCTTGTGCCCCGCGTCGACGGGAACTACGCCGGAATCGGCACGCTCGGGCGGATCGAGCAGGTCGGGCGGCTGTCCGACGGCGATCCCGGAGCGCTGATCCGGGGCCTTGGCCGGGTGCGGATCGGGTCCGGCACGACCGGGCCCGGGGCCGCGCTGTGGGTGGAGGGCACCGCCGTCGAGGAGAGCGTCCCCGATCCCCTCCCGGGGGCGGTCACCGAACTCGTCACGGAATACAAGGCGCTGGCCACCAGCTGGCTGCGCAAGCGCGGCGCCTGGCAGGTCGTCGACCGCGTCCAGGGCATCGAGGACGTCGGGACGCTGGCGGACAACTCCGGCTACTCGCCGTTCCTGACCGTCGAGCAGAAGGTCCGCCTGCTGGAGACCACCGACCCGGTCGCCCGGCTGAAGCTCGCCACCGAGGCGCTGCGCGACCACCTCGCCGAGCAGGACGTCGCCGAGTCCATCGCCAAGGACGTCCAGGAGGGCGTCGACAAGCAGCAGCGGGAGTTCCTGCTGCGGCGCCAGCTGGAGGCGGTCCGCAAGGAGCTCGCCGGGCTCAACGGCGACCCCGAGGACGAGAGCGACGACTACCGCGCCCGGGTGGAGGCCGCCGATCTGCCCGAGGACGTCCGCAAGGCCGCCCTCAAGGAGGTCGACAAGCTGGAGCGGGCCAGCGACCAGAGCCCCGAGGGCTCCTGGATCCGTACCTGGCTTGACACCGTCCTCGAACTGCCGTGGAACGAACGGACCGAGGACGCCTACGACATCGCCGGTGCCAAGGAGGTCCTGGACGCCGACCACGCGGGCCTGGCGGACGTGAAGGAACGGATCACGGAATACCTGGCCGTCAGGAAGCGCCGGGCCGAGCGCGGGCTCGGGCTGATCGGGGGCCGCCGCGGCGGCGCCGTCCTCGCGCTGGTCGGGCCGCCCGGTGTGGGCAAGACCTCTCTGGGCGAGTCGGTGGCGCGCGCCATGGGCCGCAAGTTCGTCCGGGTCGCGCTCGGCGGCGTCCGGGACGAGGCGGAGATCCGCGGCCACCGCCGTACGTACGTCGGCGCGTTGCCGGGCCGGATCGTCCGGGCGATCAAGGAAGCCGGTTCGATGAACCCGGTCGTCCTGCTCGACGAGATCGACAAGGTGGGCTCCGACTTCCGGGGCGACCCGGCCGCCGCCCTCCTGGAGGTTCTGGACCCGGCGCAGAACCACACCTTCCGCGACCACTACCTGGAGGTCGAACTCGACCTGAGCGACGTGGTCTTCCTGGCCACCGCCAATGTGCTGGAAGCCATCCCCGAGCCGCTGCTCGACCGTATGGAACTGGTCCGGCTCGACGGCTACACCGAGGACGAGAAGGTCGTCATCGCCCGGGACCACCTGCTGCCGCGCCAGCTGGAACGGGCCGGTCTGGAGCCCGGCGAGGTGACGCTGGAGGAGGACGCGCTGCGCAAGCTGGCGGGCGAGTACACCCGCGAGGCGGGCGTGCGGAATCTGGAGCGGTCGATCGCCCGGCTGCTCCGCAAGATCGCCGCGCAGCACGAACTCGGCGAGCAGGAGCTGCCGTTCGGCGTCGGCGCGGACCAGCTGCGCCCGCTGATCGGACGGCCGCACCACACCCCGGAGTCGGCCCAGGACCCGGCCGAGCGGCGGACGGCCGTGCCGGGCGTGGTGACCGGTCTCGCGGTCACCGGCGCGGGCGGTGACGTCCTCTATGTGGAGGCGTCGCTCGCCGATCCGGAAACCGGGGCCTCCGGTCTGACGCTGACCGGCCAGCTCGGCGACGTGATGAAGGAGTCCGCGCACATCGCGCTGTCGTTCCTGAGGTCGCACGGAGCGGAGCTGGAGCTTCCGGTCGGCGACCTGAAGGAGCGCGGAGTGCATCTGCACGTACCGGCCGGCGCCGTTCCCAAGGACGGGCCGAGCGCGGGCGTGACGATGACGACGGCGCTGGCCTCGCTGCTGTCGGGCCGGCAGGTACGGCCGGACGTGGCGATGACCGGCGAGGTCTCGCTGACCGGGCGGGTGCTGCCGATCGGCGGCGTCAAGCAGAAGCTGCTCGCGGCGCACCGCGCGGGGCTCACCACCGTGATCATCCCCAAGCGCAACGAACCGGACCTCGACGACGTGCCCGCCGAGGTGCTGGACGCCCTGGAGGTCCACCCGGTCTCCGACGTCCGCCAGGTGCTGGAGCTCGCGCTGACCCCGGCCCGCAACGGCGCGGCACCGGAGGTTCCGGTCGCGGCGTGAGCGGCGCGACCCGAGCGGAAGACCCCTCCCGCGGCAGGCGGGAGGGGTCTCGGGGTGCGGGCGGGCCGTCCGCCCGCACGGCCTCCGCGACCGGCTAGCCGTTGGCCAGCGCCTGCAGCCGGTCCATCGCACCGTTGAAGCGGTTGTGGTCACCGACCGTGGGGCCGGTCGAGGTGTACTGCCAGATGGTGTGGAAGCCCCAGCCGGCCGGGAGTTCGCCGACCGAGGAGCCGTAGCGGGGGACCCACAGCGGGTTGATCGCGCCGAAGGCGGACGAATTGCCGGTGCACTGCTTCCACCAGCTGGTGGAGGTGTAGATGACCGCGTCCCGGCCGGTGCGCGCCTTGTAGGTGGCGAACCAGTCCTTCATCCAGTTGACCAGGCCGGCCGCGCTGAGCCCGTAACAGGTCGCGCCGTAGGGGTTGTACTCCATGTCCAGTGCGCCGGGCAGCGTCTTGCCGTCCTTGGACCAGCCGCCGCCGTGGTCGACGAAGTAGTTGGCCTGGGCGGCGCCGCTGGAGGTGTTGGGCGTGGCGAAGTGGTAGGAGCCGCGGATCATGCCGGCGTTGTAGGAGCCGTTGTACTGCTGCGCGAAGTACGGGTTGGTGTAGCTGGTGGACTCCGTCGCCTTGACGTAGGCGAACCGGGCGCCGCTGTTCCAGAGCGTTGACCAGGCGACGTTGCCGTTGTGGCTGCTGACGTCCACTCCTTCGACGGACGCCAGGAGCGAGCCCGCCGGCGGGGCGGTGCGGCCGGCCGCGGTGCCCTCGCGCTTGGCGATCTGCGAGCCGGCCCAGTCCTGGCCGGGGTGGGTCGGCTCGGGCGCCCGCCGCACGGCCGCGGCACCGGCCGTGCCGGGCAGCGCCAGGAGCAGGGCGAGGAGGGTGAGGAGGGCCCCGGTCACGGTCGCGAGCGAGCGTGCGGGGCGATGGGGGGAGCCGGATCTGAGCACGGACATACGTGTCTCCGGAGATCTCGGTGTGACCTGAGGGGGATGAGTGCTGCTCTGAGGGGGGTGATCTGCCGGCATGGCGCGGGCGTGGCTGACACGGAGGTGCGGTGTGCAGGGACGCGCGGCGGAACCTTTGGCGAACGGCCGCTGTTTGGTGTGGCCATGCCATAAATGACGATACGCGCGTAGACCGGCGCGACAAAAGAGGGTCCCTGGGCTGCCGTTGGTCTAATCCTGCGAAATACTGGCCGAGCTGCGGCTTCGGCCGCCGCGGGCGGAAACTTTCAGACCAGGAAACGCGAGAAGGGGCGCTGACGTGCACAACCCCGGGGCCGACGGGACGCCGGCGGACGGCGAGCCGACCGGTGTGGACCACGTATTCCTCGCCCTGGAACGCGAATTGGCGGTGTTCCTCCGCCGGGCCCGGGCCTCGTCCGGCGAACTCGCCCGGGAGGTGCACCCCGACCTGGAGTCGTCCGCCTACGGCCTGCTGGTCCGGCTGGCCGACGCCGGCGCGCAGCGCGCCACCGACCTCGCCGGGTTCTTCGGCGTCGGCAAGGCCACGATGAGCCGCCAGCTGCACGCCCTGGAACAGCTCGGGCTGGTCGCCCGCGCACCCGACCCGGCCGACGGCCGCGCCGTCCTGGTGCGCCTCACCGACGAGGGCCGGGAACGCTTCACCCGCGTCCGCAACGACCGCCGCGCCCGGTACGCCCGGCGCCTCGCCGCCTGGGACCGCCGCGAGGTGGCCGAACTCGCCCGGCTGCTGCACCGCTTGAACACGGAGCAAGAGGGCGAAGAGGGATGAAAGCCGGCCAGGTGACCGGTCCCGCCGCTTAATTCCCGCTGCGGAACGAACCACCGCGGAACGACCCGCCGCAGCCGGGTGCGTCCGGCCAAGAGCCGGCCCGGAAACGCCCGTTACGCACCCACCAGCCCGGCAAGAGCCGTCACGCACGGGATTGTCACGGCATGACGAAAACCACCGCGGCGTCGTCCCGGGCCTTGCCCCGCGCGTAGGCCGTGCACTCCGGATCCGCCGCCTCCGCGGCCCGCACCCGGTCGATCAGGGACTGGGGGCCCTCCTCGGCCACCACGCGCACGCAGTCCGCCCAGGAGCCCTCCCCGAAGACCTCGACCCAGCGGCCTGCGCCGTCGCTGAGCGCGGTCAGCGAGCGGATCCGGGCCCGCGGGGTGGTGCCGGTGACCGCGCGGGCCGCCACCGACGGATCGGCGGCCGCCGTGAAGAAGCCGCCCTCCGCGTTCCGCAGCGCCTCGACGGCCCGCCCGTACTCCCGGCCCGCCGCGGCCCGTTCCGCCGACCCGCGGGGCAGCGCCCGTACGGCGGCGCGCTGCGCCCGGACCGCGGGCGGCAGTTCGTCCAGCCGCGGGTCCACCACGGGGTGCACCGAACCGTCGATGTGCTCCAGGAGGAGCACCGAATCGGACAGGACGAGGTGCTCGACGGTGTCCGCGGACCACCTGGCGGCCACCACAGTTGCCTGCGGAGTGCGGACGTGAGAAAGGTCACACGTGCCTCGGTGAACGGCGGCCGTCCGGGAGATGGCCGAGGCCAGCGCCTCAGCCAGCGTCATATCCCGCCGCGAAACCGACAGTTCGAGCATTGCGCCGCCGAGCCGCGCGGTGAACCACGGGACCGTGTGACGGCATCCGTAGTCCTCCTCGGGCGGGGTCACGCCGTCCAGCAGGACCAGCACTCCGCCCTGGCCGGAGGCAGGCAGAGCTACCGATGCGTAGTCCTCGTTGGGGCGTTGGGCACCGCCCGGCTCGGTGGCGAGTTCGATGCGCATGCCGGCCAGTGTGCCGGAGGGCGCGGATTCCACCGGGTGACCGGCGCGCACCGCGACGTTCGGCGTACGGGCAGGTCAGCGCCGTGCGGAAGGTACGGACCGGGGGCCCGGCGGCGTGCGGGCGCGCATCCTGCCAGGACGGGGACGCATCTCCAAACCCGTTCGGGGGTTGCGCGGGGTTGCGGCGAAAATCGTTGCCGCACGGAAGTTGATGGCCAAACTCCGAGTGATGTTCACTCGTTCGGGTGGCCGGGCATGTGTTGCCGAGCCACTGCGCGGGGCCGGTGGAATGGTCGATGCCCGGAATCACGGGGGGCCAGGCCATTCGTTGCGACGCGCAGAGCCGGACTGTTCCCCCTCGCGGAAGTATGCGCCGCTGCGGAGTGCGCGCAGGTCCGCCCGCGAGCGGAGAGCGAGCCGGGTCCGCGACGCCACACGGCGTGGGCAGGCGAGACAGGATTGCGAGCAGCGGTGCGGAAGATGCGGCTTCGGGGCGGCGCAGGGAAGCCGGGTTCACCGGCCGGTTCGGTCTCCGGACCGGGTACGGGTACGGGTCCTGGCAAGAGCTCCGGTTCCGGCAAGGGACCGGGCACGACCGGCGGTGACGACCTCGCGGGGCGCCGTCCCGCACGGGTCCGCAACCGGCTGGTCGGCGCGGTGGCCGTCGTGGCCGCCGCCGTCCTCGGAGCCGGCGCCCCCGGTCTGCTCGGCACGGCGGACGACGCCAACAACAGCCAGCAGCTGGTCGACCTGGCCGAACTCAACGCACGCGCCATCGCCCTGGCGCACTCCCTCGCCGACGAACGCGACGGGATGACCGCGTACGCCGCCACGGGACGCAACGGCCGTACGGGCACCGGCGACAACGGCGCGGGTGCGGGCAGGAGCACCGGCCCCGGGAACGGCAGGGCCAACGGCACCGGCACCGGCGGCACGACCGGAGCGGGCGGAACCGGCACGACCGGCGGAACCGGCACGACCGGTGGAAGCGGAACAACCGGCACCACAACGGCCGGAACCGGCACCGGTCTCCCCGGCGTCAACGGCACCCGGGCGCACACGGCCGCGGCCCGCACCGCCGTCACCAGCGGGCCCGGTGCCGACAGCGCCGCCGTCGCCCGCCCGCAGCGCGCCCGCGTGGACCGGCAGATCGACGACCTGCGCACCGAGGCCCAGGACGGCTCGGGCGACAGCGCGGTCTACGCGACCGCCGACAAACTGCTCAAGACCCTCCCGGAAACCCGTCAAAAGGCGCTGACCGGAGCGGAATCGGCCGAGCAGGTCTACCGTGCCTACACCGGCATCATCCAGGCGCTCGGGGCGATCAGCGACGACATCGCCCGCGGGCTGCCCGCCCGGGCGGACTCCGCGGCCGCCGACACCCGGGCGCTGCCCGCGCTCGCCCGCGCCACCGACCAGGCCGCCGGCACCCGCGCGCTGCTGCTCGCCGGGCTCAACGCGGGCGGCAACCAGCCCACGCTGACCGGCCTCGCACAGGTCGCGCACGTCCGCGAGCAGGGCGCGCTGGGCGACTTCCGGGAGACCGCGAGCCAGGGCGCCCGGGACCGGTTCGACCGCACCGTCAACGGCTCGGACGTCAGCACCGCCGAGCGCTATCTGACCCGGCTCACCGACCAGCCACGCCTGGACGCCGCCGATCTGCGGCTCAGCCGCCAGCGGGTGGAGAACGCCCTCACCGCCCGGATCGGGCTGATGCGGGGCGTCGAATCGGCCATGGCCACCGCCGACGTCCAGCGCCTCGGCCAGCTGCGCGACGACGACGTCACGGAGCTGGAGGTCCGGATCGGCCTCGCGGGCCTGTGCCTGCTGCTCGCCGTCGGCGCCGGCATCTGGGCCGCCCGCTCGATGACCCAGCCGCTGGCCGCGCTGCGGATCGGCGCCCGCCGGGTGGCCGCGGACCCGGCGCACGAGGACCCTGTCACCTACAAGGGCCGCAACGACGAATTCGCCGCCACCGTACGGTCGGTGAACGCGCTGCACGCCCAGGTCGGCGAGCTGTCACGGCGCACCACCGAACTGGAGGGCGAGCGCAAGCGGCTGGTCGGCGGCCGGCAGCGGCTGGTCGCCGAGCGTGAGGTGCTGCAGGAGCAGAACGAGGCGCTCAAGGAGGAGATCGCCGACCTCACCGAGCGGCTCAAGGCCGCCCACACCGGTGTGCAGGGCCGGTTCGTCAACCTCGCACTGCGCACCCTGGGCCTCGTGGAGCGCCAGCTCGGCGTCATCGAGGGGCTGGAGGAGACCGAGCAGGACCCGGAGCGGCTGGACACCCTCTTCAAACTGGACCACTTCGCCGCGCGGATGCGCCGCAACAGCGAGAACCTCCTGGTCCTGGCCGGCGCCGAGCAGCACGGCAACAACCACCCCGGCCCGGTCCCGCTGCTGGACGTGCTCCGCGCCGCGGTCAGTGAGATCGAACGCTACGAACGGGTGCGCATCCAGTCGCTGCCCCCGCACTCCCAGGTCGCCGGGTTCGCCGCGGACGACCTGAGCCACCTGGTCGCCGAACTCCTGGAGAACGCCACCGCGTTCTCGCCGCCGGACGCCCACGTCGAGCTGTCCGGCTGGCTGCTGGAGAGCGGTGAGGTGATGCTCTCCGTCCAGGACGAGGGCATCGGGATGACCGCGGAGCGGATGGCCGAGCTCAACGAGCGGCTGACGGACGCGGAGGCCGCCTCGACCGCCGAGAACATCGACGAGGCGCTGGGCCTCGGGCTGTACGTGGTGGTGCGGCTGGCCGCCCGGCACGGCGTCCGGGTCCAGCTGCGGGACGCCAAGCAGGGCGGGGTCACCGCCGTCATCGTGCTGCCCGGCTCGATCCTGCCGACCCGTCCCGGCCCGGCGTCCTCGCTGACCGTCCAGCACGATGCGCACGCCCCGGGACTGCCCGGGTCGGTGGCCGAGGCCAACTCCAACACGCTGCAGACGCGGGTGCCGCGGGTGGACCCGGCGGCGGGCCGCGCCGCGTCGGAGACCGAGCCGGCCCCGGAGGGCAACGCCGCTGCGGGGCCCGCCCCGGCCGCCCAGGAGGCCGGTCCCGCGGGCGGCTCCGCGGACGACCCGTTCGTCGCCGCCGCGGAGCGCGCGATCGACGCGGCCGGGATCCCGGCCGGCGGCACCGGTGAGCACACCCGGCCCCGCGAGGTCACGCCGGACGAGCCCGCGCCGGCCGCCGCCCCGGCCGCACCGGACCCGTACGCCATCGGCCCGGACGAGCACACCCGCGCCGAGGCGGCCACTCCGGCCCCGGACCCGGCACCCGCGGCCACGGCGCCCACGGACACCGCACCCGCAGAGGAGGCCCCTTCCGCCACGGCGCCCGACGCCACGGCGCCCGCGGCCGCCCCGGAGAAGCAGCGGACCAGCCTGGGCCTGCCCAAACGCACGCCCAAGATCGTGGCGCAGCAGCAGGCGCCCACCGCCCCGCGCAAGAGCGGCGCGGCCAACGCCGAGGCACTGCGGCGCCGGCTCGGCGGATTCCAGCAGGGGGCGCGGACCGGCCGACGCGACGTGGCGGCCGAACTCGCAGGACATACGACGGACCAGACCGACCCACTGAACGACACCGACGGAGCGGGGGCCCCGGAAGAGAGCCAGATTGTCGAGGAGGCACGCGAGTGATGGCGCAAGCGCCCACTGCTTACGGACAAGGACTGAGCAGCCAGGCCCGCAATCTCCACTGGTTGCTGAGCAACTTGGTGGAGGAGGTGCCGGGCATCCGCTCGGTCGCGGTGGTCTCCTCCGACGGGCTGCTGCTGCTCAGCTCCGACCCTGACCGGGCGGACGGGGCGGCACGCCCCGGTGACGCCGGCGGGCCCCGGGGGTCCAGCGCCGACCTCGCCACCATCGTCTCCGGGCTCGGCAGCCTCACCCAGGGCGCCGCGAAGCTGATGGACGGCGGGGCCGTCAAGCAGACGATGATCACGATGGACGAGGCCAGCGTGTTCGTGATGTCGATCAGCGACGGTTCGCTGCTCGGCGTGCACGCCGCACCGGACTGCGACATGAACGTCATCGCCTACCACATGGCGCTGTTCGTCGGCCGGGCCGGCCACGTCCTCACCCCCGAACTCCGCACCGAACTCCGCAAGTCGATGGAGAGCGCCCAGTGAGTAAGTCCCCCAAACTCCCCGTGCGCGGCGGGGATCGCAAACCCTCGCGCGTGCGGCCGTATTCGCTCACCGGCGGCCGCACCCGGTTCGGCCACGTGCTGCTCGTCGAGACCTTCGTGGCCGCGCTGGAAGCCCCCGAAGAGCGGCGCGAGCTCACGTCCGGCGGCTGGGGCGACCGGGTGATGCCGGAGATGCGGGCGATCGTCGAGCTCTGCCGCCGGATGCGCTCGGTGGCGGAGATCTCCGCCCTCCTCAAGATGCCGCTGGGCGTGGTCCGCGTCCTGCTCAGCGACCTCGCCGACCAGGGAAAGATTCGCGTCTACGGCACCGGGCACGGCACCGGTCGGCCCGACCGCGCGCTGCTCGAAAGGGTGCTGAGTGGACTTCACAGGCTCTGACACGATATCGGCCGGGCCGACGACGACCGCCGGTTCCGTGGGTCAGGCCGGCCCGGTGGCCACGGCCGCCGACGCGGGGCTGCAGAGCTGGCAGACGGACCGCTCGCGGGCGCCGATCGCCACCAAGATCGTGGTGGCCGGTGGCTTCGGCGTGGGCAAGACCACGTTCGTCGGTTCGGTCTCGGAGATCACTCCGCTGCAGACCGAGGCGGTGATGACCCAGGCCAGCGAGGGCACCGACGATCTGACCGCCACCCCGGAGAAGACCACGACCACGGTCGCGATGGACTTCGGACGGATCACCCTCGACCAGGAACTGGTCCTGTACCTGTTCGGCACGCCCGGGCAGCAGCGGTTCTGGTTCATGTGGGACGACCTGGTGCGCGGCGCGATCGGCGCGATCGTGATGGCCGACACCCGGCGGCTGGAGGACTGCTTCCCGGCGCTGGACTACTTCGAGAGCTGCGGACTGCCCTACGTCGTCGCGGTCAACCACTTCGAGGGCACCGACAGTTACGAGGCCGAGGACGTCCGCGAGGCGCTGACCGTACCCGCGGCGGTACCGATCGTGATCATGGACGCGCGCAAGCGGCCCACCGTGGTCCAGTCGCTGCTCGCCCTGGTCGGCCACGCCCTGGAAACCGCGCCGGAGTAACCGGGCCGGCCCTCCTACGGGCCGGCCCTTCGCCGGGCCCCGCCCCCCACCGCGGGCCCGCCCTGAGGGGCCACCCCTCGCACGACCCCACCCCTCACCCCCGAAACATCGCAGTAGCAGAGAAGAGTGCCGCCATGCGGAAAATACTCGTCATCGGAGCCGGCCAGTCCGGCCTCCAGCTCGCCCTGGGCCTGCAGTCCAAGGGCTACGAGGTCACCCTCATGTCCAACCGCACCGCCGACGAGATCCGCTCCGGCCGGGTCATGTCGACGCAGTGCATGTTCGACACCGCCCTCCAGCACGAGCGCGACCTGGGCATCAACTTCTGGGAGAGCCAGGCCCCGCGCATCGAGGGCCTCGGCGTCTCCGTCGCCGCCCCCGGCAGCCACGAGGGACCCGACGGCTCCCAGCGCGCCATCGACTGGGTCGGCAAGCTCGACGGCTACGCCCAGTCCGTCGACCAGCGGGTGAAGATGGCCGGCTGGATGGAGACCTTCGCACAGCGCGGCGGGCAGCTCGTCATCCACGGCGCCGCCGTCTCCGACCTGGACTTCTTCGCGAGCCGCTACGACCTGACGCTGGTCTCGGCCGGCAAGGGCGAGCTGGTGTCCATGTTCGGCCGGGACGCCTCCCGTTCGCCGTACGACACCCCGCAGCGGGCGCTGGCCGTCGCCTACGTGCACGGCATGGGCCCGCGCCCCGAGCACCCGGACTTCGAGGCGGTGCGCTGCAACGTCGTCCCCGGTGTCGGCGAGCTCTTCGTGATGCCGACGCTCACCACCTCCGGCCGGGCCGACATCCTCTTCTGGGAGGGCATCCCCGGCGGCCCCCTGGACGTCTTCCAGAACGTGAAGGACCCCGGTGAGCACCTGGCCGTCACGCTGGACCTGATGAAGACGTTCCTGCCGTGGGAGTACGACCGCTGCACCAAGGTCGAGCTGACCGACGCCCACGGCACGCTGGCCGGCCGCTACGCGCCCACCGTGCGCAACCCGATCGGCCGGCTGCCCTCCGGCGGCCTGGTCCTCGGCGTCGCCGACGTGGTCGTCGCCAACGACCCGATCACCGGCCAGGGCTCCAACTCGGCCTCCAAGTGCGCCGCCGCCTACCTCGCCTCCATCGTGGAACGCGGTGAGAAGCCGTTCGACGAGGCCTGGATGCAGGCCACCTTCGACCGTTACTGGGACACCGCCCAGCACGTCACCAAGTGGACCAACGCGATGCTGGCCCCGCCGCCGGAGCACGTCCTGAACATCCTCGGCGCGGCCGGCCAGCTCCAGCCCATCGCCGACCGCTTCGCCAACGGCTTCAACGACCCGTCCGACTTCGAGAACTTCTTCTTCGACCCGGACAAGGCCGCGGCGTACCTCGCGTCGCTCGGCTGACGTTCCTCGGCGCGCTCAGGGGTGCCGCGTACGTACTTGGCTGTCCCGCCGCGGGGCGTCTCGCCGTTGCGCTTTGCGGCGCCCCGTACGTACTCGTCTGACCCGCCGCGGGGCTTCTCGCCTGGCGCCTGCGGCGGGCGGGGTTGTTGTCGGGTGCGGTGACGGTCCTGCGGGGCCGGGGTGTGGGACTGCTTCGCTTTACGTCCCACACCCCGGCCCCACCGG